>JACPTC010000017.1 GCA_016192985.1 Candidatus Woesearchaeota archaeon | reverse complement strand
TGCGTTAAAAGTTGCAAAATCGCCTGTTAAAATTATAAACCCATTTGCAGGTATTGTCACATTCAAAGTAAAATTTTTGCTTGAAGTCTCTGACAAGTTCCAATTTGCCAAATCAACGTCAAAATTTCCATTGTTGTAAAGTTCGACCCATTCCGATTCAGGGTCATCAACTCCATTGGCAAGAATTTCGTTTATAAGCACCTCAGAATTCACATTTGGAGATAAAAATATTATGAATATACCAAGAATTACGACTAGCACCTCTTTTTTATCTGCCATTCCCCCAATTTTAAGGAAAATTTAATGTCAAGTATTTAAAATTTGCTTTATAAAAGCCTAAACCAAGCTAAACATTTTTAAAAGCAGATTTTTTATGAAGAGTTATGACGCAAATTTTGGGGATTGTTAAGGAAGGAAAGCTTATTCCAGAAAACTTATGGGTTAAGTTTGTTAACGGTTTAGAAAACAATTTTGACAGTCTTGAAACAAATAAGGAAAGATCCAAGCGGGAGCTGGCAGAATCGCTTGTCAATGTGGTCAAAAAAAGAATTGTGCCAAAATCAGGAGTTCTTTTTTCCGGCGGTGTTGATAGCTCTTTGATATCCTTTATTTTAAAAAAATTGAACTGCAGCTTTACATGCTACACTGTCGGCATAGAGAATTCAGATGATATTGCATGGGCACAAAAAGCGGCTAATGAGCATAAACTTAATTTTAAGTACAAAGTGATGGATTTAAGCGAACTTGAAGATGTTGTAAAAAATGTGGTCAATTTATTGAATGACGCGGACATTGTAAAAGCAAGCGTGGGCTCTGTTCTTTATGCAGCTGGAAAGCTTGCTTTGGCAGATAGCAATACCATTTTGTTTAGCGGCTTGGGAAGCGAGGAAATCTTTGCCGGCTACCAAAGGCATGAAGATTCTTTGCAAGGAAGCAATTTTGAAGCTTTGCACAAGGAGTGCTGGAATGGTCTAAAGAAAATGTGGAGCAGGGACTTGCTCAGGGATTTTACAATAGCAAAGCATTTAGGTTTAGACTTAAGAGTGCCTTTTCTCGACAAGGACGTAATAAAAACGGCCATGAATGTCCACCCAATGTACAAGCTGGACAAATACAATAAAAAGATAATTTTAAGGGAAACGGCAGAATTTATAGGATTAAAAAAGGAATTTGCATGGAGAAAAAAGCAGGCTGCGCAATACGGAAGCAATTTTGTGAACGGCATAGAAAAACTGGCAAAAAAAAAGGGATTTAAGATGAAAAAGGACTATTTGCAGAGCTTGTTGAAATAACGGAAAAATTTAACCTTGAAGTTAAATTTTTTATAATTAAAAATGATTTACAAATTTCGCGCTTATGGGCATCCCAATCTTCTAGCAACTCATAAAACTACGCTGGAATTTACAAAGGACAAAGAATTAAGCCTGAGAGGAGACTGCATTGTAGGGGTTAAGGCTGATTTTGAATTGGACAAATTAAAGGAATTCATTAAAAACACTCAAAACAAAAAAGTTGTAATAACAATAAAAACAATAACGCAAAATAAAAAATACAAAAAACTCCTAGAACTAATAAAAGCAGAGCTAAACCCTAATTTTAATAATGATGAAGAATTAGTAATAAGAAAAACGGACTTCGTTTCTAAAAGGACGCTTGCAACAAACTCTAACAAGGCTGCTTTTGATTTAAATAGGGGATTAATAGTGTTTTTGAGGAAAAAGAATAATAAAATAATGATTATTTTAAGTGTTAAAATTTAATTTTCAATATTGAAAATAATTTATTTTATATTCTCTATCACAATAAACTTTATATATAAATTATATAAAGATTATATTGGGAAAAATTAAAAAATTAAGAGGTGGTAAAAATTATTCTTTACCACTTTTAAGTAGAAAATTATAGAAAGATTTAAGTATTAGTTATTTGGAAGTATACAAGAATGGGCAAAAATTACCATAATGGTGAACCTCATTTATTGAGTCATTATGTTTCACCCGACTCAGCTATTCATCAAATTATAGCTAATACACGGCAAGGATTTTTAGCTGGCGAAAAAAGAAGATTTGGTGAGGGTTTAGTTAGTAAAGCGAAAAGTGAATTCCAAACTAAAGCTAGGGATTTAGATGCGTCTACATATCCATTTACACAAGATCTGAGCAGGCATTTATACGGTAGCGATGCAAGAGTTGTAATGCTGGTTGAGGGTATGTTTCATGGTTCTGAACCAGTTAAAAGTATAATTCCAATAGACTTTGGATTTAACCCTTATCTTTTGTTCAAAAATAGCGGAAGTACAACTATTGATGAGCGCGTAACAGTAGAACAAACCACAGAATTCTTAGATAGAGTTGGAACAGCAACAAATGGATTTAGTTCTTTTGCAATTGCTGCTTCAAGATTTTTTTACTTTAAAGCGGGAGAACTAGAACAAAAAGGTTTTATGAAAGATGGTGAATTGGATATGACAAAATTAGTACCATTTATCTCTCCTACACCTGGTTATATAGTACTGACTCCAGTTCGTACACCTTCTATAGGGGAATATATGGAGTATGCACCTGTTCATACCAGCTACAGACAAAAAGCATCGTTGGCGAGTAAGTTATTAAAGTTGGCAAGTTTACCTTATGGCAGCATACAAGAAAATGGTGAAGGAACTGAACAACCTATTAGTGATTGGGTAGCACATAGACCAGTCGTTGGTACTTTAGATGAAGTATTTGAATTCGAAAGCTTTTTACGAAGCGCTCCGAGAATAGGTAATTTTGACGTTGAACATATCCATACCACAAACTTTTATGAGAAACCAAAACCCAGCGGGTTTAAGGCTCTGAAGGTTGTCGTTTTAGCTCATCCTACTGGCGCTAATGCAGGTCGTTTTGAGCCTTCTGTAAGAGGAATACAGATTGTTGATAAGAGCACTTATTTTGAAAATGAGTTTGTAGAAGGTAGAACAAGTCACCTCGATTATGATAAAAGACGAAGTACGGTACGTAAATATGTAAGAGGACTCCGTAGTCATTATGCTAAGATTCTCGAACAAATTTTTGGAAGGGACATAAAACCTATAATTATAACTCAACTATAATATCGGCATTTAAATCAAGAAATATTAAATAAAATTAACCCTTCTCGTCTTCCCCACATAATTCAAAATTCTTCCATTTGCGTATTTTCCGCTTCCAAGAAAATCATTTTTATTTTTTATTATTAAAAATCCCGAATAATTTCCTTTAGTTTCCAAATCCTCTCCCTTGAACCATCTTTTTGTTTCCTCTTCATTAATCTCAGCAATGTTTTTAGCTGCTTTTGGGCCTATAATCTGGCTGCCTTCAATGCTTAGCCTTATGCCTTTGCCGTCAATTTCGCAAAAATACATCCCCACAGAATTAATCCTTAGTTTTGAAACGTCAATTTCTGAAATGCTTTTGCTAACCACAAAGACTCTGTTTTTGCTGCTTTTTAAAAAACCATAATCCAATTTTATTTTAGCTCCCCATTGGCTTTCTATAAGCATGAGAATTTCCTTTATTTCCTTGCTGTTGAGGATTTTTAGCTCTGGCATTTTAATTTGTATTAAACTCAAATTCCCCACATTGGATTGCTTTTCCTCATTATCTCAGCTATTTCCTTGAGCACTTCTATTTCATCATTGCTCAAAAGCTTCTTGAGCTCCTTGAATTTCCTGAAATGCTCTTCTGGAATTGCTGAATATAGCACATCCTCTTCCTGCAATTGCCTGCCTATTGTGACATTGCTCAATGAAACAGCGACTTGTTTGCCTTTTTCAGCTTTCTCAAGATTTTCCTGCTCCTGCTGAATGCTTTTTACCTCAGTTATTGCTGCCCCGTCTTTCTTCATTAGCGGAACTCCTGTTTTTAGAGTACCTGTAAGCACCTCTACTCCAACAATAGCGGGATTGCTCTGCCTAAAGACATAACCTTTCATTATCTGAATTTTGCAGGGCATGTTTAAAAATTCTATCTCTTTAGACTCAATTATCTTCCTTTCTTCCTGTTGCCATTTTTCAAAATCTTCTATGAGTTTGTAGATGACCTCATTAGTCAATACTTTGACATTAGACGGAACCCTAACTTCCGGCATTATTCCTACATTAAATCCAAGAACTGAACTCTGGAGCGGATACTTTTCATAATTGGTTTCTGCATCTGAAAGGTCCTTTTTTGAAATATTGCCAATGCTGGCTTTTTTTATTTCAATATTCTTCTCTTTTAATATTTTAACAAGCGCTTCCAAACTGCCAAGCGAATCTGCCTTTATTACAATTCCCTGCTTGTCAGTTTCTATTATAACTTCCTCCACTTCCTTTTGTATTTCTTCCTTTACCTTTTCAGTCTCATTTGGCAGGCAGCTCCTCAATGGCATTCCTGCGACAACATTATCCAGCTCAGGAGCGGCAATTTTAACGCCGGTTGCTGCAGTTACCTCTTTTACTGGCTTGAACTTTGCCTTTTTATCACGCATTTCTGCAAGCGGCAAAGGCTCAAACAAAGCTTTGATTTTTGTCACGATTGGCTCTTTTAATGAGCCTATAACAATCATATCATTCTGCATTAAGGAGCCATCATAGATTATGGCATCAACTGTTGTTCCTAGGCCTCTTTCTTCTTTGACATCAAGTATTGTTCCTTTTGCACTGCCTTTAACATCAACTCTTAAGCTTTCTTCCAAAAATTTTTGCGACAAACCTGCCAATACCATTAAAATCTCCGGCAAGCCTTCAGTGGTTTTTGCAGATATTGGTATTATTGGAATTTGTTTTGCATAATCCTCAATCCTGTCAAACCTTTCTGCATTAAAGCCAAACTGGCTAATCCTGCCGACAACCTCATAAAGTTTTTTTTCAACAAAAATCAGAACATTCTCTCTCTGGGATTGAATGTTGTCCAGCAAATTAACACCAGACTTTGACACCCATCCGGGCAGCAAATCAATTTTGTTTAGTGCAATGACAAAAGGGGTTTTATACTGCCTTAGTATATCTATACACTCTTCCGTCTGCAGCTTAACACCTTCATTAATATCAATCACTAAAATTGCAATATCAGCAAGATTGCCGCCCCTTTTTCTGAGATTTGTGAAAGCAGCATGGCCAGGCGTGTCCAATATAATAAAGCCAGGAATTTTTATCTCTAGCTTTGTTTTTTGAAGCAGATTGCCGCAAATTTTTTTTATTACATCCGCAGTTATAAATGAGCATCCAATGCACTGGGTTATTCTGCCGGGCTCTGACTCGACAATAGAGGTGTCTCTAATTGTGTCAAGCAGTTGAGTTTTGCCGCTATCAACATTTCCCATTACTGTTATTATTAATTGGCGCAGCATTTTCAATCACCCCAAAGCAAAGCTACTAGGTTTTTAAACTTATCCTCAATAAGAAAAATTTTTATTTAAGCCTGAGTTGACTATCCTTATGCGCTCGATAATTAGTGAAGGCTCTGCAAAATTAAAAATACCAAAGACGAAAAAAATATCAAAAGAAATGAGGGTTTTTTACAACCCTGCAATGAGCCTAAACAGGGATATTTCAGTATTGCTGCTTAATTCTATTGATAAAACTGATTTGCAGATTGCGGATCCTTTGGCAGCAACCGGAGTCAGGAGCATCCGGTTTTTGAAAGAATTGAATAAAAATAAAATTAAAAGAATTTGCATTAATGACTATGACAAGAGCGCTGTAAGCCTCATTAAAGAAAATTTGGAATTAAATAAAATTAAATATGATCAGAATAATAATATTATAATTCAAAATCTCGATGCTAATATTTTTCTTTTGCATTCCATGGGTCTTGATTATATTGATATTGACCCATTCGGCACGCCAAACTTATTTCTTGACGCAGCATGCAAAAGGCTGTCAAGAGACGGCATATTGGCAGTCACGGCAACTGATACAAGCGCGTTGTGCGGCACATTCCCCAAAGCCTGCATGAGAAAGTACTGGGCAATGCCAAGAAGGGATTCCTTGATGCATGAAACAGGCTTAAGGATTTTAATAAGAAAAGTACAGCTCATTGCAGCACAATTCAGTAGGGCATTCATCCCAATTTTTTCTTATTCAAAAGAGCATTATATGAGGATTTTTCTAAAAAATTATAAAGGAAAAAATAAATCAGACGAGACCTTGAAATCCCATGGATATTTCAATAATGCGGGGCCCATGTGGCTCGGCAATTTATGGGACAAGCATCTAACAAGCAGAATATATGTCAATGCTCTGAAAAATAAATTCTTCAAAAACAACAAAGAATTGACCAGATTTTTAAAAATAATAAGAGATGAATCAAAAATTGATGCTGTCGGTTTTTATGATTTAAGTGATATTTGCCGGAAAAACAAATTAAAGCATTTGCAAAAAAAGGAATTTGTAATAAGCAAAATAAGAAAATTAGGCTATCAGGCTAGCGAAACTCATTTTAAAGGAGAAGGTATAAGGAGCGATATGCCTCTTGCAAAGTTAATCAATTTGATGAAAAATAAATAGATTTTTATATTATCGCGCCCAATATATGAAAATATGGAGAACAAGAATATCATAACCATGCTGGTATTGCTGGTATTTTTTGCTGTATCTGCTGCAGGGTGCGCTCAAAAAATAGAAAAACAAACTTCCCAAGAAACAGAAGAAATTGGCGACACAGGCATTCTCTTTGTCGAATCAACACCGAGCTTGGCACAGGTATACATAGATGGAGAGTTTAAAGGCAGCACCCCATTCACAATTTATAACGTCCCGGTTGGGTCTTATACACTGTTAGCTAAAAAGGAGGGTTACAAGGACTTTCAAAAAACAGTGGCTATAAGGGTAGGAAGAACAGAAGAAATTAATGTGGAGTTAATCCAGCTTAAACTTGAAACTGAAAAGCCTGTGGAAGATAAAGAAACAAAAAAGACAAGCCAAGAGCCAGCCAATGAGAGCCAGCCTGAAAATGAATTTGCAGAAAACCATAAATTCAGCAAAATTAACTTAAGTTATTTTGCAATGTATTATGACTTTGACAAGATGGAATTTACACAACTAAGGACAGATAAAAGCGACCTATTTTCAAGAAAATATGATTCTTACCTTCATTTCACTGCGTTAACACCTGCACAAATAAATGCTATTGATAAGCCAATAAGAGAAGCCCAGAAAGAAGATTGTATTTTTACAGATGTTGCAGTTATGCAATTATTTTCGGGCCAGACTTTATGTGTTAAGACGGCAGAAGGCAATGTTGCCGCCCTAGGATTCACAAGCTTGGATGAGCTTGAGTATACATTGTTCAGCTAACCAATTGCCCTTCTTACATCAACCACTTCAACAGATTCTATACCATTAATGCGGCTTATCCTGTTTTCAAGCTCTTCTGTGCTGCCTTTGCTTTCATCCATTACAAAAATCATTTTGAGAGCCTTCAATCCAAATGCTATTGGCTCAATATTGGTTTTAAATTCTTCAGAGCTGCAGAAATCCACTATCTCTTTTTTAATTCCGCTTTCTAATCCGGACAAGTCTATGCTGGGGTCTTTGGGCATTATTCTGAAAGTTACAACTACCTTCGCCATATTCAATTAGGTCCTTCAAAGCCACAACTGGAACATCTGTAATGCGCAGCTATTTCTCTGCAATGATTGCATCTTACAATTTCCACCTTAGCGCACTTGGGGCACATAAACCTAGTTGAGCCTATTGTGTTGCTTATTCTCTTCTTGCATGAAGTGCATACTGCATGTTTTTCTGCCATTTTATTTTTGGGATAAGATTTTGATTTAAAAATGTTGTTGTTTCAGTCAATCGATAGGATATTATTCTCTTCATCAATTTCAAAAACTTGTCCAAGAAACTGGTTTATTGTATAAATATTTGTCCTGCAGTGGTTTGTTATTTCAGAAACTTTAATTTTTGAATTTCCAATTAATCCCGCGAATGGCAATATTTGGTCTGCAAGATGCATGTCTACGGGAGCTTTGCTTTCAATTTCCATGATTAAGTTCTTGGCTGCTTCTTCTGCAACAATTTCTGCTCTTTTGCCTTGCTCGCCAAGAGCGTCTGCACCAAGCCTAATCGGATTATTTTCATCAATGTCATCTTTATCTTTTGAAAAAATCGCCCATAAAGTGATGCCAGAGCCTGTTGATAAGGTTTCTTGGTACTGAGTTGATATGTTTATTGGGATATTATATTTAGATTTTAGCATGTTCCTAGCAAATTCTGCCTGTCTTTCTGCAACTTTAGCATTTTGCAGATTACTTGATGCGTGCGAAATGCCTTTTATTTGAATTAAGTAATGTTGTTCTATTAAATTATATTTCTGAACATTTTGTATTAAATGTTTGTGAAATTCATCAAAACTAGAAAAATCATTTAACTTGTATTTTGAGGCTATTTTAATTTCAACTTTGCCATTGCCTTTTGGATAGTATCCTCTCTTCAACAATTTAGCTTCTATTTTAGCAAATCGCTGGAGTTGCGGCAGCAAAACATTGAAGAAGTAGTCAAAAGGCATGCTCCATCTTGTATCTGTGCCCCCGCTTATGGTTATTGTGATTGGCTTGCTTAGGAATATTGAGGGCAATAACAAAGCCTGAAGCAACAACGTTATGGAGCCAGCAGTTTCAATGTCTATGTCCAGATTTTTAGCAACAATCTTTTTTGGATGATATTTCAAATATAAAGAGCCAAGCTCTGCTCCTTCTATATCAGCGCTGCAAAGCTCCTGAAGGGCTTTTGCACAATACAAATGCTGGCTTTTCAGTCCAGAGTCTTTGCGCCCTTTTCTAATGTCATAAATCTCAAATGGTTTTTGGGTGATTGTGGAAAGGGCTAATGCTGTTCGCACGATTTGTCCGCCAGCCTCTCCATAGCTCCCATCAATCTTAATCATAAGCCAGAAGAAATAGTATTTTTATAAAAATCTTCTTAAATATTTTGCATGTCCGCCAATTCTGCATCTAAATCGCTAAGTTCCTCTGTGCTTAAGTCTTTTTCAACATTGTTTACATTGTCCAAATCTTTGCCAACAGAATCTACAGCTGCTTCTCTTGTCGCATCCAACTTAGGCGCTTCAGGCATTTTTTCAATGACTTCCTTTTTAACAGCTTGCTGGCAGGCAACTATGGAAATAGCCATCAAAATTAAAATTGACAATACCTCTTTTTTCATTTATTATTCCCTTTAAAACTCATTAAGCTAGGAATATTTAAATCTTTCCAAAAACACATACTTTTTTAAAGCCTCCAATATTCCATACATATATTACCCGTTAAACTACTTCGGTAGGAGGGCAAATGGATAAAGAACAAATACAAGCAGCTTTACTAAAGGCAAAGGATATTTCTGAGAAAAGAAATTTTAAGCAGAGTTTTGACTTAATCATAAACTTAAAAGGGCTTGACTTAAAAAAGCAGGAGCATCAGGTTGATGCCTTTGTAACATTGCCGCACCCAAGAGGCAAGAAAGCAAAGGTATGTGCTTTGGTAGGGCCTGAGCTTGAGCAACAGGCACAATCAGTTTGCGATTCTGTGATTTTAGCAGACAATTTCGCTAAGTATAAGGACAAAAGGGAAATAAGAAAAATTGCCAATAGCTTTGATTTTTTCATTGCCCAATCGAACATAATGCCGAAAGTTGCTACTGCCTTTGGAAGGATATTCGGACCAAGAGCAAAGATGCCAAATCCTAAGTCTGGGTGCATAGTGCCTCCAAATGCAAACCTCCGAGCCTTGTACGAGAAACTGCAGCGCACAGTAAGAATAACTGCAAGAACCGCACCTTTGATCCAGTGCGCTATTGGAGTTGAGGATATGGACATCAATAAAGCAACTGAAAACGCTATTTTTGTTTATAATTCATTGCTACAGGGATTGCCTAATGAAAGCCATAACATCAAAGGAGTGTATGTAAAATTAACCATGGGAAAGCCTGTCAAGATTGGAGAGAAAATTGAGGTAGCAAAAGAAACAAAATAAAAAATGGCAGAAGCAATACAAGCGCATGTTGCGGAATACAAAAAGGAGATTGTAGGCAGTCTTGTTAACCTCATTAATGAGTATCCTATAATCGCAGTTGTCAATATGGAGAATCTTCCTGCACCGCAGTTGCAGGCAATGAGGGCTCAATTGAGAAGTAGCTTCAAGATTACAATGACAAAAAGAAGGTTTATGAATCTTGCCATCGAACAGACAAAATCAAAAAAAGAAGGTATTGAAAAGCTTGAAGTTCATTTAGGCGGAATGCCTGCATTGATATTCACAAAAGAAAATCCCTTCAAGCTAAGCAAAACCCTGCAGAAAAACAAAAGCCCTGCGCCGGCAAAGCCCGGCCAAACAGCCCCTCGGGATATTGCTGTAAGCAAAGGCCCAACATCATTTGCTCCTGGACCTATAATTGGAGAGCTTGCATTAGCTGGCATTAAAGCTGGAGTGGAAAGTGGCAAAGTGGCTATAAAGGAGGACACAGTTGTTGTAAAAGCCGGGGAAAAGATAAAGCCAAAGGTTGCTGAAATCTTAACAAGACTTGGAATTCAGCCAATGGAAGTCGGCCTTGAGCTGGTTGCTGTTTATGAAAGGGGGTTAATCTATACAAAGGATGTGCTTTCAATTGACGAAACAGAATACAAAAACAGGCTAAGCAATGCTTCAAGATGGGCATTTAATCTTGCAGTGAACTCTGCTTACCCAACAAAAGAAACTATTTCGGTTTTGATTGGAAAGGCAAACAATGACGCAAAAAATCTTGGAATTTCACAAAATATTTTTGACAAGGGAATCATTGAATTGCTTTTGGGAAAAGCCCAGCAGCAAATGATAAGCCTGAAAGATTCTGCAAATATAGAAACTTTTGAAAAAAAGCATGAGATAAAAGACGAAAATGCAGAAGATAAAACCGAAGTAAAAAAAGAATTTCAAGAAATAATGCCTGAAGAACAAAAATCAGAATCACATGAAATAAAAGCTCCTACAAAAAAAGAGCTTGAAGCAAACATAAAAATGAGGGAAAAGCAGCAGGAAGTAAAGGAAGTTGAGAAAATATACCATGAGCTTCATAAGAAATCAGCAGAAGAGCATGAGAAGAAAGAGAAATAAATGGTAATTAAAAAATTTCATTTGAAAGATTTTCCAGCAGATAGGATTAGGATATTACTTAGCGATAATGATAAATTTATAGATGATAGTATAAACTATTTTGGCTCGTTAAAAAAATTAGCAAATTTCTTGTCTGTATCTCCTCAAGTAATTCATTTTTGGAAAAAATTAAATCTATTCATACCTTTAGTCCATATTAAAAAAATAGTTAATAAAAGAGGTCTTGATTGGAATGAAATTGAAAGCAATGTTATCACCTATAAAGGCCCTAATTCGAGCTTAGCGGTTAAAAATCCTAAACTACCGATAATCGAAAGTCCAGAGTTATTTGCCCTGATTGCACATTTAATTGGAGATGGAAGCGTCAACAAGAATAATATTCCTATATACACAAATTCAAATAAAGACTTAATAGATAATTTCCAAAAACTAATTTCATCTGTTTTTGGTGATGTAGATGAAAAAATCTATTATAGAAATTCAGGCTGTTACGATTTAAGGTCCCCAAGAGTTATTGCGGACTTAATTAAATTCTTTTATAATATTGATTTCAAAACACGAAATGCCATAATCCCGGAAAGAATTAAAGATTTGCCAATAGAATTTTCCGTAGCTCTAATCAGGGCTTTTGCTGATGACGAAGGAAATGTAGATTTGAATCATAAGATAAGTATTTATTCAACTAATAAAAATATTTTATTATCTATAAAAGAATTACTAACAGGAAAATTAGATTTTAGCGATGTTCAAATAGCTGAAAAATCAGAATCATATTTTTATTTAACAATAAAACCAAAAGAGATTGAAAAATATTTTCAAGTAATTGGATTTAATCATCCCACGAAGTTAAATAAACTATCAAAATTAATTGAAATTAGAAATAATTATAATGGTGTAAGAAGAAAAAATAACGAAACAAAGGAAGAAATTATTGACTTGCTTTCATCGGAAAATCTTTCTACAGAAGAATTAATTTTCAAATTAGGCGTTAGAAAAAGTAATGTAAACATGCCATTAAAAGATTTATATAAGAAAGGTTTAATAACAAAATCAAACAAAATTGGCCAGAAAATTATTTGGACCAAATTGGAGGTATAGACGATGGAGTACATATACGCAGCTATGTTGCTTCACAAGGCAGGCCAAAAGGTTGATGAAGCGAATGTCAAGAAAGTGCTAGAAGCAGCACAGGTCAAGGTTGACGACGCAAGGGCAAAGGCACTTGTCGCAGCTTTGGAAGGAGTCAACATAGAAGAAGCGATTGAAAAGGCAGCAGTAGCTCAGGTTGCAGTGGCAGCGCCGGTAGCACATGGCGAGCACAAGGCTGAAAAAGTTGATGAAAAGAAGAAAGTGGCTGAAGAGAAGAAAAGTGAGGAGGCCGCAGCAGCTGGATTAGGCGCTTTATTCGGCTGAAACATGCATTTGCATCAGATTCATGACATCACAGCAAAGCCAAAATCAGTTAGTTCAAGAACTGAACAAGCACAGGGCAGAGGTATCTACGTTAAGGAATTTGCTGAATGGGCTGGACAAAGAAAAAGAGTCATGGTTCAAGAAAAAAGAGGAATTCTCAAAAAAAATTAAAGAAGCTATCCAGCTGATAAAGAGCAGTAAAGCCAAAAGAGACTTGCTTACTAATGAGGTCAAGCAGTTAAAACCGAAAAGGGACGGCATAAACAGGGGCATATCTCAAAAATTAAAGGAGCTGGGTAATCTAAGAAAAGAAAAAATCAAGCTTGAAAAATCATTGAACATAAGGGAATCTCCTTCTAATATCAAGCAGAGTATTGAAAAGCTTGAGTTTAAGATAGAAACAGAGCCGATGCCATTTGATAAAGAACAGGCATTGATGAGAAGGATAAAAGAATTGAAAAAATTGTACGAAAATGCTGATATCATGGCAGAAGCAGGCAAAAAAACCGATCAAATCTCTGATGTGATCAAGGGGATGAGAAAAGAGGCAAATGAAAACCATAGATTGATACAGGAAAAGGCGAAAGAAAGCCAGATTTTGCATGAAGGAATATTAAAGATTTCTGCAGAGATTGACAATATGAAAGATGAGGAGCAAGACGCATTCAAAAAATTTTCTGAGTTTAAGAAAAGGTTTAAAGAAGCAAACGCTGAATTAAAGGAAAAATTGAAAATAATGAATGACATAAAAGAGGAATTGGACAAAATAAATTTTCAAAAAAATGAAATAATAAAGATGCAGCAAGAGTTATTCTTGAAGTCAAAGGAAGAGGAAATACAGCAAAAAATCAAAAGAAGAGAGAAATTAACAACTGAAGATTTGCTTGTTTTTCAGAAGTTTAGCAACAAATAAGTAATGTATAAAATAATGTAAAAAAGTCATTTCCCCAAGAATTCTGTATATTTACAGTGACCGCAGTTCCATCTGTTTGAGTGTTTAGCCATAAAAGTGCCCTGCCCGCATTTTGGGCATGACTTATTTTTCCTTGTTAGTTTATCTCCTGACTTCTCGTAAAGATTCCATCTCCCTTTCAATTTCTTCTTTGCCTGTTCCTTTGCCATTTTAATTACTTTTTCTTTTCTTCTTTTGCTTTTTTCTCCTTCTTCTCTTTGACCTTTGGCTCTATAGCCTGTTTCTTGATTTCGTCCGCATAAATATAGGCGGTTACTTCTGCCTTCCTGTTGCCGAATGAATTATAGATGTGCCTTATAGCTATTAGCTTCTCTTCAGCCTTTAAGTGAGTTGCAAGCAGTGTGGTTATTTCCTGATAAGAGGGTGTGGCTTTCTCGAACTCTAATCTTGCTGTAATTTTTGTTCTTGACAAAAGTGGCTCTTCTTTTTTATTTGTAAGATTCATCTGCATAAAAATCACCTTACCTTAATAGAATATTCCCCTTTTGACTTGATGCCTATTTTTTCTGCTATTAGCGATTTGTTGGCATCGATAATGTTAAGCCTGCCCTGCCAGTTTGTTGAAAATTGGTTTGACTTGCAGACAGGACATTCGTTGCCTTCAACAAACATCCTGCATTTTTTGCATACTTTTTTTTTCATTTCTTCTTCTCTTTGCTTTCTCTTGGTTCCTTTTCTTCTTTTTTGCCGGTTTTCTCTTCAAGATCCTCTTTTATCCAGTCAAGTCTTCCAAGGCCCTGCTGCCTCATTGTGAGTCCCAGTTTCGGGTTTAGCGGGTCTTTAAAAGATACAGCAATTATTCGTGCCCTGCAAACATCATTTACTTTCAGGACACGTTTTGTCTCCTTGCCTGTCAGTGCTTTGTCCTTGCTGAAGCTGACAAAATCATCCATGGTCTGGCTAATGTGTATCATGCCGTCAATTGGTCCTATGTTGATGAAAGCTCCAAACTCTGCTATATCTTTAATTTTTCCAACCACTATTTCCTGCATCTCGGGCTTGAATGTTAAAAGCTCGAATGAAACATTGTAGTATGATGCGCCGTCCCCAGCTATGATAATGCCCTCCCCTATTTCCTTTACCCCTGGCACGTCCACCACAATGCCAAGATCTTTTGATATATATCCGCTGTATTTGGTCTTTATTCTCTTGACTACTGCTTCCTCCAATGGCAAATTGAATAGATTAGGAGGTATCCGTATATGATCTTTCAGCTCAATCTTATAGAACATTTTAACGTATTCGGAATACACGAGTCATTTATAAAGCTTTCTCTCAATCAAATGCAGGTATTTTTTCTGCCTCAGGATGATTAAAGAAGCACCTTTCTTTAGCAGCTCCTTTTTAAGCTCAGCATCTTGTGTAGCTATTATTACATCTTTGTTTATGCTGTCAAGTATCAGCAAATCAACATCAATTTTTTCGGATTTGATTATTTTGATATTCTTTAATTTAATGAGTTTTAGTGCAAACCGTGCTGCTTTTTTATTTAGACCTGACTGCTCTTCAATGATGTTACTTAGCTCGCAAATTGACTGCTCAAAAATGTATAATTCGTAATTAAATTTGCATATTCTGTTAAATTCAGAGAATATATCTACCCTAAATTGTAGCGGGATTAATAAAAAATTTGTATCTAATATTATCCTTATCATACATAACTTGAATGGAATGGGCAATATAAATACTTTTATTTTATTAGATATGGAAAATATTAAATAGAAGGAATATAAATATTCATAAAAAGAGGCGGGAAACATCAAAAAGTTAGTCTTGCTGTCGTTATTGTCAATTTTGTTTGTTTACGTATTTGTGCAGCCAGTAAACTCAAAAGCTCCACCGCCTCCACCGCCCAAGATATGTACAGATTCTGATGGTGGAAAAAATTATTTCGAAAAGGGTTTCGTAATATTAGGAAAAAAAGAAGCTAAGGATTATGATGTTTGCTTGGACAACGAACTAACTGAGTATTATTGCGAAGGGGATGTAGGTAAAAAAACAAGTTATATGTGTCCAAATGGCTGCAGAAATGATAGGTGCATGAAATGCTCTGAATTAATAATAGATGAGTGCCAAAAATACGATAATTGCGAGCTTAAAAAGGTTAGAAAGAATAGGAAAAAATGCGTTGAAAAACAACAACCAGTGGGATTTAGGTACGCAAAATGGGCATGTCATGATGGTTATAGTGAATTACAGGGTAGCGAAACTTCTTGTAAGCCATCCAGAACTTGGAAGAGTTACGCTGAAACGTCATGTATTAATAAATGTGACAAAGACACAGGTAAATGTGGCGTGAATTCTTTTGAAGTTGATGCTACTTGCAGTCTTTCAGCCAGTCTTCCAGACCTTGCCGTGCCTGAAGGCTTTTTTATATCACCGACCATCAGAGAATCAAATAAGGAAGTTCTTGTAGCTTTTAAAGTTGTTAATATTGGCACTGCTGTTGCTTCGCCTACGCTGTATATTTACTCCAATAATGATGATGGAATTCAAAATATTCATAAGTCTGATACGTGCGGCAAATCAACTGTTTTACAACCCGGCGAGAGTTGTATGTCTGCTTTTATATTTACGTTCCCAACACAAGGAATGAAAAATCTCATTGTAAAGCTTGACCCTTCAAATAATTTAAAAGAGTTTGACAGAGATAATAACGTGGTTAGTACAAGTTTTGAAGTTGTTTCACTTGTTAATATAAAACCATCAAAAACAGATGTAAAAGCAGGAGAGGAACTTTCTGTTTATTGGGACAATTTAGGCACTGCATTTGAAAATGACTACATTGCCTTTGCTCCAAAAGGAGCGCAATGGAATGACAAATTTGGATTTTTTTATATTAAGGGATTAAAGTCAGGAACCGGCGCTTTGCAAGCTCCAAAAAACCCAGGCACTTACGAACTTATTTATTATGGAGAGAATGGGTTTAAAGAGCTGGTTCGAAGCGTTCCAATTGAAGTCCAAGCATCTTCCGAACCTTCAGCAACTTCAAGTGCTACTGCCACTTGCAAGAATGGGTTGCCTCATGTTGTTATTTCATGGCAATTGATTAATTGGCCATTTGACGAAAAATCGAAGGGCGTTGACATAACTATCGCTGGAGGAGCTGAATGGTCTGGACAGCCTGACAGCAGTTCAGTCAGTTGGAATGAAGCCGTGCAAGGAAAAAATTATGAGTATAAAGTTGAATGGGTGCGCGAAAGAGGCCATAACAGAAAGCCCTTGGTTGTTGGCTTTACTTCAAGTGGTTCTTTTGAGACTGACAGTTGTGAAGCAGAGGAAGTCAGACTTCAATCAATTAAAATAGTAGATTCTAGTTTGGAAGTTACTTATTCCAAAAACTTTGATGTATGTGTACACCTTTTGAATGATAAAAAAGCCATTATGCACACACCTAATTATTTCTGCACTTCTGGAGAAAACATCAAGGTAACGCAACCATTAAGCGGCTTCTTTGGAATAAGCAACGGGCAGAAACTTCAGCTTTGCCATGGGAACAAGTATAGCGTTTGCAGTGACTTTGTCGCAGTGCAAGAAGGAAATTGCACAGATTCTGATGAAGGAATAAATTACTACGTTAAAGGTAGCATTAAGGCTTCGAATTTGCCAGGAGTGGTGAAAGGGGACGGTCTTCCTGACGCTTTTTTTGATGCCATAGAAGTTGCGGATGAGTGTTCTGGAATGGATTTAGGAAATGGACTTTTAAGCGAAATGACTGAGTTTTATTGTGAAAATGGCGTTGCTAAAAGAAAAATACAAGGTTGCGGAGCTAAAGGCTGCTCAAATGGGGCATGTATCAGTCCTCAAAATGGGTTAGAAGTAGTAACGCAAAAAGAAAGTTATTACGCTGGAGAAAAGATAGATATTTTTGTAAAGAACAATGGGGATGAAATTTTATATTATAGCTCAAAAACAGGCCAGGAAACAGACAGCACTTGCAATCCCTTGATTACAATTACCGATTTGAAAGGGAATATGGTAAGAAATCATGGGCCGGTTTTTGATTGCGCATTCATTATATCAGAAATACCTATCAAACCGGGAGAACAGAAATATGTAGGAGTATGGAACCAAATGGATTATTCTGCATGCGATTCCAGAGATTGGCCAGCAAGGCTTGATTGCAAAGGCACTAGCGTAAAAACTGGAAAATATAGGGTAACTTTCGACAAAATAAGTGGTAAAGGCATTAAGGCAACAAAAGAAATTGAGATTACATCTGCACTTAAATGTGTGGACTCCGATGGCGGAAAAGAATACTATACCAAAGGAACACTTGCAACAAATTACCCTGGCTGGGATTTGTCTCCTGTGCCTGACAAATGTGCAGTAAAAGTAGCTGCAGGCAATTATGAGCATAAGGATTATTGCGACGGCAAAGAATGTTATGTAATCGAGCTTTCCTGCGATGCCAACAATAATCCGCAAAGAGATATGTTTAGATGTGCGAGCGGCTGCAAAGATGGCACTTGCGTAAAAAGAAAATGCTCTGAATTAATAATAGATGAGTGCCAAAAATACGATAATTGCGAAGTCATAAAAGCAAGAAAGAATAGGATAAAATGCGTTGATAAACCTGAGCCATGCAAAGCTGGAGGCTGCTCTGGCGAGCTTTGCGGAGAGGCTTCTTACATGGACAAAATGGCTACTACATGCGAATACAAACCAAAATACGCTTGCTATCAAGAATTTGGCAAATGCGAAAGACAAAACGATGGAAAATGCGGATGGACACAAACTAAAGAATTAGAGAAATGTATAAAGGTACAATGTTCTGATTTGACGCCTAAAGAATGCTCAAAATATGGTAATTGCAAACTACAAAAAGTCAGAAAGAATGTGCAGAAATGTACAGAGAAGGAATAATATTTAATAATCATTTAATTAATTTTTGACATAGTTTTCAGAATTGGGATTTTGTGGATGATTCTGCTCAAAATAAAAGTTAATATGCTTATTAAACTTGCCCATAGCATCATAAAAACAAAAGTATTGTTTAAAGTTATTTTATCATTGAAGCACGAGTAAAATACGCAATTAACATTGTCTGCATTTGACGAAAAAGCAAAAGCTCCAATGTTTAACAAAAAAGCTGCAATTGTTGAAAAAATCCATCCATTTTTGTTAAAGCCGAACCGTTTAATTCCATAAATGGATAAGGGAATAATGAGCAGATGATCTAGCTCAATATAGAATCTTATGTTCTTAAATCCATAATCGAACATGTAAGATGCTATGCCAAATAATTCATATCTAAATAACAGTTTTAATAAAAAATCAATAATCCATGGTAGTTGAACAACCAAAGCTCCCAAAAAAATGCCGGTTAAAAAAATAGAACTTTCAAAATATATACCTATAACTATCAGATAAAGCATGGCATTGCAAAACCAAAATAATTGGGAGAAATGTTCATTTTTTAATATAAAATAAGTATCTGTAAATGATATAAAAAGTACGGTAGTTAAGATTATTTTGAGATTAAATTCCCTTGATTTGCTTGCCATTATTTTCGTGATTTGCCTATATTTTAAATAATTATTTGTTAAAAAGGATATTCCACAAAATATTTTTAAATCAACCGAAGTTTTTTCTGTTATGAAAGGCCTAGCTATAGTCTCGAGAGGGATTGAAGAATCAGCTTCAGTTGAAATCCGGGAATTGACTAATGCAGTATGTAAAATAGATGAAGGATGTGTTATATTTGATTTTAAGGATTTCGGGGATTTATGCTTGCTGTGCTATAAGGCACAATCAGTCGACAGGGTTCTATGTATGATGGGAAGTTTCCAGTTTGAAAACTTTTTTGAGGATTTTGAAAAGTTTATTGCGGGATTGGATTTTGAAGAATGGCTAAATGATCACAGAATATTCAGAGTGGAATGTATGAGAATAGGGACCCATAATTTCAACAGTGTCAATGTTGAAATAAAATCTGCCAAGTTTATTCTACAGAATTTGAAAAAGAAGAATATTGATAAGAATATTGCGTTTGGTATAAAAGATTGCGAAATGATTTTTTTTGTTTATATTATCAATAATAAATGTTATTTTGGAATAGATTTTGCCGGTTTTGAGCTCAATAAAAGAAGCTACAAGATTTTTCTTCATCCAAACTCTTTGAGAGGAACCATTGCCTACGCTCTTGTCAAAGAAGGCGGTTTTGAAAAAAATGGTGTTGTGCTTGACCCTTTCTCCAAGGATGGGGTGATTTCAATTGAAGCTGCGTTTTATGCGTCTGGCTTTCCGCATAATTACTATAAGAAAGACAGATTTGCTTTTTTAAAATTGAAGCTCGGAATTGAATTTGAGAAATTCTTTAGCAAAATTGATAAAAGCATAAAAAAGGCCAAGGCGGAGATATACAGCTTTGACAACTTGTTCAAGTGCGTTGATTATTCAAAGAAAAACGCTAAAATAGCTGGAGTTGACAAGCTGATTAATTTCAGCCGAGTTGAGCTGGAATGGCTTGATATAAGGTTTAAGGAAAGAAGTGTTGATGTGATTGTATCAAATCCGCCGGCGTCAAAAAATGCGAATTTGGACAAAATTTACAATGAATTTTTCTATCAAAGCGCTTATATATTAAACAACAAGGGCGTCATTGCGTTGATTTCCAGAATCCCTGAATTTGTCAAAAAGCATGCGGAAAAGCATGAATTTGTTGTTGGAAAAGAAAAAGACGTCTGGAGCGGCGAGCAATCATTAAAGATTATAGTGTTAAGAAGAAAATAATTTAAGTGTGCTGGTTTAACCATCAATATAAAAGAAAAGTATATAAACATAGTAGTAAAGATTAGTATTGATGGAAAAAAAGAGGCAAACTAGTATTTTTGAGAAACTTCTGTTGGTTGTAGGGTTGCTTGTTCTTGTGATAGGCTACTTTTTCATTAACAAGGTTTTCGCTATTGAAGGCTATAAAATAACATGGGGATTTTTGCAGACTGTTTTCCTTTGGCTTTTGATGGTTATATTCATAATACTGCTTGCCATTGGCGAGGACATAAAAGAAGGAATTTTGCTAGAGCAACTCGATGAGCTAAGGCAGCTTAAGGAAGCTTTTTTGAAGAAGAAAAACAGATAATTTTATATACCCAATTTCTATACTATGCAAAGGCAGGGTTAGTACTTAGCTTCGGTGCCTATACAGCGAGTTTTTGCTGTTGAAGCGCTGAGGAAAGTCCGCCCACCCAACGTAGCTACTCGCGAAAGTGAGGTCTAGTAATTGACGGCAACCGCTCAGAAACGAGACCGCTGTGAATGAATGCTAGCCTGCGAGCAAATTCGCATGCAAGCCAAGGATGATGTTTGCGAAGATCTTCGCGAGAAGATTCAGATAACCAACGGACGTTTTTGCAGCATGGATGAAACGGCGAGTCCTGGCTGGTGCAAGTCTGATTAAAGACGCTTAGTTTAATGCTAAGACAGGCTATCGCAATTTTGTAATTGCACTAAGGGCCTGACAAAAGGCGGCTTATTCGAACCCTGCCATCAATTTACAATTCATTAATATTGGCAAACACGCAAAATAAAATGGCACAGGACAAAATATCTATGCCCTCTGGAATGGGAGGTTTAGTTAGGTATTTTGATGAGTATCAAAGCAAAATAAAGTTCAAGCCAGGCCATATAATTGTGCTTTGTATTGTTGTTATTGTAATAATGCTATTTCTTTACTCTTACGGCAACAGATTGATTGGTATATAGGGTGGTGTCATGTTCCCAGGAATGAATCCAAGAGATATGCAGAAAGCAATGAAAAGACTTGGAATCAGGCAAGAAGAGATCGAAGCCCATGAAGTGATTATAAAAGCGCCTGGCAAAGATTTGGTTATTAAGAATCCGCATGTGAGCAAAATCAATATGATGGGCCAGGAAACGCTCCAAGTTGTTGGCGATATCATTGAAGTGGATAGAAGTAATGCGGAGATAAGCCAAGAGGATATTGCAACAGTCATAGAGCAGACAAGATGCACAACCCAAGAGGCCCATGCTGCGCTTGAAGAAAGCAACGGAAACTTGGCAGAAGCCATATTAAGACTGCAAAAAAAATAATTCTGTTTGGTGTTCTATGAAAGAGTCATTCGAAGAGGCAATACAGGAGTTAAAAAGAGTTGAGCATCTTTTCTGGGTAAGTTTGAAGTATACTAGAACAGTAGATGTCATCAAGCATGTAATTGAAAGACTTATAAATTGCATTGGCTTTGGGCTGCAATCTTTGCTGGAATATGCGAAAGAAAAAAAGCTGGTAGCAGCCATTCCTTCAAATATAGGGCTGAGATGTGATTTGCTGAAAAAGACGTTTCCTGACAACGCTGAATTGCTTGATTACATTAATTTTTACATAAGATTAAGAAAGTTAAGCAAAGCAGAGTACGCAAAAAGGGAGGAATTCAGAAGGCATGTCACAATGATAGCAACAATTGACAAAGGCGAAGTTGTTGAGGTGAGCATTGACACTTTAAAAGAATATTATGAGAGTACAAAGAACTTTGTGTATTTTGTCAAAAAAATAATTAACGAGGAAAAAGAGGAGCACTAGCTAACTCACTGGCAGCATGGACAACCTAATCAAAAGGCTTGAGAAAAGGGGATGGAATAAAAAAGAAATAAACAAAGCGCTTAAAATAATAAAAAAGGCAAAACAAAGCAAAACCAAAGAAGGATTGTTTCTCGAAAAAAGGGTTTACTGGATACTGCTTGCCGTAATAATAACTGCAAACTATTCAATTTCTGTTGCATTGATGCCCATTTTGGCAACTTTAAAAGGCGGAATTATATATGCAATCATCATTGGTTTGGGCCTGGTCTTCGGATTGCTTTTTGAGTTGGTTATACGGAGCATAGAGCACCTGAATAAGAGGCATCACATAATTTTAGCGATATTAATCCCGTTAATTGCTTTCACCAACATACTAGTTATATCTAGTGTTTCCAACGATATTTCACAAATACTGGAATTAAAGGTTGTCCAAAATAATTTTTTAGTAGGATTTGTTTATTCAATATTTTTTGTTTTGCCATATATTATTTACAGATTTATCTTAAAAATTGAGTATTATTCAAAAGAATGATGTATTATTTTGATTTTTTGAACTCTAAAGCGCACGAATTGATGCAGAACCTCTTTCCCGTTGGCGCCGGACCATCTCCAAAAACATGCCCTAGATGGCCGTTGCATTTCTTGCACAAGACTTCTGTCCTTACCATGCCTTGAGTAAAATCTTTTTTCAGCTCAACATTTTCCCTGTTCTTTGGCTCATAAAAGCTTGGCCAGCCTGTCCCTGAATCAAACTTTGCTTCTGATGAGAAAAGCTCAGCACCGCAGCCCGCACACAAATAAGTGCCATCACCCTTATTATGCAAAAGCTTTCCCGTAAACGGCATTTCGGTTCCTTTTTCTCTCAATATGTGGTATTGCTCTGGCTGTAGTTTCTTTTTCCACCCCTCCTCTGGTTTGCCTGTCGGTTTCATTCTCTTAATTTCTAAAATAAAGGGCGGCGAGGGAGATTTTCGACAACGATTGCGAGCGAAGCGAGCACTCGAGGCTTTATGCCCCGCAAGGTATCAAAAACTTATGGTTTTTGGAACTTCCGAAAATGTCTTGCATTTTCGATAGTGTCAGCGGACTTCGCCGTTGTATCGAACTCCCGCCAAGCGGGCTCTATACAACCCTTCCACTAAAGCAAAGGTTCAATCAGTGGGATTCATCCCACCACCTCGTGAGTGCCTTTCTTTTGGTCAAGCTTTTCTTTGCAAAAGAAAAGGTTGTACCACAGCCGCCTATTCTGCCATTAAACTATCGCCACCATAAATTTAAGAGGTGAAAGGTAGGTTTTAAAGTTTATGGATATAATAGATAAACTTTAAAATCCTTATATTATTCTGGCTATGGGAGGACTTTGCCGGGAAGCTAGCACTCTCCTGTAAGCGCAGATGTGCTTAGGCGCGGTGAAGCTTGGAGAGCAGCTTGGGTTGTTGCAGTTGGTCTTGCTGCAGGCGTAGAAGCTCTGCCTTGTAGGACCGGTGCTTTTGAGAATCCGTAAGGTCCGGAAGGAAATCAATTGCAAAATTGACCTTAAGCAGCGGTAATCTTTTGTGCCGGTGCTTATGAGTAACAGAGTGGAGCTTGAAGCAAGGTAGCTGATTGCAATGGCCTTTGCCCATTTCCAAGCGCGTCCTCCCGCTTTTTAATTTATAGAAAAGATAAACATGAAGTTGGAATATTATTTCAAAAAAGGCAAATTCTATGTCTGGAAAGAAAAATTTGCAATTGCAAAAACAAAGAAAGTTTTGCCAGATGCTTTTGCTGTCATTAAAGATAAAGATGAAATCACCTCAATTATTGAGCAATCAAAGATTAAGAACAACAAAAATATGATTAATATTGATAAAAATTGGAAGATTTTTACCTTAGATATTGTTTTTCCTTTAAATGTGGTTGGTGTAACAGCTAATATTTCTAGTGCATTAGCAAAAGCCAATGTTAGCATATTTCCTATTTCTTCATATTCAAGAGACCATTTTTTGGTAAAGGAAAGGAGCACAGGTAAAGCAATTAAAGTGCTGGAAAAAATTGGGCTAAAATTAATCAAATAAAATGCAACTCATCTACAAAAAAATATTTCTTGAACATAAGGCAAGCAACCATCATGAAAGGCCTGAAAGATTTCTTGCTTTTGGAGATTTGGAACAATCAGAAATTGAAAATGGGGAAAAATACTTGAAATTGATTTATAATAAGGATTATATTGAAAAAATTAAAAATGCAAGTTCAAAAGAAATTTGGCTCGATTCAGACACTTACACAAACAAAAAAAGCTATGAGGTTGCATGCTATGCTGTAGGCGCTGCGATAAAGGCAGCAAAGCAGAACGATTTTGCTTTAATAAGGCCGCCGGGGCATCACGCTACTGCAAACAGGGCAATGGGGTTTTGTCTGTTTAATAACATTGCAATTGCGTGCAAATGGCTTAATGAAAGGGGAAAGAAAGTGCTGCTTCTGGATGTGGATTCGCACCATGGTAATGGCAGCCAGGATATTTTCTATAACACTGACAAAGTTTTGTATCTATCTATTCATCAATACCCAGCTTACCCTGGCACGGGATGGGTTAACGAGGTTGGCACAGGTAGAGGAAAATATTACACAATCAATATTCCAGTCCCGCCTTATACTTCTGATGATATTTTTGTTGGCATTCTATCGCAAATAATCCCAATTGTTAAAGAAAAATATCAACCTGATGTAGTAGCTGTGTCTGCCGGATTCGATGGGCATAAGGACGACCCCTTGCTTCAACTCAATCTGACAATTAATTCTTACTATGAACTGGGTAAATTGTTATCTAGTAACTTTAATAATATATTTGCTTGCTTAGAAGGTGGGTATAATGTACAGGCATTACCGCATTGCGTATCCGCATTTCTACTAGGCATAAACAAAGAAAAATCCAATTTAGAGTTTAGTGAGCAAAAAACAATATCAGCAGCTAATGTAGAGAGGGAGTTTCTGTCTAGAATCAAGAGTCTAAAATTAAGCCTAGACGGATTTTGGAATTTTAATATTTAAACTCTCAATCTTTTGAAATGGTCAAACCCGCTTTTCAAATCAAGTTTTCTGTTATTTTTTATTAATTTAATTCCATACTTTTTATCAACAATGTCTCCAATAACTTTTACATCATATTTTTTAAATTCATTTAATTTATTTTTATTTGCTGTAAACACTAACTCAAAATCCTCTCCCCCATAAAGCGCAAAGTCAATGCCATTCTTATTTAGTTTTTTTGAATCAGTAAGCGTGTCATTGGATATCGGAATTTTGTCGGCATAAATAACAGCGCCGACTTTTGATTCCTCACATATATGCTTGACTTCAGGCGCAACGCCATCACTTACATCAATCATGGAGCTAATTCCAACCTTAACTAATTTTCTTGCCAAATCCAGCCTGCATTGCGGCTCAAGGTGCTTTTTTGTTGATTCGCCATTTAATCCATTTCTCAACAATTCCAGGCCGGCTGTTGATTTCCCAACATCGCCGCTGCAAAAAATTAAATCTCCTATTTTAGCTCCGCTCCTCAATGCCAAATATTTTTTCTCCACGAAACCTATCAGTGCAATATTGACTACAATCTCTTTTGAATGTGAAATATTGCCTCCAACAATGCTAATGTTGTATCTTCTGCATTTTTCATGTATGCCATTGTACAATCCATCCACAAATCTGACATCGATGCTATCCGGCAATGCCAATGAGATTAAAGCGTGCTTTGGCAAGCCGCCCATTGCAGCAATGTCGCTTACATTCTGCTCGACTGCCTTCATCCCAATCTGCTCAGGCTTTGAATGCCTCATGGAGAAATGGTCGTTTTCGACAAGCATGTCTGTTGTGAATAGGAGATAAGTGAATTCATCGTACTTTAAAACAGCTGCGTCATCGCCAATCCCGACAACAACTTCCTTTGACGATGCCTTTGTCTTGTCCTTTATCTTTTTTATTAATTCAAATTCCCCGCCAAGCTCTTTGATTTTCATCTTTATATTGGGAAAAATAAAATGTAGCTGTCAAAAGAATTAAAAAATCACTTCAAGGCATCTTCTATTGGCTTCTTGCCTTTTTGGGCTTCTTTCTGAAGATCAACACCCAAATCTTTCAGGCTTTTAACATGCATCTGCATAAGCTGCTCAACTATGGACAATATCTTGAGCATCTCTTCCCTTTCTTTTGCAAGGGTTGTCAATGCCCCTTTGTGAAATCCAATCTGCTCTTCTTTGCTTATGTCCTTTGGCATTAGTTTGCTGAAAATATCTTAGTATTTAAGTGTTTCTAATTAATGATAATAAGGTATATATACAACTGTTTTATACTTTAGCCTATGTACAAGAATGTCTTGGTAACCGGTGGAGCTGGTTTCATAGGCAGCCATGCTTGTTGGTCTCTTTTGAAGAGAGGCGTTAATGTAGTATCCATTGATAACTTTGATGAGTATTATGATCCAAAAATAAAAGAGGAAAACACAAAAGCACTTCTCAAAAACAAAAATTTTAGGTTGTATAAAAGCGATGTTGCAGATTTGAAATCCTTGCTTCCGATATTCAAAGAAAACAGCATACAGGCAATCTTGCATTTGGCAGCAAGGGCTGGAGTAAGGCCATCGATAGAGGATCCGTTTTCTTATGTTAAAACAAATGTTGAAGGCACCCTAAATCTCCTTGAGATGGCAAGAAGATACAAAATAAAAAAATTTGTTTTTACATCTTCTTCCTCGGTTTATGGGCTTGGAAAAGTCCCGTTTTCCGAGAATATGAGTGCCACAAATCCTGTTTCACCTTATGCTGCCACAAAATTAAGCGCTGAGCTGATGTGCAGAACTTACTACAACCTTTATAAGATTCCAATAGTTTGCTTGAGGCTTTTTACTGTTTACGGTCCGCGTGGAAGGCCCGATATGGCCCCTTTCAAGTTTATGAAGTTGATTCTTGAAGGCAAAGACTTGCCAGTCTACGGCGATGGAACTTCGAAAAGAGACTACACTTATGTGAGTGATGTTATTGATGGGATATTATCTTCTATGGAAAAAAATTTGGGTTTTGAGATAATCAACATAGGAAATTCTAATCCGGTTGACTTGAAAGCTTTTATAAGGATTTTGGAAAAGCACACAGGAAAGAAAGCAAAAGTCAAGCGATTAGGGGTGCAAAAAGGGGATGTCCCTATAACCTACGCTGATATTTCAAAAGCGCGGAGAATCCTTGGCTATAATCCAAAAATAAGCCTTGACGCAGGAATAAGGAAAATGGTCGAATGGTACACAGCCAGGAAGTAGCACCAAAAGATTTATGAACATATTAAGAAAACTTGAGTATATGAAAAATGGGTTAGATTTGTCAATAATAATACCGTTATATAACGAACAGGACAGCATACTTTCTTTACACAAAAAAATCAAACATGCCATGTCCAAATTAAAAATGTCCTGTGAAATTGTATTCGTGGATGACGGCAGCACTGACAGAAGCCTTGAAAGGCTAAAGGCTTTGCAGAGAAAAGACAAAAGCATCAGGATAATAGTTCTAAGAAAAAATTTTGGGCAGAGTGCTGCAATAAATGCCGGCTTTTCTAATGCAAAGGGAAATGTGCTCATTGTGATAGATGCTGACTTACAAAATGACCCAGAGGACATTCCAAGATTACTGGCTAAAATGGACGAAGGCTATGACGTTGTTTCTGGTTGGAGGGATAAGCGGCAAGATCCGTTATCAAAAACAGTGCCTTCAAGAATATCAAACTGGTTGCACAGAAAACTGACGGGTTTAGACATACATGACAGCGGCTGCAGCTTGAAAGCTTATAAAAAAGAGTCAGTTAATGATTTGGAGTTATATGGAGAAATGCATCGCTATATACCTGCATTAATCGCCATAAGGGGATTTAAAATCGGAGAGATAAAGGTAAAGCACAACAAAAGAGAGTATGGAAAAAGCAAGTACGGAATTGACAGGCTGCTAAAAGGCTTTTTAGACCTCCTATACATACGTTTCCTGATGAAGTACGGCTCAAGGCCATTGCATTTTTTCGGTTTATTGGGACTTTTCCAGATAATTCTGGGGGTATTGATTGGCGTTGTTAAGGTTTGGGATTTGTACAGAAAATATTTGAATACCGGCCAGTTTGTCCAGTTTGGGCCTCTTCTTCTTTTTTCAGGATTTCTGATTATCATAGGGATTCTTTTTGTTATTTTTGGATTTTTAGCAGAGCTGACTATTAGAATCTATTATTCAAGGAGCCAAACTAAGGGTTATATAATAAGAGAGATACTACAATGAAGTTATGGCGGAAAAAATAGTAGTTCTTGGAGGAGGCGCATCTGCACTTGGAGCAGCATACGAGTTGGCAAAGCATAACTTTAATACAACAATTATAGAAAAGGGCAAAAATATAGGAGGCCTTGCTTCCAGCTACAAGATTGACGGCTTCTACATTGAAAGGTTTTATCACCATTTTTTCCCTACAGATGAGCTGGTTTTTCAGCTTGCAAAAGAGCTAGGAATTAAAGATAAGTTTATCTGGAGAAAAACAAAAATGGGATTTTATTATAAAAATAAGCTGTACGGGTTCACAAGCCCATTAGACATTTTGCGTTTCAAGCCTTTGGCATTCATGGACCGCATAAAATTCGGGCTCAGTATGCTGAAAATAGCAAAAAACAGGGATTATGGGAATCTTGACAAGGTCAGCGCTGAAAAATGGCTGATTGGGGTATTTGGGCGTGACGCATATGAAAAGATTTTCAGGCCAATGCTAAAAATAAAATTTGCTATGTCAATAGACAATGCGTCTGCTGCGTTTGTTTATGGGAGGCTGCATGCAAGGGCAAAATCAAGGAGCAAAAGTCTTGTTTCAGAAAAGCTTGGCTATATGGAAGGAGGTTATAATTCGCTGATAAAAGCATTGTATAATAGAATAAGGGCAAAATCAGAGATAATTTACAATTCAGATATAGTGGAAATCAGATACAGCAAAGACAGGTACATAATAAAGATAAGCAAAAGCAACAAAATCAAGATTATTGAAGCTGATTATGTTATTAATACCTTGCCATTAGAAATATTCAGCAGAATAGCCAAAAATTTTCCAGGAAAATTAATGCATTGCATTAAAAAAATAAAATATCAGGCAGTTATATGCGCCACAATAGGGCTGAAGAGAAGATTGAGCGACTATTACTGGATTAATGTATCATCTGCAGATCTGCCATTTCATGGTGTTATAGAACATACAAATTTCATTCCAAGCAGAAATTACAAGAATTTCCATATTGTTTACATCTTTAACTATGTGTCTCCAGAGCATGAATTCTGGAAAGTAAATGAAAGTTCAATAAAGAAGGCTTATTTGTCAGGCTTGCAAAAAATGTTCCCGCATATGAATAGAAAGGATATTTTGTGGTTCAAACTGTCTAAAGAGAGATACGCAACTCCAATATTTTTACAAGGCTATGAAGAAAATATGAAAAAAATAGAAAATGCTAGAAACTTGTATTTTGCCGGAAGCTTTAAGATATACCCAAATAGCAGGAATGTCAATAATGTCATCAGGACCGGAATTGATGCTGCGAAAGACTTGCTAAAAGAAAATAATTTATAAACAACAATTTTTTGCAGTGGCATAATGTGCGGCATTTGCGGATTTAACTGGGACGATAGAGGACTTCTCAAGCGGATGAATGGGGCCATTTATCACAGGGGGCCTGATGAGGAAGGGTACTATATTGATAGGAAAGTAAGTCTTGGCGCGAGAAGGTTAAGCATAATAGACTTATCAACAGGAAAGCAGCCTATTTTCAACGAAGACAAATCTGTTTGTGTTGTTTTCAATGGAGAAATTTATAATTTTCAAGCGCTGAGGCAGGAACTTGAAAAAAAAGGGCATAAGTTTTACACAAAGGCAGATACAGAGGTTATTGTCCACAGCTATGAGGAATATGGGGATGATTGCGTTAAAAGCTTAAACGGCATGTTTGGATTTGCTCTTTGGGACTCAAGCAAAAAAAAGATTTTATTGGTTGTTGACAGGCTCGGGATAAAGCCATTGTATTACACTTATTTTGAGGGTAAGCTTCTATTTGCTTCTGAGATTAAGGCTATACTCAAATACCATGAAGTAAGAAGGGCCGTGAACCGGAAAGCCCTGGCAGATTATTTGACTTTTAGGTACACTCCATCTGAGCAAACCATGTTTGATGGAATAATGAAATTAGCTCCGGGGCATTTGATGATATACCAAAACAAGCAGATTAAAATCAGCAAATATTGGGACTTGGATATAAACAAAGAAACAAACAAACCTGAAAGATATTATTCAGAAAAGATTGTTGAGATTCTCAAGGAGTCTGTGAGGATGCAGATGATAAGCGATGTTCCTCTTGGAATTTATCTTTCAGGAGGCCTTGATTCAAGCATTGTAACCGCATTTATGAAAACATTTACAGATTCTGATATAAAAACCTTCAGCGTGGCGTTTGAAGCTGAAGAGCCTTTCAATGAGTCAAGATACTCTAGGCTGATGGCAGAGCATTATGGTACTGACCATCACGAGCTGATTGTAAAGTCCGATTCCATTAAATATCTGCCATCTGCCATATGGCATCTTGATGACCTTGACAATGACCCAACAATACTTGCACAATACCTGCTTTCGGAGTTCACAAAAAAAGAGGTGACAGTTGTGCTTACTGGTGAAGGGGCTGACGAGCTTTTTGGAGGCTATGACGAATTTAAATTCATGACTTTGGCGGAAAGGTACAAAAATTTAGCACCGAGATTTTTGTTAAAGAGCGCTGTCAAGTGCATTAAAATGTTACCAAATGAATTTCTTAATAATTTTTTTACTTTTGCCTCTTCGCTGGGCGAAAAAGGAAAAGAAAGGCTGTATCATTTTGTAGACAACCTTAAAAACAAAGAGGAAAGTTACATGACTCTAACATCATTCTTCAGCGATGACGAGAAAAAAGAGATTTACTCTAAAGAACTGTACACATTTGAGCAGGAGAGCAATGATTACTCGCAGCAGATAAGTCCATATTTTTATGGGTGCACTAAGAAGAATATCCTTAATAAGCTTATATACCTTGACATAAAAAGAAGGTTGCCGTATCACTTGCTTCACAAAATGGACAAGATGACAATGGCGCATTCTATTGAGGCAAGGGTGCCATTCCTCAACCATAACCTTGCTGAGTTCTCATTCCAAATACCTACAAGACTGAAGTTGAACGGTCTCGAGCAGAAATATATACTGAAAAAAGCTGTGTCAGGTTTGATGCCAAAAGAAATACTAAAAAGGAAAAAGCACCCATTTGTAGTCCCAATGGATGTCTGGTTTAGGCAAAGCCTGAAAGAAGCAGCAGAGGCAATATTGTCAAAATCGAGCATATGCAAAGGCAGGTACTTCAACCAAGATGCAATCAGGAAGATAATAAGAAATTATGAAAAATCAAGCCTTTATTATGGGAGGCAGTTATGGGGAATTATATCTTTTGATATATGGCACAGAATATACATTGAAAATGAAAATATAGAAAAGCCAAAAAACATTTTTCAGCTTTACAGCTAGCCAATAGTTATTAATATAAGGTATTATTTTTAAAATAAGATTTAATGAAAGTTAGTGAAAATGAGTGACGAAATTGAAGAGCTTAGGAAAAAAATTGCAGAACATGAAGAAAAAATAAAAGATTATGAGGAAAAGAAGAAAAAATTCTTGGAGTGGGTAGCCTATGGCGAACCTAATCCTGTTTTTAAAAGGCTCTACAGAAGGAAATTTATGGAAATTTTCGAAGGCATAAAAAAGAGAGTATGAGCCAAAATTCAGAAAAGTTTAAATATCGCAACTTTAACTTATGTGCGCATGGAATTGCCAGTTTCGCCAAAAGTTGTTTTGATAAATCCCCCTAGCCCATGGCTTCTTTCAGACAGGGAGCAACCGCCTTTAGGGCTTTTGGACATAGCGTCTTATTTGAGAGTAAATAATATTGATGTGACTTTTTGTGATTTAGCAGGTTTTCCTGAAAAATATTGGTTTATTCCTGATGGGGATATTTACGGCATAACATGCGCGACCCCGCATTATTCTATCGTCATAAAAATAATTGAAAAGATAAAGAAAAGGCAGCCAGATGCTGTTGTGGTAGTAGGCGGCTTTCATCCGACTGTTGAGCCGGAGAGGACTTTGAGGGATACAAAAGCCGATATTGCAATCAAGGGGGAAGGAGAGCAGGCTATGCTTGACATAGTAAAAGGGAGAAGGGAAAGGATAATCACTTGCCCCCTGGTCGAAGATATAAATAAGATTCCTATGCCTGCCTTTGACATGGTTGACATGTATGATTATGTCAAGATGGGCACAAACCTTGTGATAGGCTCCACGCCCAACAACAAAGAGGCAAAATTAATGACTGCGAGAGGCTGCCCGTTTGACTGCACATTCTGCGCTCAAGCCTCTGTCAGCAAAAGAAGGATGAGGTACAAGACTGTTGAGAGGGTAATTGAGGAGATAAAGTTTGTGCATAAAAGGTACGGAGTTGACAGGATCTACTTTATTGACGACACATTTATTGTTGATGACAAAAGGGTAGTTGAATTATGCAAATCGTTGAAAGAACTGCATGACAAGGGCATTTTGTACGATTGGCATTGCCTGACCAGAGCTGACAGAACCGACAAAGAACTGTTTAGGCTTATGTATCAGTCTGGTTGCAGAATGGTCACATACGGAATTGAGACTGGCAGCCAAAAGATACTGGATATAATTGAAAAGCAGACAACTGTTGAAGAAAATATGAACGCCATAAAATTAGCAAAAGAGATGGGACTCAAAGTAAGGGCCCAGATGATTGTTGGTCTGCCAGGAGAAACAAGAGAGACTGTTGAGGAAAGTGCCGAGTTTATAAGAAAAGCTCCAGCAGACAGCTTTGGAATGCATATTTTTGTCCCATTGCCAGGATGCCAGATATGGTATGATCCTGAAAGATTTGACTTCCCCATAGACAAGGAATCAACTTTTGAATATTATCACACAATCGGCAAAAGGGAAGAGGAGGACGCTGCATACCTACACAAAAATCCTCAGCAGATTATTGAATGGAAGAATTACCTTGTTAGGGTCATAGGAGAAAGGAACATTGTAAAATTTGCAGAGGTAAGGGGCATGGAAAATGACGCCGGAGAAGAGATCAGGGGAACTGTGATGTCTTCTGGCTATGTGCAATAGAGTTAAATACGCCCATAACTGTTTTTTATTCCTTCTGCTTTCTTGTATTCAGAGTTTGGAAGTTTCCAAGCTGTGAGCCGCAATGAAAGCATGTCTGTGCCACCCCTAATAACGCCTTTTGCCAGTTTCAATCCAAGGTAGTGTCTTTTTCCTGACTTTCTGCCAAAATGGGTAACAGGAATCTCCATAATGTTATAGCCCAAATTCCTACCCATCATGCTCATTAGGATGGAATATGCAAAGGCATCTTCGGGAAGAACGCTAATGATATGCTGCGCAGCTTTCCTGTTAATCAGCTTAAAAGCGCTGTTTGTATCCTTGATTAAAGAGCCAAAAAGAAGGAAATTTATAAGTCTCGCTACTCTAGTCAATACAAGCCTGTGCAGTGGGTCGTTTCTACTCTTCCTATGGCCCAGGATGATGTCATATTTTTCCCTAAGTTTGTCAAGCTTCCAATATTCAGCAGGGTCGTATTCATTATCGCTATCAATATGAAATATCCAGTCTTTCCTTGCATTTAGAAAGCCCAAGCGTATGGCTTTGCCATGCCCACCGTTTTTTTCGGGAGTTATTATCCTGATTTTTTTAAACTCCTTGCTTAATTTTTTCAGTACTTTTAGGGTATTGTCTGTGCTGCAGTCATTCACTATTATGAATTCGCTGTCAGGAATTTTGTTTATTATTTTTGCGTAAACGGACCTTACAACTTCACCTATAATCTCCTGTTCATTATAGACTGGCATAACAACGGATAGCGACATATAAACCTCGTAAAGAATTCAACGAACAGAGGCCAAACTTATAAATATTGCGAAAGTTTTTAAATTAAGTAAAAGATGCTAAATTTTATGGTTAATAAAAATTCTTCTGAAAATTTTTCAGATGTAAGAAATTACGGCAAAGAATATTATCTCAACAGATACTGTGAAGGATTTGAGACATTTAAAAAAGGTGAACTCTCATTTCGGCTCAAAAAAGCTATGGAGTACCTTGAACTCAAAAAAGACGAACATTTTCTCGATATTGGCTGCGGGCGTGGAGAAATAATATTTAATGCTTCGAAGAGGGGTGTTAATGCAATAGGAATTGATTTTTCTGAGGAAGCAGTAAAAATAGCAAGGAAATTAACCCAAAGAAGCAAAAATGCAGAGGCATTTGTTGCAAATGCCACTAATCTCCCATTTGCCAATAACACATTCGATAAAATCTTAATGGAAGATATAATAGAGCATTTGAACGAGGATGAAGCCATACTAATGCTCAAGGAAGCCAAAAGAGTATTGAAACCACGCGGGAAGGTGGTTATCCATACTGCTCCAAATACATATTTCATAAAACTGATATATCCATTTGCCAAAATTTTTCTTAGAATTGTAGGGAAGAAAACAGTAATTGATGATTTTGAGAATTCCAGAAATATTGCAAGAAAGGTCCACATCAATGAAATGAACCCGTTAAGTTTTTATCGATTGGCAAGGAAATCCGGGCTAAATGTTAAAATTGTAATTGAGAAAGATATTCTAAGAAGTGGCCAATATTTACTAACTAGGGATCTGATAAAGATCCCAATCTTCAGGCTAATGGCAAGGCTTATGTCTTGCAGGCCATTTGTCTTTTTAACAAGCAACGATATGTTCGTCATAGGAATCAAAAAATAATTAAATGGGGGACTTTTCTATTTTTGTTAACGTTATGAAAAATGGGACTAATAATATTTTTCAAAAAGAACAAGTACTCATTATTTTTAATATTTTTGGTGTTGGCATTTTTCTGGAAGGCAATTTTATCACCCATGAATATAATTTACTCTCCATTTTCCGACTTAGTTGCGGCAGATCTTCTCTGGAAAGAATTAATACACGACAGTTTTCAGAATTTCAGTCAAATACCTCTCTGGAATCCCTACACATTTGGAGGCATGCCTTTTTTGGCGCATCATTTCTCCAAGATTTTTTATCCACCTAATTCAGTGTTTATGTTTTTTTCAGATATGGCGCTATTGTTCAATATTCTCTATATATCCCATTTTTTCCTTGCTGGAGCTTTTTTTTATTTATATGCAGCAAAGATTGGCTTAAGCAGATTCAGCTCTTTTATAGCATCTGTAATTTACATATTCAATGGCGGCTTTGTGATGTTCATTTTTGCCGGACTGACTAATGAATTGCCAATGATGGTATTCTTTCCTTTGACACTATACTTTTTTGAATGCGGGATAAAGAGCAGGAAAGATGTTTATGGAATTTTAACTGGTATATCCTTATCTCTTATTATTTTAGGGGCACACACGCAGAAGCTTATCTACACTTACTTATTCTTATTTGTTTATTTTATATTCAGAATTTTAGTAGTAATTAAGCATGAAAAAAATTTTAAATCTGTAAAGGACATTTCTTTAATATATTTTTTGGCGTTACTAATTTCAGTTTTTCTTTCTGCAGTTCAATTGCTGCCGTCAATAGAAATACTAAAGTATGATACCCGCTCAAGGGGTTTGAGCTATGACTTCTCTACTCTTGGATCATTTCCGCCATATCATCTTATAACGTCTGTAAGTCCTAACTTCTTTGGAACGCTTCTTCACAGCAACTACTGGAGCCTCTTTCCATATTGGCAATTAATAATCTATCTTGGTATTTTCCCCCTTATATTATCGTTACTTGCATTTAAAAGAAAAAATGTTTTTGCATTCTTTTTTCTTGCTATTTGCCTAGTGGCTATTTTCTTATCATTTGGAAGGTTCAATCCCCTCTATCATTATTTCTATAATTATATTCCATTATTTAGATACCTAAGGGCTCCGGCAAGGATGCTATTCTTTTACTTCTTCTCCATGCCCTTGATAGCTGGTTTTGGGGCAGATTTTTTAATCTATATTAAATCCAAGCAGGACAAATTATTTCTGAGGAGGATGATAGCCATATTAACGGCATCAATAATATTTTCTATATTAATTTTTTCGGGAATTATTTTATTTAAAAATGGGATAATGGCTATAGGAAACAGCATACTTGAATCAAAATATTCAAAAAGCCAACTAGAGCTGGGGCTTCAACCTTTGCAGTATTATAAAGAGAAGGTTGACAGCAATTTGCGTGAAATTCGGCATGATTTAATATTGTTCATATGTATATCTATCATAGGCACTTTACTGCTCTTTTTGTGGTATAAAAAGCAGGTTAAGGTAGATTACTTTAAGTTAGGAATTTGCGCATTGGTAATTGCCGACTTATGGCTCTTTAGCATGCCTTTTATTGACTTAAAAGGCAGCGACTATGTCTACATACAAAATGAGATTCCCTCTTTTTTAAGCAAAGACAAAGGCTATTTTAGATTTCTTGACATGGCAAAATCAATTCCGCAGGAAATTGCTGTCAGATACGATCTTGAAAGCATAAACGGGTATGATGGCATGGTGCTGTATTATTACAGGGAATATGCCAGCGAAATGGCAAGCCTCCCATTTTTTCCTTCCCCGACAATACCTTTCAAGGAGATAAGGCACAAGAAGATGCTTGATTTGCTGAATGTAAAGTATGTTATAACAACCCAAAAGCTGAAAGACCAGAACTACATACTTCTTTACAACTCGACTTCAATTGTTTATGACAGCAACGACAAGAAGACCTATTCAGACAAAAAATTGGAACATAAGATGCTGGAGCTGGAAAGCTTCCAAACCAATTATGTTTATGAAAATCTGGAATTCGTGCCAAGAGCCTTCATTGTAGGCAATTATATAGTTGCTGAAAGGAGCAAGATCATTGAGATTTTAAAAAGCGGGGATTTTGACCCAAGAAAGAATGTAATTTTGGAAGAAAGTGTGAAACTAAAGCAGACAGGAAATGCATTTAAAGAAGCAGATGTCACATTCTATTCTCCCAATAAAATCAAAGTTGAAGTTGACACCGACAAGCCCGGCTTTTTAGTCATGAGCGAAATATGGTATCCTGGATGGAAAGCTTTCGACAACGGAAAGGAAGCCAGGATTTACAGAGCCAATTATATCTTCAGGTCTGTATACCTGAACAATGGCCATCACGAAATAGAATTTATATTTGATCCTCTATCATACAGAATAGGCAAATTGATAACTATTTTGACATTGATGGCTATATCTTTTTATTTTGCTAAGATATTTTTTTTATCAAGAGATTAATCAAGCTTTTCCTCCATGTATATGATACCTTTATCAATTTCTTGCAAGATAATTTCCTATAGCCAAATAGTCTAAATTGCCGTCCTTAAATGCCCTTATTGCATCATTTGGTGTGCATACAATAGGCTCTTCATGCATGTTAAAGCTTGTGTTTATCAGGCACGGTACATTTGTTATTTTCCTGTATTCATCAACTATCCTGAAATAGCTTGGATTATCGGATTCTTCAATCAACTGCGGTCTTGCAGTTCCATCGATATGCACAACGCCTGGACAAGCCTCTTTCATCCAGTCTGTGCAGTCAAATGTGATAGTCATAAATTTTGCTGTGTATTCCGCCCCCCTTATGCCTTGGTAGCATTTATCTGCATATTTTGCTATGGTTACTGGCGCGAAAGGCATAAATTCTGTGTTTCCTGAAAAAACGCTCTTGCCGTTGCGCCTTACATAGATAATATGATTAGGCACGGTAACACAATATACATTCCCCTTATATGGAATTTTAGTTATTTGATTAGCTCTTACAGTAGCCACAGGACTTCTTCCTATCTTAACCATATACAACTGATTATGCTTTGGATTAAGACTTTTCTTCTGCATGGATAAATAAGCACTATAACCTAATTTAAACGCTAGCTCTTGAACATTATCAGCAAGCAATCTGCTGGTAGTAGCGTATCTATAGCCGTTTCCCCTTATGTTGCCGTCTCCGTCAATTAAAGCTTTAAATAAAATCATAAGCTGTTTCTTCTCTAAAGACATAAACTCTCTAGCGATATACTTATTTCCAGATTTGCCAAGCTTTTTTAGATAATCAAAAAGCATTTTATTATTGGCAATAAATTCTTTTTTTGAATAAAAAAACTTAAATGGAAGTTTTTTTAAGCATCTTTCTATTGAGATAAAATGCCGAGAATTCTTTGATTGCGCAATGGAAACCCTATAATGACCATATCCATCATAATAAACACTGCCTTCGGAAAGGTAATATCCTAAAAATTCCAACCAAATATCCATAAGGATTTTTTTTCTTCCTAATCTGAAGCTTTCGCGTCTTTTACCTTTCCAATCAACTCCTCCTTTTTTTTGATAATGATATGTTCTTATTTTTGCAACATCATCCACTTTTATAAATGAAAAGGATGATCCATGCTTTTTTTTAACCCATAGATTATGATTAGGAGTTATAACCAGATCTATCCTCTTGTTTTTAATCTTAAACATTTGCCCGTCATAATCATATGAAATTTTTTTGGTGATTTTTTGAAACTCGAGGCTGTCTTTTTTTGGATTGAGCGTTGCTACAACTTCGCCATCTGAAATGTCCTTAATAAGCTTCCAACCTTCACTAGTCAAAATTTCTGTTTTATCATCATAACACCTATGCAAATGCTTGTTAAGCCAGTCATTTACACTTTTGTCTTGTGTCTGATAAAGAATGCTTCTGTTGCCTAAAGCTCTTGGCCCATACTCCATTCTGCCATTGAAGCGGGCAACCACCTTGCCTTTGGACAGCAGTTCTGCAGCTTGGTACTCAATGTCTTTTAAGTGCTCATATTCCAGATTGAACTTGTCAAGCTCTTCTTTAATTTCTTGATCTGTAAATTCTGGACCAAAATAAACATCTTTTAATCTAACATTCATATACCCATACTTATCATTATAGGTTTTTAGGGCGCATCCAAGGCACAAGCCTTCGTCCCCCATGTTTGGATGAACAAAAATGCTTTTAACTCCTGGCAAATCCTTGATTATCTGGTTCATTTTAACATTAGCGAAGATTCCTCCAGCACATACTAGGTGATGGCTGCCTTCTTTATCTATTAAAGCTGTTACATACTGCCTTGTTGTGTCCTCAAGAAATTTTTGGGCTGCTGCAGCAACATCCTCTTTCTTAAATTTTGATAGTTTATGTATAAGCTTTTCCTTGACATCCAGCGTTGGGAAATAATCTTCACCGAGATTGAACTTGAATCTCATGTTCCTTCTATCAAAATATCCCATTTTGTCCATTAATTTAGTTAAATCGCTGCTTGGCTTTCCATAAGCAGCGAGTCCTGTTATCTTTCCTTCGTGCCTGTGGGGCTTGAAGCCCAAAGCAACAGTGATTCTGCTATAAAAGTAGCCCAATGAGTCCAAATCATAAGAGCTGTATAATCTATTAATGCTAGCTTTATTGCCGATGTATGCGCCATTTGACAGTTTATCGCCCCACCCGTCAATAGTCACTATCAAGTTTTTATCATTGCCGCTAGTAAAATGGGCAGAAGCGGCATGCGCGACATGATGCTCTACATTATTGATATTTTTGCCAGGAAAATTTTTGTTTGAGTATCTAAAATTTGCCTTGGAACATTTTGATTGCATATTCCATATATGCTTAATCCTTCCAATTATATTGTAGTGGTATTTTGGGGAAGTTACAAATAATCTCTTGATGTATTCACTAATGGCGGGAAATTTGTAAATAAGGTCACCTATCGCAATAGAGTCTACTTCCTCATTTTTCATCTCTCCTTCTCTTAAAACTTCTTTTATAGATTTCTCAGGAAATGCAGGGCTGTTTTTAATTCGGTCTAGTCTTTCCTCATTGACTGCAGAAATAATCCTTCCGTCACTGACGAGCGCAGCGCCTGTAAGATTATGGCTATGAAAGCCGAGTATTGTAGGCATTTTATCTGCGGATTTTTGGGGCTTATTTAAAACTTTTCTTTGAAAGGAAATCCTCAAAGTCCGTTTTTTTGACATCTTTCATAAGAATAAGCAATAAAAAATAAAAAAGAGCTGATACAGGTATCAATGCGAGAAGATGAATATCTTTCCCAAAAAAGATTATCAATGCTCCCATCAGTATAGCGGCAATTAGGGGTTTTAAAATTAATTTGAAAATATTTACAAAATATCCGGATTTGATACTAAAATGGTATAATAATAAAAAATTCAATGCGGCGGTTACAAGCGTCGCTATCGAAGCTCCAGTGTAACCAAAGGAGGGTATAAGCATAAAATTTAGTATTACATTAAAAGCGAGACACAAGCCCGTAGTATATGTAAAAATCTTCTGCCTGTTAGTTGCATTAAGGAACCAGCCGATAAGATAACTCAGAAACATGAAAAAGGTAGTCCATATCAGTATTTGAAGGGCAATAATAGAGCCTTTAAAATCGGATTTATAGATAAATAATATTATCCGGTCTGCCAAAATAACTGTGCCTGAAATCAATGGAAGACTCAAAATTATCATTAAATGTGAGCCTTTTTGAAGTGTTTTTTTTAATAGTCCCTTTGACATGCTAGCGTATAGCTCAGACATAACAGGAAATAATACAAGACCAATTATCAAAGGTATTTTATCAGCAACAAATATCAACTTGTAAGCTGCATTATACAATCCAGTAGCCTCGTATCCTTTCATAAAAGAAAGCATCACTGTGTCTAGCTGAAAATAAATTTGTAAAAAAATCATTGAAAGCCAAAATGGCCAAGAAGTTTTGAGCATTGATTTCCATATTTTATAGTCTATTTTGAATCTAAACTTTATATTTATCTTTCTTAGAAATATCACAGACATTATATACGCTATAAAATTGGATATAGCAAGCACTATAAGAAACGCCAGCAATCCGTAGCCTGCCCAGAGCACGTACAAACCTAACGTAAATGCAACAATTCTTTCGATTATCTTGATGGCAGAATCATACTGCATAACCTGATAAGCCAGAAACGTATTTCTCGGAATATAAGAGTAATTTTGGAAGAAAAGTGCTACGGCAGCCAGATACACAACACCAACAACATACGACGACCTCTTTAAGAATAAAATGAATACCAAAGGCAATACAGCCGAAATAATGCACAAGATGAGCCTCATTGCGGCGTAATTGCCAAAATATTTTTCTATATCTTCCCTTTTCTTTGAAACTTCTCTAACGAAAAAAGTTGAAAGTCCAAAATCATTGAAGACCGCAAACAGCCCAACAAATGCGAATGCAAATGAGTAAATTCCCAGTCCTTCAGATCCGAGGAGTCGGGCAATAAAAATGATTAGAAAATATGATAAAAAATTTGATATTAGCTCGCCAGCGCTTACAAAACTTATATTCTTCAATATTCTTGATTGGATAGACATAAAATCATTTAGAGCAGACATCATTATATATACTTTATGTTTGATGATTGCGTCCCAAATTTGCCAATAGGATGTTGATTATCCTGTCTGCAGCCTTGCCATCCCACAGTTTAGGGATTTTGCTTTTTACATTTACTCCCTTTATAATATGATTGCAAGAATTGAGTATCTTATCTTCATCTGTACTAACAAGAACATTAGTGCCTTCTGTTGTGGTTATTGGCCTTTCTGTGGTATTCCTGATGGTCACGCAAGGTACATTTAAGACTGTAGTTTCTTCCTGTATTCCGCCAGAATCCGTGATAACAAATTTTGAATTTATCATCAAGCTTAAGAAGTCAAGGTAGCCAAGCGGCTCTGTCAGCACTATGCTCTTTTTACTTTTGAGACTTTCCAATAAGCAGTGTTTCTTCAAATTTTTTAGTGTTCTTGGGTGTATAGGGAATACAATCTTGATTTTTCTCTGGACTTTATTTAAAATATTGAAAATAGATTTAAACGATTCGTTATCATCGACATTGCTCGGCCTATGCAGTGTCAGGACGGCATATTCCTTCTTGTATAAACCTAACTTCTGCAATATTCTTGATTTTTTCGCCTTTTCCCTGTGGCTTATTAGCGTATCTATCATCACATTTCCAACATATAATATCTTTTTCTTGTCTATGCCTTCGTTAATTAAATTTTGATTTGCGCTTTTTTCTGTTGTAAACAAAAAGTCTGAAACGTGGTCTGTAAGAATCCTGTTTATTTCTTCAGGCATTTTCATGTCAAAACTCCTTAGGCCAGATTCAACATGCGCAACTTTAATTCCGCATTTTTTTGCTGTGATAGCTGCTGCAAAGGTAGAATTTACATCGCCAACAACTAAAACCAAATCAGGCTTCTCCTTCAACAGCGCTTTCTCAAATTTTAGCATTATCTTGGCAGTTTGAGCGGCGTCAGAAGCTGAGCCAACTTCGAGGTTCAGATTGGGTTTTGGTATATTTAAATCCTCAAAAAAGGCTTTTGACATAGAAGCGTCATAGTGTTGGCCAGTGTGTATCAAAATAGGGTTTATATCCTTATGCTTCTTCATCTCTTTTATTAGAGGCGCTATCTTAATGAAGTTAGGTCTTGTTCCCACTACATTTATTATTTTCAACATATCGTCTGAAAAAACAAAAAGGTATATAAATAGTTATCTATTGAGGAATAATATGAAAAAATTGAGAGTGGCTGTTGTAATTCCTACACAGCCCGACATAAAGTCCTCATTGCAAAATTTACTGAAAGTTTATGAATATTTGATAAAAAAATATAGGATAGAAGTTACAATATTTACCGATGCAAAAAACAATTTTTCTTACAAAAACTTTAAAGTTGAAAAGATAAATAGCTTGGATTATAGAACGGTAATCGAAAAAATATTCCTGCTTTTGGGTTTTCCAAGGTTTTATTATTTTGATTTGATTGGCAAATTAAAGGGTTATGATGCCATAGAATCAAGTAATCCTGAATTTTATTGGTTTGCCTATCAATCATATTTGGCAGCTAAAAAATACAAAATCAGGCTGATATACAGGACTTCCCAGACCATTGAGGGTTTTTTCTTATTTAAGTATACAAAACCAATAGCGTTGTATTTTGCTGAAAAAGCCTGCAATTACGCAAGATACCTTTTATTTGCAAACCCTGAAGCTGAAAAAAGATGCATAAACCTTGGTTTGCTGCAGAAAGGTTCCAAAAAAAGTGTGGTAATTGGGCATCCCACTGATGTACATTGCTTCAAGCCCATGAATGTTAAAAAAAACTCAAGACCTGTTGTTTTATCGGTTGGTGCGCTTTATAAATTAAAAGGTCACGATATGATTATCAGGGCAGCAAAAGAGATTATAGATAGGGGCTATGACATTGAGTTATGGATTGTTGGCGAGGGTTATTATAAAGACGAACTTGTTCAGTTATCTGAAGGTTTGGGGATAGGAGATAAGATAAAGTTTTTAGGGGCAAAGAGCCACGCTGAGCTTGCTGTCATATATAATATGTCCTCTGTTTTTGTTCTCGCAAATACACAAGAGATTACTCCTGCTGTGAATGAGGCTCTTGCATGCAGAATTCCAGTGTTGGTTATGGATTGCGGCGGTGTTGAGTTTGCGGTCAAAAACAAGGAATATGGAATTGTTACAAAAAAATTTGACGTTAATGATATGGCAAATGGCATCAAAATGCTGCTGGATAACAAAAAATATGCTGAAAAATTGGCAGATAAGGGCAGAAGGTATATTTTGAATAATTTTACAATAGGCAAGGTGGCTGAAAAATTTTATAGATGTTTCATTCAGTGATTTTTATAAGGAATCACAGTATCTTCCTAATTTTTTTAAAAACCATGTCTGGAGTCACTTTGTCAACGTAAATGTGGTTTTTGTTTTTGTCTTCCTTATGAGTAGCCTTGTTTGTCAAAAATACTATGTGCTTTTTGCCGTATGGCGCGGTTCTTTTTATATGCGGGCCAAGATAAACGGCAATTACCCTTGTTCCAGCAGCAACTGCCATGTGCATAGGTCCAGAGTCTGTTGTAACAAAAAGCTTGCATCTTCCGATTAATGCAGTTGTTTGAGGTATTGTCGTCTTGTTTATAAGGTTGATGATATTCTGCTTTTTAAATTCGCCAAAATCTTTGATGAGGTTCATTTCTATATCTGTGCCGACAAGCAATATTTTAACTCTTTTATCCGCTGAAAGCTTCTTAGCTAAAGAAGCGAAATTTTCCGTATGCCATATTCTCATTCCTTCTTTTGAGCCAACATGCATGCCAATCAATATGTCTTTTCTTTTTACATTATTTTTAAGAAGCCCGTCAACATATTTCGTATCTTCTTTTTTAATGTAGATACAGGGGTTTTTAGAGTATATTTTCAGGTTTAATGCCCTAAGCAAATCCAGATTTTTTTCTATATCGTGCTTTTCAAGGTCGACCGGAACGCTGATAGAGTCAAAAATCCCGCTCCACTTGCCCAGAAATCTGTAATAAAAATTTACCCTGCATTTTGCTCCTATGATAAATGCAAATAATGCACTCATTATATTGACATTTGGATACGGATAAAAGCTTATATCATATTTTTGCCTTCTTAGTTTTAATAGAAACACGATTCTTGATAATAATGATTTTTTTGATGGGTAAACAATAACATCGTCTATATAAGGATTGCTTGAGATAATTCCCACAGAATCTCTCAAAGTCAATACTGTGACATAAGATTTAGGCCAATTCTTCTTGAGATTTACCAAGGCAGGAGTCAGAATGATTGTATTGCCAATACCATTCAGCGCTATGAATATCATTCTCTGGCTACCATTCCATCCCGCTTGTTTTAGTGGTTTTAATATGCTTTTTGTCATTTCTTTATCTCATACGACTAAGCCATCTTTTAAATCTTTTTATAATCAGAAAATGGATTATGCTGCTACTGACAAATAATAGGATAGTATAACACAAGCTGTTCTCTGTCAAATGGTTTTGAGTTTATTAAGATTGACCTAAAGGCAGTGTAAAGTAGAAAGTCGCGCCTTTGCCAACAGCGCCTTCAGCCCATATTTTGCCGCCGTGGCACTCTATTATTTTTTTTACCGTATTAAGCCCGATTCCGTTTCCTTTAAATTGTTGCTCAGAATGCAGGCGTTGACCAAAACCAAATAAGTTTTGAGCAGTAGCCGGATCAAATCCAGCGCCATTGTCACGAACAAAATATGCCCAGTCTCCACTATGACTTGTGTCATTACCATTGTATGGACGACAGCCAAACTCTATTAAGGCTGGCCCATCAGTTATTCTGCTTGTGTATTTCCAAGCGTTTCCCAGCAAGTTCGTTAAAACTACGCCTAGCAAACTTTTGTCGCCACTTGCTTCAACTCCATCTTGGATAGAGTATTGCACATTTCGCTTTGGATCTTGCTGCATAAGGCGCTCCATAGTCATATAAGCCATTTTTGTCAAATTAACGTGCTCTTTGTTAATATCGTGTTCAGCGCGTGCCAAAGCCATAAGAGTTTCAATTGTTTCTGCCATTCGTTCTGCATTGGGAGCTATGCGATTCAGAAGTTTCATAAACTTTGGGTCGCTTGGGTCAATCCTTTCCAATACAGATGCGGTTAGCCTTACAATATTTAAAGGCGTACGCAGCTCATGCGCAATTGCCGCAAGTTGTCTTTCTGCTGCATGTGCATATTCTGTAACATCAAAAAGAGTTTCCATAACAGCAAGCTGGTTGTCATAAGCCACTTCAGAGGCAAAAACTTTAAAATATTTTGTTCTTCCGCTTGCATCAGCCATCCTATACACATATTCTGCATGAGATTCCTTACCGGACATGATAAGCTCCATTCCTGCAACGGCTCCGGGCACATCCTCAGCAACTAAATTATGCCTCCATGGTCCGAGCGCATGAGCTTCTTCAATCCCCAATAATCTGAGAAAAGCAGGGTTAGCATAAACAACATCATTTCCTAGAATAATTCTCGTAGGCGCACCTGTAGAGCTCAAAATCTTTTCTAAACCTACGACGCTTTGCAAGTCCACATTCCAAAACCTTGGGAATCTTATATATAAATATTTCTATTTAGAATTTAGAACAGAAAAGCGATAAAATTTTTAAATAGAGGAACTGAGCAGATATTTTTATTTGTTAGAGATTTAGGGACAGGAAATATGGGCAAAATCCAAGGTAAAATAGTGGTTACAGGGGGCTCCGGGTTTATAGGAGCCAACCTAGTAAGAAAGCTTTATGACGGCAAAAACGAAATAACTGTTTTCGCCAGAGACATAAATCATCCGTTTCTAAGTGGTCTTAAGATAAAAAAAATAAAAGGTGACATAAGGAATTACAAGTCCGTGTTAAATGCCGTCAGGGGCTCGGATTATCTATTCCATTTGGCAGCATGCACATTGAGCAGTCCAAAGCGCAAGAATGAAATATTCAGCACGAATATTTTGGGAACAGAGAATGTTATGAAAGCGTGCCTGAAATCAGATGTCAAAAAGGTGGTCAATGTAAGTTCCAGCTCTGTGTTTGGATTCGCAAAAAGCGGGAAGATAAAATTAAATGAGAATTACAATCTTGACTTCAAGGATAACCTATATGCCCAGTCTAAAAAGCTTGCTGAAGACAAAGTAAAGTATTATGTCGGAAGAGGGCTTAAAGCGGTCATTGCAAACCCGTCCTATGTTATAGGAGCCGGTGAGGTTGACAAAAGAAGGTTTGGATTGTATCAAAGCATATACCAAGGCCGAATAAAATTTGTTTATCCTGGCGGTGGCGGAAATGTCGCGGTGGAAGACATAGTTGATGGCTTGATTCTTGTCATGGAAAAAGGCGTGGTGGGGGAAAGGTATATACTCAGCACCAACAATGCAAGGATTTATGATTTCTATAATCTTATTGCGAAGCTCCTCAAAAAGCCAAAGATACGCTTCATGTTGCCTAGGGTTTCTTATTATCCGATGTATCTGTTAGGCGCTTTTTTCCAGAATTTAATTGATGAACCGCCACTCACAACAGAATCAGTAAGATGGCACTTTAACTATAAATATTTTGACAACAGCAAAGCGAGAAGATTAGGATGGAAGCCGAAAATTCCACTAAATGAGTCTGTAAAAAGAGCAATAAAATATTACAGGAGCATAGGTGTTTTAGGAGACTAAAAAAATTTTATGTAGTTTGGTACAAGAATGAGGTATTTCTTTATTACAAAATAATAGTGTGATAGGTAGAAAAACAGTATCCACAGCAATGTAAAAGCGCTTTTCAGCTTGTTATTCATTTTTCATTCTGTTTATCAAAATGCCTTCATTATCGTAAATATTAACGGTATGTTTTATTAATAGATTATCCATCAAGCCTAATATTCTCTTGTTATACCTGTAGTCATTTGCTACAACATCTTGAAGCACATTACTCCAACTAAACCTTGTGTTAGCCAGTATATGGGTTATGCCTTTGCTTTTCAGCTCTTCATAAAGCTCGTCTTCATTCTTGAATTTTGAATAGTCAATATACAATTGCATTAAAGGATCACCCCATACATAGTCCCTGTCAAGGAAGTAACCTCTTGTATCCCTAAAAAGCAAAATTTTTGAGTTTTCAGGCAGGTTGGAATTGACGAACTTTGAAGCCTTGTATATTGCTCCTGGATACTTTGAATAAAAAGCGTCTTTTGTTTCAAACCCTATTGCAACAGGCAGTTCTTTTGCAGTTGATAGAATCAAGAATATTAGGTTAAAGCTGAAAGTAAAGACAAGAAGTGCCTTCAGGATTGCTGATATGCGGAAGTTGTTAAGAAGTTCCTCACATACATAAGCTGAGATTATTGCTACCAAAGGCATTATGAATATCACATACCTAAGGACATGCGATAAGAAAAACCAGATGCTCAGATAAATAAAAACTAGAAGAAGCATCTGGTTTATGATTTTGTTCTTTTTGCTTAGCAACAGATAAATTGGCAAAAAGGCAAGCAGGAATGGCCCAATCTCCAAATCTTCATCTATATTTCCTGCACTCTTGCCTGCCTGAGTGTGTATATCCCATGGCAGCCTTGCATAGTTTGCCAAGCTTGGCTTTCTAAGATTTATCATCTTTGAAAGGTCTTCCTGATGATTTTCATCCCAGTATTTGCCATGAAAAATGTTATTTAGCGCAGGCCAGAATGGATTCCCTGTGAAGAAGTAGTTTTTCAAAAGCCATGGAGAAGTTACGAATATGGCAATGACGCCAAACATGGCTAGTCTCAATAAAAATTGCCTCCATCCAATTCCATTGCTTGCTGTTCTTGATGCCATATTTAAGAGAAGCAATAATAAAATTCCCAGAACAGCTGCTGCGCCGAATATCTTTGTTGATGCTCCCAAACCTGAAAAAACTGCGCATAAAGCAAGCCATTTATTGCTCTTAGATGAAAAGTAGGAAAACAAAGCGTATATGGCCAGAAATATAAATAAGGCAAACTGTACGTCTATGTGCGCTGTTTTTGCTAGCATTGAGACCATTGGAATGCTGTAAAAAATTAATGATGACAGCAAAGCAATTCTATGATTGAAGAATTTCCTGCAAAATGAGTAAATTGCCAAAATAAAGACTATTCCAAGAGAGTAGCCGAGCAGATTGGACAATATGCCATTATGCAGTACAAGGCCAATAAGGTATATCCAATCAACCAATGATGGCAGGTTAGAGAAGAAAAGATAAGGCAAATAAATGATCTTGTGGGCATTAAGGTAGAGTTTTTGCACAGCCAGATGGTATGCAAGCACGTCAAAATGCCATGGCGGGGTAAAACTAAGCACAAAATTGAAGATGGCAAAAAACACAATAAAAACAATAAGAATAGAATAAAAATCAAACCCGATATAATATTTGTTTATCAATGACTTTGAATTGAATTTTTTTAGGGTGTTAGCAATATTTGACAAGCATCTTTTTATGTCGCGGAACAGAATAACAAAAAGTACAGCCAATATTAGGATTATGACTGGCTTGTATAAAAACCCCACAATTCCTATTAAAAAAGTGGTATAAGCCAAAGTGGACAATCCAAGCGGCAAGGAAAAAACAAACTCTTCCAAATAGGAGGAAAAGCTTACCTTTAATAGTTTTAAAATCCACTGGCCTAGTGCAATTGAAACCAGCATCAAAAAAATTAGGTAGACTATTTCTATCATTGTATGATTAAAACATCAAAATTTGGGTTATTTCAACTGGACTTCCTGCATTCTCTTGATATTGTGATATAGTGGATTACTCAAGCCGTCTTTTATCAGTCCTTTATTGAAAGCTCCAATCAGGCTTCTGATCCCGTCTTCAACAGTGAATTTTGTTTTAAAGCCCATGACCTTTTTTATCTTGTCAGAATTGATGTGGTAAGATCTCTTGTCGTTTGTAGGTACGATTTCTATTGGCGTATCTTGATTGCATACTTTTTTCACAAGTTTAGCAATTTCAATTAGTGAAAGGTTTTGAAATCCCGCATTGAAAGTCTGGCCATCTATCTTTTCGCTTGAAGCTGACAAAAAAAGCTCGTATACTCTCACCATATCTAGTATGTTTATGTTTGGCCTCAGCTGTTCGCCGCCGAAAATCTTTATTTTCCTATTGACTAGGGCATTGATTGTCATGATATTGACAACCAAATCAAGCCTTAGCCTTCTTGCATAACCGCAAACAGTAGCAGGCCTAATTATGGCCCATTCAAAGCCACCATTAAAATCTGCAAGCGCTCTCTCGCATTCTGCCTTGTATTTAGAGTAATCTGTCAGCGGCTCCAATGAAGCTGTTTCGATAACATCCTTTTCGGACTTAATCCCATAGACACTTGATGTGCTTGCATAAATCAGTCTTTTCACCTTATTGGCTTTTGCCGCTTCCAAGACATTGTAAAACGCATCATAATTTATTGATTTGCCTACTGCTGGGTCAAGCTCGAAGCTTGGGTCATTGGAAATGCATGCAAGGTGTATAATTGCATCAGCGCCTCTAGCAGCATTTATAAGAATATCTTGGTTTCTTATGTCTCCTTTTATCTCAATAAGGTTTGGGTTTTTTATATCAGAAAAAACATCTCCATAGATGTACAAATCATATACAATTACTTTATATCCGTGGGAAAGCAGTTTTGGAACTAAGGCGCTGCCAACATAGCCAGAGCCACCCGTAATTAGTACTGTATTAAATAATCTGCTTTTGATTTTTTACCACCTTGTTTAGATAGGTACTTGAACCATGTCCTTGTTGCGCTTTTGATTGATTTCTTGTCCCAGAGAGGCGCGTTTTTCCAGTATCCTATATTGTTAAGCATGATTTGAACTCCCTCCTCAAATGTCACCTCTGGCATCCACTTCAGCAAATTTTTTGCTTTTTTAATATCTGCATGCGTTGATTCCGGCTCTCCTGGTCTTTTTGGAATCCGTATTGTTTTGCCGCCGATAAGTTTTGCAAGATAATTGACGGATTTTGGGGCTCCTGTGCCTATGTTTATAACTTCGCCCACTATATCGGACTCTGCGGCGATTAAAGTGGCCTTAGCAACATCTGTAACATAAGCGAAGTCTCTTGTCTGTCTGCCATCTCCGACAACAGTCAAGGGCTTGTTGTGCAGTTTCTGAGACAAAAAAACCTTAAAAACCGCACCATAGGTGTTATTTGTCCTCGCTCTTGTTCCATAAACATTGAAGTACCTTAATGACACCACTGGCAGTTTATATAGCTTATGCCAGAATAATACATACTGTTCTGCAATAAGTTTTGTGAATGCGTATGGATATTGTGGCCTCATTTCTGCATTCTCTGATGTTGGGTATATGTCAGGGATTCCATAGCAAGATGATGATGCGCTGTAAATTAATTTTTTAACTCTATGTCTCCTGCACGCTTCAAGAACATTTATTGTGCCGTTGACGTTTGCATTGTGGTATTTCAATGGTTTTTGTATTGATGGAACTATGTCTGCAAGAGCAGCCATATGAAATACGTAAGTAGTGCCCTTAAACAGCGAGTCGTCAAATTTCTGTGACAAATCAATTTTTAAGAATTCATAATTTTTATTATCCGTGAAAATGTCAATATTTTCCTGCTGTCCATTTGACAAGTCATCTATCGAAATAACCTTATATTCCCTGCTTAACAAAAGCTCTGTCATATGCGAACCTATGAATCCTGCCCCTCCTGTTACAATCGCCCTTTTCTGTTTGTCTGCCATTTTTAATGGTATATGGAAATCGGTTTATATATTTATACTAATTCCAAATGTTTTATAAATAAATTAGGATTTCATTTCATTGAAATGGATAATGAAGAGTATGTCCAGAAAATAAAATCCAAGTTTATTGTTGAGGATGTGAATGCACTGCTTGAAGGCTTGGACGATTTAAAGGTTTTGCTAATAGGAGATGCCATAATTGATGAGTACCACTTTACAGTTCCTAAAGGGAGGGCTATAAAAGACCCTATAATGTCTGTAGATTATCTGAATCATGAGGTTTACTTAGGAGGAATTCTTATTATTGCAAACCATATAAGCAATTTTACAAACAAGGTAAGCCTTATCAGCTTGATGGGAGATACTAATTCCAGGGCAGATTTTATTAAAGATTCATTGAACAGGAATATAAATGCAAAATTCTTTGTTAAAAATGACGCTTCAACAACTGTAAAGACTAGGTTTATAGATTATGCAAGGGGGCATAAGCTCTTCAAAATAGAGCACATAAATGATGTGCCGATAAGCGAAAAACTAGAGAGCGAGATAATAGACGCTCTTAAAAAGGAATTGCCAAAATATGATTTGGTTGTAGTAGGTGATTTTGGGCATGGCTTTATCACCGATAAAATCATTAGAACGCTTGAGAAGTATTCCAAATATATCACATTAAATGTGCAGACAAACAGCTCAAACTACGGGTTTAATTTTATAACCAAATATGGGCATGTTAATTTTACAAGCATGGATGAAAACGAAATGAAGCTTGCTTTAGTAAGCAGGTTTGAAAGCATTGATACAATGATGATTAGGCTAGCAAAAATGGGGATTGCAGACAAAATCCTGATAACTCTTGGAAGCAAGGGTTGCGCTTACATGGATAACTCAGAGGAAATCCTCAAATGCCCTATTTTAACGCACAGGGTAATTGATACAGTTGGGGCTGGCGATGCAGTTTTTTCGATAATGTCTTTGCTTACTTATAAGGGCATTCCAAAGGAGCTTGTGCCATTTATATCAAACTGTGTTGGGGGCATTGCAGTAAACATTATCGGAAATAAGGAGAGCATAACAAAGGAGAAATTGTTGAAGTTTATTCAAAGGGTTTATGATGGCTTGGAGCCTGTGGGGGACTGAGGTATTTTTAGGGTTCTAGGTTCTATAATATGCCAGTTATATTTAAATAGGGGATTTGATTTTTGTGTAATAAGTGCTTTGTGACGCAAAATGCCATTAAAAATAACTGTAATGATTGACAACAAAGACAGCTACCTCAATGACTATGTTTCGGAGCTTATTAAGAATATTAAAGGCCGAGGGCATGAATTGGAATTCATTTCCAACCCTGCTCACATAAAGAAAGGGGACATATTGTTTATTCTGGGCTGCAATTCAATATTGTCAAATAAGATGCTGGGGCTTAACAAGCACAATATAGTGGTGCATCCAAGCAAACTGCCAGAAGGGAGAGGAAGCGCTGCTCTTGTCAATCAAATACTTGAAGGAAAAAATGTTATTTACATCACTTTATTTGAGGCAGCAGAAAAAATTGATAGCGGTGACTATTATTTTCAGGAGCCTATAATTTTTGAAGGCCACGAGCTAAGTGACGAAATCAGGCATAAGCAAACTTTTAAGGTATTTGAGCTTGTTTTGAGGTTTTTAGATTCTTATCCCAATTTAAAGCCAAAAAAGCAAGCTGGCAATCCCACCTTTTGCAAGAGAAGAACTTTAAAGGATAGTGAGCTTAATATAGACAAGACAATACGTGAGCAGTTTAATCTGCTTAGGGTTGTGGACAACAAACGCTATCCTGCTTTCTTTGTGCATATGGGAAATAAGTATGTACTGCATATTTTTAAAGAAAAAGATTTGGAAAAATGAAAGAAGCAAGCCCTAAGATAGAAGAATACCCTGTTGGTTCTATATTAGGGCAGGAAGAGCTTGATGCCATAAAAAGGGTTATTGAATCTGGACAGCCATTAACAAGAGGTCCAGAAGTTGAATTGTTTGAAAAGGAATTTGCGGAATACTGCAATGTGAAGCATGCTGTTGCAGTAAGCTCATGCGGTGCTGCCCTCCATATAGCTATGCAGATTTTAAACCTGACTGACAAGGATGAGGTTATTTGCCAGGGCAACTCGTTCTGGGCTGCTTACGCTCCTCTTCTTGAGCGCAATGTAACCATTAAGGTTGCAGATGTGGATCCTGACTCACTAAACATAGATGCGGACAAGATAGAGTCCTTAATTACAGAAAAGACAAAAGCGATATATATAACTCATCATGGTGGTAATCCTGCAGATATTGTCCCAATAAGAGAAATTGCACATAGGCATGGTATAGTTGTAATCGAGGACGCTGCCCATGCGCTTGGGGCAGAATACAAAGGGAAAAAGATAGGCAGCGACAGCGATATTGCGTGCTTTTCATTTTCAACTCTTAAGAACATTACAACACTTGGCGAAGGAGGCATGATTGTATCAAATAGAAGGGAATGGCATGAGATTGCACAAGGATTGCGCACAAATTTCCCTTATGGAGAGCGAATAAAAAGGCAGGCGTCAAATCTTGGTGACTATCCAAAGCCGAAATCAGTTGCATTCATGCACCCAGGAGACGCATGGGACTATGAGTGGAAAAGCATAATGGAGGTTGGAAAAACTTACAGGATGTCTACACCGCAAGCGGCAGTAGGCAGAGTGCAACTAAAGAAGCTTGACAGATTTAATTCTATCAGGGAAAATATTGCCAATAGATACAATGATGCTATCGATAATATTAAAGGCTTAAGAAAAGTAAAGATTCTGCCAGGGTGTAAACATGCATGGCACCTTTTTACTTTTTTCTTGGATTATGGAGGTGAAATCAACAGGAACGATTTGGTTAAATATATAGAGGAAAAATACAACATACACATCGTAATAAGGTTTTGGCCAATGCACCTAGGCGGCATAATGCGCATGAGGGGCCATGGCATGGGTGAATGTCCTAATCTTGAGCGTGCCTGGTTTAACGAGCAGCTGAGCCTGCCAATTTCCCCTCAGATGAGGGAGTGGGAGATAAAAAGAGTTATAGATGCTTTAACTGAAACGATGGAAGATTTCAGAAACAGGTAATCAAAATTTGAAATGGCAAAAAAAAAGTCAAGATATTCTTTAAGTATAATTGTGCCTGCTTTCAATGAAGAGAGGAATCTAAAAGATACTGTAAATACTGTAAAGAAAGCAGTAAATGGCCTTATTGACGAATACGAGATAATAATTGTAAATGACGGCAGCAGCGACAAAACAGCGGAAATAGCAGACAAGCTGAAAAAGGATGACAACAGAATTAAAGTGTTTCATTCAAAAACCAACAAGGGAATGGGCTTCTCGTATAAGAAAGGTTTGGAATTGGCCACAAAAGACTACGTGACAAGAGTTCCAGGCGACAATGAGATTAAAGAAGAGTCTATAAGGGCGCTTATTAAGCATGCAGGTGAAGCTGATTTAATCATAACATACATTGAAAACAAAAAAGTGCGCCCTTTGTACAGGAGGGTAATTTCAGGCGCATTTACAGGCGCGACAAACTTCCTATTCGGGCAGAACATAAATTATTATCTGGGATTGAATCTTTGCAGGAGGAAGCTCCTTAAAAATATAAAAATGACAACAAACAGCTGCGCATTATTTGCAGAGATTATTATCCAGTTCCTACATCAGGGGTATACTTACAAGGAAGTTCCAATGCAGATGCATAAAAAGCAGATGTCAATAAATATTTTCATGCCACATAATGTGTTTGGAGTCATAAAAACAGTTGCAAAACTTTTCGTAAGGTATAAAATCTTAGAGAGGTTTTAGAATAAATTTGGCTTCTTTGCAGCGATTCAATCAAAGTGTTCCTTGATATATTTTATTATTTTTGTGGTTGAAAACTTAGGGTCATTAGTGTATTTTATGGCTCCGCCCACAGAATTTATGGCAGAAATCTCTTCTTTTAACGCCATGTCGTTTTTATCAATATAATCAGGGCCTTTTATGTAATAGCTGGGCCTTAGGAGTCTTATAACTTCAACACCAGTTTTAAAATCGCTGATTACAACATAATCCACAAATTCTATGCCTGCAACAGCATATGCCCTGAGTTTGTCTGTGAATATTGGCCTGCCATTCCCCTTCAATTTTGAAACAAACCTATCGGATGTTACTGAGACAAACAGGCAATCGCAAAGTTTTTTTGCGCTTTCAAAATGCCTTATATGTCCGGGGTGCAAAAGGTCAAAGCCACCATGGCACAAGCCCGCTGTCTTACCCCTGCCCTTGATCCTGAATATTTTTGTTTTTGCAGCTGCCAAATCCAGTATTTTTTTTGATTTAAAATTTTTTAGTGATTTCTTATCGTAAAATGGTTTATTTTCTTCCATACAAGAACCCACACTATTTTTGTTTATAAATATTTTTATTCGCTAAGCATTATGCGGCATTTAACAAAATGAAGCCGTTAGTCTGGTAAACCGGCTTGAATAGTCCGGATGAAAGTGTGGACTGCAGTTTTTGGTTTGTCTCGTTGATGCCGTACTTGCGGGCAGTTTGCCCATCCAAAACAAAATACTGGTAATTTCTGGACTTAAGCCATTTGTGCAATTCCTGTGCTGTGCTGTTAAATCCTCTGCTTTGGAATTCCCTGACATCCTGGCACCAATGGCAGATGTATTTATCAAATCCTATAATCACGCCGTTGTTTGAAAAAGTAAATATCTTTGCTTCAGATGGCAGATTATCTTTGAGCCAGATATAGCCTTTTATTTCGTCGTTTGATGTCCAGAAACCGCCGGGCGGCCAGATTGAGGTGTTAATCGCATATTTTTGGATTCCTGAAGTATAAAAAATCAGAGCTATAAAAATCGTCCAGACTATTATTTGCGGCGCACCTAACCTTTGCGCCAGTTTCAAAGTAGAAATAAAACCGTATCCTACAAAAATGCTTAAGATAAAGGCAAGCATTGCCCATATTCTGAAAGTGAACATCTGGGTTGGTATGTCGTACAATCCTGCAAAAGAGTATACAAACCATAAAAGCGAGAGTGGAATCCAAAATTTTTGCTTTTCAATGCAGCCTTTGCAAATTAAAAATATGTAGACAGAAGCTACAATAATGAGGGTTGTAATTAACAGATAAATTCCCCAAACTTTAAATGAGAATGAGTAGATATAGGAGTAATTGCTTGGCTCCCGAAGCATCCATTGCTTTATTAAAGTGCCCGGCTTGAATCTAAAGGAAAAAAAAGAGAGTAATGAAACTGCTAAGAGAATTGAATTAATTGCATTGATATATAATAGAATATGAAATTGGGTTTTTGGCATTGATTCTTTTTTTGCTTTTATTACAGAAAATTGCCTGATTATTACGAAAATCAGTGTTATAAAAAAAAGCGCAGACACCGCAATTCCCAATCCTAACGGGTTGTTAATAAGATTTTGTTTGTGGGCTATGAAAAAGTCATTGAAGTCGTATATTCTATCAGCTGTTCCAACGCCATTTACAAATGAATATGATACTGAATAAGAAACTAAAATAAGTAAAGAAAAAGCCACGCCCAAAATACTTTTTTGGTTTGCAGCCAGCTTATTCTTCATAAAATAATAAATTGCAAATGCTCCAATGCTCAAAACAGCAAGGCCAAGATAAAGGTAAGGGCTGTTTAGATAGCTGAGAGGCAGGGCGAAAACATCAGAAGCAAGCCCAAGTTTTTTAAGCAAATCAAGGACGCTTCCATATCTATAAGCGAGAGGTATCCACCATATAAGGGAGAGGATAAAACCAAGGGCTCCTGCAAAAAAGATTTCAAAAACAAATCTTTTTTCAATAGCGCATTTAACCGCAAGATATATTAAAAACAAAAACATAAATTTCAGGCTTTGAGTCACAGTAGTAAGAATAAGCGCCGCAATAGCAACAGAAGCAAGATACATCCACTTTTTGTCGTGCTTTGTTCTCTCGAGAAACAGAAACGACAAGAAAATAAATGCAGGCACAAACGAGTGCGCCCAGATAAAATGGCTGAGATAAGCAGGGATCATTGACAAAGCAATTGTTGAGAACAGTGCAACAGCCGAATTATTTGTTAATTCTTTTACAAGAAGGTAAAAAAATAGGATGCTCAAAGATATGATTAAGGCATTAAAAAACTTAAGAGTCCACATAAGTGAAGGGGATGTTTGATGCATTAACCCCAAAATGCCGTCATAAACAGGCGGATAAGGGTCTAGATAATGGATGCCTCCAAACTGGTTGAAAAAAGTTTTTTGGACTGATACATATTTAACGCCCAGCGCATGCGACCATGAATCGTCATCCTCAAGATAGGGATAAGCAAATGCGCCTTTCAAATACATATGGAGTGCTAATGAAAAAATCAAAATAACCAGCAAAAAATTCAAATCAGATTTTCTGAATTTTAGGTTTAAGTTCGGCTTAAAGTTTTTATAGTTCTTAAGAATGTAAAATAAAGGGTGCAATAAGCTAAGCCCTAAAAAAATTCTCCAATCAACAGGAATCTTAAATAAGCTCAGCATTACCCCAACTAATGGAACTGCAGCAAGACCTAGGCCTATTCTTATAACATTTCTTTCAAAAAAACTTTCAGTCTCCTTAACAAATTTTGCCAATGAAAAACCAAAGCCCCATGTATACAAAAAGAACAAAACTACAGATAACGCCCCCATAGTAAGTCGATTAAGAGTAAAACGCTATTTAAATGTTTATCGCTTTATAGTTAATTTCCATCTCAAGAGATTAAAAATAATTGTTTAAAAAGATTTATATAGCGGGGAAAGTTATCGTATATAAAATGGAGCATCATGTAGAGAGGATAGTTGCAGATGACAAAGTGCTTGCAATTGTTGTTAGAAACAGCTTTGCAAAGCCAGGCTTAAATTTCATAACGCCTGAAGATTTCTCATTTCAGCTGGGCGTTCATATAAGCAAAGCAGGAATCAATGTCAAGGCTCACAGGCACAAGCCATTCAAAGAGCTTAAAAATGTTTATCCGCAGGAATTTTTTTATGTGGAAAATGGAAAGGTAGAGATTGGCATATACAACGAAAGAGATAAGCATTCAAGCGTGCTATTGGGCGGAGGAGACATGATTATTCTCAATTGCCCTCATGAAGTTAAGTTTATTGAGGATTCAAAATTTGTTGAGCTTAAGCAGGGGCCATATAGGGGGAAAGATGCTGAAAAGGAGTATTTATAGGACCAAGATTCCTCCAAGCCTATACAGAAAAATAGTTGAATCAATGCCTGTACCTTGCGTTGATGTTGTGCTTAAGTCCGGCAACAGGGTTTTTTTGTTTAAGAGGGCTTACGAGCCTGCAAAAAACAAATGGTGGCTTATTGGCGGCAGAATACTGAAAGGGGAGACATTCAAGGAAGCGGTAAAGAGAAAAGTGAAAGAGGAAGTAGGAATTGAGGCAAAATTGCTGAAGATGATTGGAGTATATGAAGAATTTTTTGTAAGAAGCCGCTTTGACGGTAATGAGGAAGGTAAAAAAAATAAGAATAATGGCACTCATACATTGAGCGTATGCTTCGTGGCAGAGCCAATAAAAAAGGATTTTAGATTTACGCTTAATAATGAGTACAGAGATTATAAAATTATAAATAGGATTGAGAAAGGACTTGATCCTTATGTTAAGAGAGTATTAAGGGATAGCGGTATAAAATTCAAATGAAAGAATTCATACCAGTATGCGAACCTACGTTAAAAGGCAATGAAATAAAGTATGTTACAGAATGCTTGAAGTCAGGATGGATATCTTCTTCTGGAAAATTCATAAAAGAATTTGAAGAAAGATTTAGTGACTATTGCGGTGTTTCCCAAGGGGTAAGCTGCTCCTCGGGAACAGCAGCCTTGCATCTTGCAATTGAAGCCATGGGCATAGGCAAAGGAGATGAAGTGATTATTCCAACTTTCACCATGATTGCGTCATGCAATGCAGTCATATATGCTGGAGCAAAGCCTGTTTTGGTTGATTCTGAGCTTGAGACTTGGAATATTGACATCAACAATATAGAAGAAAAAATAACTAAAAAGACAAAGGCGATAATGGTTGTGCACACATATGGGCATCCTGTGGACATGGACAAGCTCAGAAAAGTATCAACAAGATACAGCATACCCGTTATAGAGGACGCTGCAGAATCCCACGGTGCAGAATACAAGGGTAAAAAAACAGGTGGATTGGGTGACATAGCCTGTTTCAGCTTTTATGCTAACAAAATTATAACAACAGGAGAGGGTGGCATGATAGTCACAAACAATGAAAAATGGGCTGAAAATGCAAGGCTGTTGAAGAACCATTATTTCGGACAGACAAGATTCCTGCATGAAGGGATCGGCTATAATTACAGAATGACGAACATACAGGCAGCAATTGGACTGGCGCAGCTGGAGAGAATAGAGCAGCATGTGTCTGCCAGGAGGGATAATGCCAATCACTACAATAAGCTCCTGAAAGATGCAAAAGGAATCATTACACCTCCCGAGGCAGAATGGGCAAAAAACGTCTATTGGATGTATGGTATTTTGGCTGAAAAAGAATTTGGATTGGATGTGCCAAAACTCAGGGAAGAGTTGCTGAAAATGGGAATTGACACAAGAAGTTTTTTCATAGGAATGCACAATCAGCCAGTTTATAAGAAAAATGATGAAAAGTTTCCAGACGCTAGCGGGCAGTATCCAGTATCTGACTACCTTGAAAAGCATGGATTTTATCTGCCTTCTTCAAGCCATTTGACAAGAGAGGATATAGAGAAAGTAGCGGACTCAATCAAATCTATTAAGAAGAGTTAAAATGAGACAAAGCTCTTTATCATTCAGGGTTTCTGTTGTTTTGCCCTCCTATAACGAAAAGGACAATATTAAGGAAGCTGTCAAAAGAATATCAGCCAGTTTGGGCAAAAATCTGCTTGAGATAATAGTTGTAGATGACAATAGCCCTGATGGAACTTGGAAAATTGTCAAAAATATTGGGAATCCTAAAGTTAAGCTGATAAGAAGAATGCATGAAAGGGGTCTTGCATCTGCTTTGGCAAGAGGCGTAAATGAGTCAAAAGGCAATGTGGTTGTGTGGATGGATTGTGACTTAGGAATACCTCCAGAAGAAATTCCAAGGCTGGTGAAAAAGCTTGATGAATATGATATAGTCATTGGCTCTAGATATGTGCATGGTGGAAAGGACACAAGAGCTAATTGGAGAGTGTTTCTGAGCATACTGATAAACATTTACAGCTGCTTATTGCTTGGAACTTATATTAAGGACCATACATCTGGGTTTGCAGCTGTGCGAAAGGAAGTTTTCAAAAAAGTGAAATTTCCTGATAAAGGGTTTGGGGAATATTTTGTTGAGTTAATGTACCTCTGCTCGAAAAGGGGATTCAGGATTGCAGAAGTTGGGTATGGATACGGGCAAAGGAAAGGCGGATTATCAAAGTCTGATGGTAATTTGCTTGTTTTGCTTAAATATGGCATTCAGTATTGCTTGAAGATAATAAAATGGAGATTCACAATATAAAATCAAGCAGATATATTTAAATAATTTGGTTAGTACCATAAAAATATGAACAGGCAGGAGCAATATGAAACTGAAGCAGCTGAGATGGCGCTGGACAGAGAAACACCCTTATACAATGAGCAAAGAGCAGAAGCTATTTATAAGCTGCTCAAGAGCATAAATGCCTACCGTATATTGGATGTCGGGTGCGGCTTGGGAAAAGTATCTGTTTATCTGGCAGGAAAAGGGCTTGACGTAACAGGCATTGACATCAGCCCTAGGCTTATCAAGCTTGCAAAAGACAAAGCAAAAAAAAACAAGCTGAAAGTGCGCTTTGAGTGCATAAGGCTTGAAAAGATTCATCCAAAAGAAAAGTTTGATGCGGTTCTTTTTGCAGGTGTTCTGGAGCACATAGAGCATGAGGAAAGGATGATGGCTGAAGCAAGAAGGGTTCTTAAAAACAATGGCAAGATATTGGTTTTTGACATGCCTACATTCGAATGGCTGTACACTGAGAGGGATAGAAGGATAGGGCACACAAAAAGGTATACAAAAAAACTCCTCAGGGAAAAGCTTGAGAAAGCAGGCTATTCTGACATAAAGCTGGCATATTATAATTTTTTTTGCCTCATTCCAACGATATACTTGCTTATAACAAAAAAAAAGGAATATCCTTACGGCGCTTTAAACCCAGCACTCAACAAATTAATTTATTGGTGGTACAAGTATGTTGAGAACAAATTTATTTTCCCTATAGGGGACAGACTAATTGCGATAGGAACCAGCAAGAATTAAAAATGTGGTTTTCCTGTTAATGATTAATAAAATGGCAACAATTCCATTGTCCGCTGTTCACAGCAACCAGGAGCAGATGCCTTACACAATGATAAAAGCCTGTAGATTATGCTATTCCAGCAATATTATTTCAATTTTCTCCTTGGGCAATTTGTATGTAAGCAACTTTATAAAAATGGAAGATCATTCCAAGCATATGAAAGCTCCGCTGGAATTGGTTCTTTGTGAAGATTGTTCGCTTTTGCAATTGAGGCACACAGCTCCCCAGGAACTGCTTTATTCCAAATTTTACTGGTACCATTCAGGATTTACGGAAACAATGAAAAGAGCGTTGCGCGAAATAACCGAAACTGTCTCAAAAATGGCAAATCTGAAAGAAGGGGATATAGTTTTGGATATTGGCGCTAATGACGGGACATTGTTGAAATCTTATCCAAAAGGAATTATAAAAATAGGATGCGAGCCTGCTGACAACCTCATAAACGAGCTCAGGCAGAATTGTGATTTGATTATACATGATTTTTGGAGCTATGATGCGTACAAAAAATTAGGCACAGGGAAAGCAAAGGCAATAACCGCTATTGGAATGTTTTATGACATGGAAGACCCAAACCAGTTTGTTGCTGACTCTGCTAAGGCAATGGCTGAAGACGGCATTTTCGTTGCTCAACTCATGTGCCTTAAGAATATGCTGGAAAAAAACGATGTTGGGAATATATGCGTCAAACCAGACACTATAATTTTAGGCGATAATAAACCAATTAGTAAATTAGCCAAAGGCAATTACGCTATTGGAAATGGTGGAACATTAGTGGAAATTAGAAATACAATTAGTCGTCATTTTAAAGGTGATATTGTCAAAATTAAACCAATGTATTTGGAAGCTATTGAGGTAACGCCTGAACACCCTATTAAAATTGTTAAAAAAGAATGGTTTAGACATGATTGTATGCAATTAAAAACAAAACTAGATAACTACAAATTAGAGTGGGTTCCAGCAAAAGAAATTAGAAGAGCAGATTTTGTTGTTATCCCAAAACTGATACATAACAAATTTTTGGATAAAATAGACTTGACAGAATTCAATCAAATAAATAGTCGTGGCTATAGAAGTGGTTTGTCATCGCTACCTATAAATAATGATACTGCATGGTTACTTGGATTATATGTAGCAGAAGGGCATATAGGTGGTAAAGTCAACAACCCATATGTTTGTTTTACTATAAACAAAAAGGAAACTAATCTATTAAAAAGAATAAGTTACATATTCAAAACTCTGGAATACAAAACAAGCATTATTTCTTATAATGACAGAAATTCTATTGAAGTCCGTGTTGTTTGTGCTGCCTTAGCGCGTGCTCTTCCTAAATTGGTGGGAAAAGGGGCTATTAACAAGCATGTTCCAGATTTTATTATGTTTTCGCCAGAAGAGATTAAAATAGCCTTCTTACGTGGATTATTTGATGGTGACGGTTACATCAAAGGAAACAAGGTGCATTTCCACACCTCATCTAAAACTCTTGCGTTACAGGTTCAACTCCTAACCGCATCTTTGGGTGGAATGCTTGGCATAAGCTATGTGAAACCTTATCCAAGAAAGATAAGAAGTGGAGAAGTAATATCAAAAGATTCTTGGCAATTACGAGGTACATCAAAAGTATTGGGGCAAATATTTGGTTATGAACACAAAGGTAATGAAAATTGCCATGTTATCTATAAGAATAACTATATTTTAGCTCCAGTAAAAAGTGTTAATTTTAAAAAATATGACAATCTGGTTTACAACATTGAAACCGAAGATGAAACTTATCTTGTATCAAACGCCATAGTGCATAATTGCCATGAGCATCTTGAGTATTATTCCATTGAGTCTCTTAAATACCTTTTTGAGAAAAATGGCTTGGAAATTTTTAAGATAGAGGAGAATGATGTTAATGGCGGTTCCTACCGCTTATATGCGAGGCATTACAATAAAGGGAGCATTTTGTTTGATGAAAAATTCACAAAAGAGGACTACGAGGCATTTTTTAGAAGAATTGAGGAAAATAAAAAGAGGTGTGTGGAATTTATTAGGCAAGAAGTCAAGAAAGGCAAAAAGGTTTATGTGTATGGTGCATCAACAAAGGGGAATACCATTCTTCAGTATTACGGGCTTACAAATGAGCTTATTGAGGGAGCTGCTGACAAAAGCCCTGAAAAGTGGAATAAGTGTACAATAGGCACAATGATTCCGATAATGTCTGAAGAAGAAGCAAGGAAAAAAGCAGATTATTTCCTAGTGCTACCCTATGCCTTCTTAAAGGAGTTTATTGAAAGAGAAAAAGAATGGAGGGAAAAAGGCGGCAGATTTATTGTTCCGCTGCCGAATTTCAGGATTGTATGAAAAAAGCAAAGTTACAAATACAAATGGAGGTTGTATGAAATGAAAGAGAAAAAAGCCCTTGTTTTAGGTATAACCGGCCAAGTAGCGGAAGCAGGGCAGACGGTTCATACCTAGCTGAGCTTTTGCTCGACAAGGGTTGTGAAGTCCATGGGTTAATAAGAAGAAGTGCAACTGGCAATAAAAAAAATATAATGCATATTTTAGATAAGATTAGACTGCATAAAGGCGACCTTGCTGATGCTACATCAATCTACAGAGTTATTAATGAAATCGGGCCAAATGAAGTTTACAACATGGCAGACCAAGACCATGTAAGCTGGAGCTATGATTCAGTGGATTATTCATTTGACATTACAGGCGCAGCTGTTGGCAGGATACTTGAAATCATAAAACAGGTTGACAAAAAAATAAAATTTTTCCAGCCATTGTCATCAAACATGTTTGGAAAAGCCCAAAACCCACAAAATGAAGATGCCTATTTCAAGCCACAAAGTCCCTACGGATGCGCAAAAGCATTTGCTTATTTGTTGACAAAGTATTATCGCGAGGTTTTTGGCTTGTTTGCTTCTACAGCGATTTTTTACAATCATGAAAGCCCCAGGCGACTGGAAGAGTATGTAACAAGAAAGATAACCAAGGCCGCTGCCAGAATATCAAAAAGATTGCAGAAAAAGCTGATTCTTGGAGATATAGAACTGAAAATTGACTTTGGCTATGCTAAAGAGTATGCAGAAACAGCCTGGCGCATATTGCAGTTGAAGAATCCAGATGATTTCATAATATGCACAGGCGAGCTTCATTCGATAAAGGAGTTTTTGGAGGAGGCATTCAAGGTTGTCGGGCTTGACGCTTATGATTACGTTGAATTTGACAAAAAACTATTTAGACCAGGAAAAACAGACTCATTGACAGGGGACTTTTCAAAAGCGACTAAAGCTTTTGGCTACAAACCAAAAACAAAATTCAAAGAACTGGTCAGGATAATGGTCGAGCACGATTTGAAAGAAGCGGAAAAGGAGCTATTGTTGATGAAAAGATGATAAGTCTTCGCCAAGTTCTTTAAAAATGAGCCTGTAGTCTTTCAAGGATTTTAACATTATATCGGGTTTTAATTTTTTTAGTTTTTTGATGCTATCAGAGCCTGTTGCTACAGCAACTGTTAAGGCTTTTACATATTTTCCGGCTTCAATGTCTTTGGTTGTATCGCCAATAACAATTATTTTTTTAAATTTATATTTTCGCCTTTTAGCTGAATTAATTGCGCGCTTTAATATCTGTATTCTGCTGCTTTTGCCGTCATCGCAATTCAGGGCAGAAAATGATTTTATTAAACTAGACTTATGTAGGATAAGTTTTGCAATTTCTTCCAGATTTCCTGTCACTATACCTGTATATTGGCGGCGCTTTTTTAAATATTCCAAAAAACTTATCGCACCTTCCAATGGAATTATGTCAGTCTGATTTAGGATTTTTTTGAAATTTGGAATGTGTGATGACATTATTTTTGTGATGAGGCTTGTATCGTATGGTATTCCGAGCTTTTGGAATATTTTTTTATGTGCATCGCTTTCTGACATGCCGAATGTGCTCAGTATTGTGCCGTCCGATACATTTTTTCCAGCTGTCTCCTTATAATCGAGCTTATAAGAGGCAAGATGAATCTTATTTATGTTAACAAGAGTTCCATCAATGTCAAACAGCCACAGATTTTTTCTCATAGAGGTTGAGTAATTTGTTATTTCTTCTTTCCGACAGCCAGTATATTAACTCCAAATGGGTAATTCATATATTGAAGCCCGCTTAATTCTGCAATGTATACCATTTTCAAGATAGAATTAAGAAAAGGGTTAATATTCTCATTTACATCAGATTTTGGCTGTGATTTGCTCATATTGCCAAATTTTCTGTTTACATAAACAAATGGGAATAGCAGCGTGTTAAAATAAGAAATATCCTCAACAATAAAACCTGCTTTTTCAAGCTTTAGTTTCAATTCTCTTTTTGAGTAGCGCCTTATTCCTTGAAATGCTATGTCATGCTTGCCAAACAGACATTTCATTGCAGGATCCATGAAGAATAGCCTGCCTCTAGGCTTTAGAACTCTGTAAATTTCCCTAAAGCCCTTTAAATCATCTGTGACTTTCTTATGGTAAAATACTCCCAGTGAAGTTACAACATCAAAAGTATTGCTTTTGAATTTTAAGTCCATTACATCTGACTTCTTGACATTATTGAGCCCTCTTGCCCTGCAGAAATCAAGGGCGTCCTCGGAAACATCTATGCCGCAAGCCGTGCCAAATTTGCTGAGCAATTTTAGGTTTATGCCCGTGCCGCATCCGACATCAAGAATTAAGAGGTCTTTTTTTGAATGGTAATACTTTTCCAGATAACTCTTTAAAATAAACCTTTGTCCAACAAACCACCAGTAATTTTCTTCGGTTTTGTATAATGTTTCATATATTTTTTTGTCCATGGTATTTAAAGAGAATAACAACGAAACATTTATATATCTTTGTCCAAGCCTTGAGCCTGATTTTGATGAGCTTTGAAGGTAATAGTGTGCTGGTGTCAGGGGGCGCTGGCTTTATCGGCTCTAAATTAGTCAGGGAACTAATAAAAGAAAGCGCAAATGTAGTAATACTGGATAATTTCACTAGCGGCGATTTGGCCAATATAGAAGAAATCAAAGACAAGATTGAGATTATTAACGGCGATATAAGAGACAGCGATTTGCCAAAAATCCTTAAAAAACACAGGGTAGATTACATATTCAACCTTGCTGCATTTCCTTTCATACCGGAGTGCTACGACAAGCCGCAGGAATTCTTTGATGTTGACGCACGAGGGGTGCTTAACATCATGCTTGCAGCCAAAGAAACAGGTGTAAAAAGGATACTGCAATACTCAACATCTGAGGTTTATGGGACTGCCAAATATGTTCCCATGGACGAAAATCACCCCACTTTGCCTTGCTCGACTTATGCTGTAAGCAAGCTGGCTGCAGACAGGCTGTGCTTTACATTGCATCACGAGCAAAAAATTCCCGTTATAATTCTTAGGCAGTTTAATGTATACGGGCCTAGAATAACCCAGCCTTATGTAATTGCAGAGGTCATTAAGCAATTGTCAAAGAGCAACAAGCTAAAGCTTGGCAATATAAATGCAAGCAGGGATTTTACTTATGTAGGTGATGCTGCAAAGGGCGCAATCTCTTTGATGAAATGTGACGCAGCTGTTGGCGAGGTTGTGAATATGGGCTCAGGCAAAGACTGGAGCATTAAAGAGCTGGCAGAGATTATTGGCTCTTTAATGGGGCATAAATCTGTTGAGTTTGAGATTGTACAAAAGAGGCTAAGACCTTTGGATGTGGAGCGGTTGCAAGCTGACTATTCAAAAATGAACAGGCTTACTGGATGGAAGCCCACAACAAGCCTAGAAGAAGGATTGAAAAAGACTATTGAATGGTTCAAGGCAAACGGCAGCCAGTGGATTTGGGAAAAGAAGTTTGTGGAAGAAGACAAGATGTGGAAATGGAATAATAATTCTAAGTAAAGATTTTTGCTTTTATTTTTGCCATCTTTACTTAATGTCATACACAAAAATTGAGTATCCTATTCTGTGCACAGGCTCATAACTTTTCAGCCAATTGTAGCAGGTTTTGTTGAGCAAATGCACGTTTTGCAAATTCGTGATGCTTATTGCTATTAACCCCTTCCTTTCAGAGCAGTCTTCATATATGTTTTTTGTATTTAAAACTATATGTGTATAATTATTTTGCCAAGGCTGGAAATAGGGGGACGGCAGGTATTCATAGTTTATTCCATAGTCTTTAGGGTCAACCGAGCCCCAATAGCTTAATTTAATTTTATCGATCCTATTTTTTGCCATATACTCCTTTAATTCGAGCAAATCTTGGCCTTGATCCAGATTGGATCCAACAATTATTTTGTAAGACTTGCTTGGACCGCCTCCAATCACACTTACATAGGATAAGTAATACGGAGCTGTAAATAAGGCAGAAATTAAGTACGAAAACAGCAAAACAAATGCTGCCGCATTAAAAATATTTTTTCTTTCTATCCTGATATTTATTAAATTGCTTGTCAACACAAACAAAAAAGGATAAATTCCAAGCAGATGGTTTATTCCAGCGAGTTTGCTCGTGTTCGAAAATATCAAAAGGATAAATATTATTGGCAGAATAAGAGTCAAATTTGTCAAAATGTCTTTCTTAGGAAGTTTTCTGCGCAGAATAAAAACCAAAAAAAGCATTAAGAGCAATGACAAATGTGTCTTTAAAATAAAGGCAAGCAAAGAAAAATACCAGACAACATCATGCGTTATTTTGCCAAATACAAAGCCTTCCTTTTCCTGAAGCGAAAGATAGAATATATTGCCAACCATGCCGACATAAATTGGCGCTGGAATTGGCACATTATCATAGAAATATAGCAAAGAATCTGAAAAGTAAGGCGCCTTGCCAATTTCTTCTCTAGCTTTATCAGAATAATACCCAGGAGGCAATGAATCTTTTAGAGTTCCAAACTGGAATTTGTGAAAAATCATGACCAGAACAAAAGTTATCAAAAAAATAACGAGCAAATTTTTTATTAAGTTTTTCAGTTTAAGTCCAATTTTACTTGAATATACTGCCATAATCCCAATGATTAGAAACAAAGGTAACAATATTACAGCAGTCAGCTTAGTGAGCATTGCTAAACCAAAAAAGATTCCCGCTAAGACAAGATTCTTTATGGAAGGGTTCTTAATAAGGTTGTGAAAATAATAAGCTGCAATGAAAATCATTGCCGCAACCGTAAAATCCGCTGTTGCCAAGCCGGAATAAGCTATAATTGAAGGGTTAAATGAATAAAGAAATAAAGCCATTATCCCGCTTTTTGCTCCGAAAAGCTCTGTGGACCATTTTAGGATGTATATGGCAAGTATGATGGATAAGATTATAAATGGAAATCTTGAAATAAAAAGTATTTTATTTGAATCATAGCTTGACTTAAAAAGAACATCGTGGCCAATCTGCCAGCATGAATTGCTCTGCCATATTTTCTCGTCAAATTTAAGAGGCATTAAGGGAATGCTATTGAGGTAGTACGACAAAGGAGGATGGTCTGCTAGCAGCATGTATCTCATATAGCCTGTACTGAAAATTGCCTTACCTGCTCCGACAAAGCAAAGCTCATCCCAAGCAGCAGAATTATGCAGTACTCCAATTATGGCTTGTACAAATAAGGAGAAAAATAGGAGCATTATAATAGCCAGCTGAAGCCTTGAATATTCCTTAAACATTCTTATTTCACGAGTATTGCAAATCAGTAATATATTTAAAGGTATCACTATTATTCTGCACTATGAAAGTAATAGTAACCATACCTGCTTTTAACGAGGAGAAGGGCATTAAAAGGGTCGTAGATGGTGTAAAGAAAGCAATGAGTTCTGGCAGCTATAATTATAAAGTCCTAGTGGTAGATGACGGCAGCAGCGACAGGACTGCAGAGATTGCAAGAAAAGCAGGCGCTATTGTCTACTCCCATCCAAAAAATTATGGGCTGGCAGAATGCTTTAAGACAGAAATTGAAAAATGCTTGGAGCACGGTGCTGATGTGATAGTCCATATAGATGCCGACTTTCAGTACAAGCCGGAGGAAATTCCAAAGCTGCTTAAGGAGATTAAAAGAGGATATGATCTTGTCTTGGGAAGCAGATTTAAAGGCAAGATAGAGCATATGCCTTTTATTAAAAGAGTTGGAAACATCGCTTTTTCAAAGGTTGTTTCCCAAGTTGCAGGTATGTATATAAGCGATGCGCAGACTGGATTTAGGGCATTCACAAGAAAGGTGGCTGAAAAAATTCCAATAAACTCTAACCACACTTATACCCAGGAGCAGATTATAAGGGCTATAAAGCAAAAGCTCAATGTCAAGGAAGTCCCGATTTATTTCGCAAAAAGGGATGGCAAAAGCAGGCTTGTAACAAGCGTCCTTGGGTACGCAGCCAGAGCTTTAATCAACATTATAAGGACATACAGGGACTATGAGCCTTTAAAGTTCTTTGGCACAATCGGAACTTTAATGTTTAGCATAGGATTTGTGATAGGGGTTTATCTTGTGTATTTGCACTTCACAACCGGCATTATAGGGCATTTTGCTTTGATGATGCTGGACATACTTATTTTAAGCATAGGGCTGCAGATAATAATATTTGGGTTTATTGCTGATATGAATAGGAAATAACATGAAAATTCTAGTTCTTACAAGCAGGTATACTGCAACCCGCGACATTATTGGAGAGGATTTTGGCAGGCAGACAAGGCTTTTTGAGGCATTGAGGAAATTTAAACATGATATAGATTTTTTTTGCGCGGATTACAGAAAGCTCGAGAATAAAGATGTAAAGCTTCACGGGATTAATGTATTTATAAGGGCATTTGGATTCACGCATTTTTTTAGTTTCATCCGTGATTTGAATGAAGCGCTAAAAAAGAAAAAATATGATTTATTGATGGCAACAAGCGACCCATTATGGGGAATTTTTGGGTATTATTATGCCAAAAAATACAATGTAAAGTTTGCATATGATTTGCACGATAATTACGAGACTTACCTGATTTATAGTATTCCTTTTTTCTGGTTAATGGACAGGTTGGTGATAAATAAAGCCGATATTATAATAACTGTTAGCAACTCTCTAAAAAAAAAGGTAGGGAGAATAAGAAACCGAAAGGTGTTTGTAATAGAAAATGGCGCGGATTTGGCATTATTCAAGCCCAGAGACCGAATCGAATCGAGAAAAAAATTAAGGTTGCCTTTAAATGCAAAAATAATTGCCTATTCTGGAACACTGCAAAGAATGCAAGGAATTCCTTTGCTTGTAGAGGCATTTGAAAGCCTGAAAAATGATATTAACGGCTTGCTATTGGTTTTGGCAGGCAGGATAAGAAAAGTCAAAGGAGAAATCCTGGAGCTTGATAAAAAAGGGATAGTCTGGCTAAAAAATCTGAATCAAAAGGAAGTTGTTGATTTGATAAATGCCGCTGATGTAGCGGTTATGCCTAATCCTGCCAATGAGTTCACAAAATACTGCTTTCCATACAAAATAATCGAGTATATGGCATGCAATGCGAAGATTGTTGCAACAGAAGTTGGTGATGTGGCAGATATAACCCCAAAGGAGTGCCTCTGCAAGCCTGACAGCACAGATGCTCTGGCACAAAAAATAAGATTTATGCTCAATTCCAAATCAAAGCCGAGTTTCAGGAAAATAGCTGAAAGATACTCATGGGACAACATGGCTAAAAAGTTAGATAAAGTTATAAGGAATAATTGATTTTCTAAGGTTATTATTTGCCTAATTTGTTTTTTGCGCTAAAACCATGATGTTGGTTGCCTTCTTACTGTTGAAAAGCAAATCAGCTAAAAATACTTTATTAAAGATTTTAAGTAAATGCACATAAAATGGCAGCTTTTTCTCTTTTCTTATGCTCTTTCTGGCACTGTAGGGAAGATAAAAATAGAAATACCAAAGCCAAAGCAGGGGAAAGCTGAAGTATTTGGTTTTTATTATTATAAATCCATTTTTTTCCAGTTTTGATTTCAGGTCTGATTCTGAGTATCTTCTTACATGCCCCGAGCGGTTATCGAATTCTCTTCTGTATTTTTCATTAATCGGGACTGTTATAAGTAAAAATCCATGAGGTTTCAGTATATTGGTTATTTTTTCAATCGCCTGAACATCCTTTTTTATATGCTCAATAACCTCCACAGCTAAAACCAAGTCATATTTTTTATTTGATTTCAAAGCAAGAATATTTTTAATAAAAAAACTAACATTTTTGCCTTTATTGAATTTTTTTGCCAGTTTAACGGCGTATTTGTCCAAATCAAAAGCATCCACTTTAAACCCGCATACAGCCAGTCTTGAAGATAGTATCCCGACTCCGCAACCTAGCTCGCAGATGTTCCTTATTTTATATTTTCTTGACAAATTTTTAATTGTTGAGAGCACTAAAAAATTTCTTACATAATGTGTGGGCTCGACGCTGTCTATAACAAGCTTTTGCTCTCCCCAGTCTTTATAAGCTTTGTAAGCGCTCATTTCATATTCCTGTAGATTTCGTCAAACTTCTCAGCAACCGTATTCCAAGAGTAAGAATTTTTGATGTGACTGATTGCATTCTTCGCCAATTGCACTTGCAATTTTTTATTCTTCAATAAATTTATGATGGCGCTTGCCAGCGCAACGTGGTCCTTTTGCTCAACAAGGATTCCTGTTTTTTTATGTTTTATAATATCAGGAATGCCTCCTACGTTGCTACCTAGAACACAAGTGCCTGATGCAATTGCTTCAAGAAATACAACGCCAAGCCCCTCTGTGTCGCCGTTTTTTGTTACTATTGAGGGCCCTACAAAAACATCCGCACTTGCATAAAATTTTGGCAAATCCTTATTCGTGAGTTTTCCAAGGAATTCAACATTGCTTTTTAAATTCAGCTCTTCTGTTAAATTTACCAACCGCTCTTTTTCAGGGCCATCCCCTATGATTACCAGCTTTGATTTTGGCATTTTGCTTAATATTATCGGCATTGATTTTATCAGGTACTCAACGCCTTTCTTCTCAACAAGCCTGCCGACAAAAAGTATGAATTTGTTTTTTATGCCGAGCTGTTTTTTTAAGGATGTATTTTTCTTTTTTGGATTGAAGCTGCTTAAATCCACTCCCATCGGAATAACATTGACTTGGGCATTTCTGCAAATCTGCAATATGGAGCTTTTTGTGAAGCTGCTGTTTGATGTTACATATGAGGAATTTTTTACAGCAAATCTTGCAAACATCTTTGTAATGTAATTTTTTGGCGTAAAAACATCAGCTGCATGGGCTGTTGATATAAACGGCAGCTTGCAGGTTTTTTTAATTAAAGCGGCTATAAAACCTTGCGGAACAATCCAATGGGCATGAATAAAGTCAATCTTCTCTTTTTTTGTTATTTTTATTATATGGCGATACTCTGAAATCAGCAAAAATGGCACTTGAATTTTGGCCAAAAAGCTTTTCTTGAGATTTTCAAGAACACCGCCATCATAGCAAAGTCTTTGCAGTTTTGAAGGGTAAAAATATGGAAATCTATAAATCTTCAATTTGCCCATTGTCTCAGATTTTTTTGATTTATGGCTGTGAGGAACCAGCACTATTATCTTATGGCCTTTTTCAGCCAATAATTGGCAGAGCTTAAAGACAAAATCAGGCTCTGTGTCATTCTTCCATCTAGGGAAAGTTGTTGCCGTTACCAGCACCTTTTTCATGCCTCAAGTTTTGTCTGGTTTGTATATAAAGCTTGTTGTTTTTTTGGGAAAGGTTTTTATATTGTCCTTCGTTGGGTTCAGGTATGGGAACTGCAAGAAGGATATACAGAAATGGCCTTTACCTTGGAGTTGCGGAAATTGTTTCAAAGATACTGCTGTTTATAGTTATGCTATATGCTGCTAGGCTTTTGAGCAAAGAGCATTTTGGCAAATTCAGTTTTGCATTGTCCTTGTCTTTAATAGCCATTGTATTAGCTGATTTGGGCATAAACACATTGCTGGTAAGAGAAATTTCAAGAAACAAGGGCATTGCGTCAAGGTATTTTGCCAATGCTTTTGTGATTAAAAGTGCATTGTCCTTCATAACTTTTTTTGTGGTTGTTTGGGCTTTGAATTTGCTGAACTACCCAAATGACACCAAGCAGATTGTTTATGCTGTCTGGCTGTTTACCATAATATCCACATTTACCGAGCTGTTCTATTCAATTTTCAGGGCATTTGAAATGATGCAGTACGACGCATTTCTCAAGATTTTAAGGATGGTCTTGCTGACAATTTCAAGCCTTTATATTTTGTCCAATGGCTATGGAATATTGTTATTCAGCTATTCTTTTGTTTTTACCGAAATAATTGTTGTGCTTATTGCCTTGGCCATAGCTTTGAAAAATTTTATCAAGCTTGAATTGATTTTTGATTTTTCATTTGCCAAGCGTCTGTTTAAAAAATCCCTTCCTTTTGGCTTGGCTATTGTTTTTGGCAGCATTTACTTTTACATTGGAAGTGTCATGCTTTCTAAGATGAGGGGGGATGCTGAGGTGGCAGTATACAGCGTTGCTTACAATCTGGCGCTTGCAATATTATTTGTGCCAACTGTTTATACAAACGCAATTTATCCTGTTCTTTCAAGGTATTTTAAACATTCCAAAAAAGGGCTAAAGACATTGTACGAAAGGTCTTTCAAGTATCTTTACATCATTGGATTGCCAATATCTGCTGGATTGTATATTTTTGCAGAAAAGCTGATAATATTCTTTTATGGCAGCGTTTACTCTGAAAGTATTATTGCACTGCAGATAATTTCATTTTACCTTGTAATCAAGTTTATTAACTTCCTTCTTGGAGCAATGCTCTCTTCAATAGACAGGCAGAATGACAGGATGCTTGGGCAAGGCGTTACTGCCGGCTTTAATGTTTTGTTAAATTTGTTTTTGATTCCAAAACATGGTTACATCGGAGCAGCTTGGGCTACATTAGTAACCGAGGTGTTTTTATTTGGTATATACTATTTTAGTCTGTCAAAAAATCTTTACTATTACAATTTTTTTAGTATATTATTGAAGCCTTTTATTGCAGTTATTGCAATGGTTTTGTCCATAAAATTTTTTGATTTTTCAAGCTATGGAAGTTATGGATTATTTGGAACAATATTTGTCTCATCCCTTACTTACGGTTTAGTGGTTCTTATTTTAAAAACTTTGGACGGAAAGGATTATCAAATAATACGAAGCATTTTCAAAAATGAAAAACTGCCAGAAAATACGTGATTTTTATATCGCTGAGGATGAAAATCCGCTGCTTGAGCATATACTGCCGTGGCACTATGTGGAGCTCAATATAGATAAAAAAATAGATGTTGATTATGCATTAAGATTCCTGCAGAACGAGATGAATGCTGCATTGCATTCATTTACAAATGGAGGATTTTCTAATGCTGGCTTTGCATTATATCCTATTATAAAAGATGTTTCTCAAACCAATATAGAAAGAATAACAAGGATAAAGAGAATTTTGGATTTGCTGAATGAAAATGGCTATGATTTTTCTGCAAGTTTGAATGAATGTAAATATGGAGTGACAGCGGGTAATTTCGCCAGCATATTGTCTTCCCTTTATCTAGACTTTTCTTCTATTAAGAATAACAAGACAAAGCAAACGAAAAAGCCGAAATGCAGGGAATTGGATTTTTCAGAGTACAAAAAAGGGGATAAGGATTATTTGATGCCGCTGAAAGAATTAAAACATTATGCAGAGAAAAACCTGCGCCAATATCTTGCCGGATTTTATCTCCACGGAAGCTTTGCAACTAGAGATTATATCAAAGGTTGGAGTGATATTGATACATTATGCATCATTTCAAGAGACACTATTGCTGAGCCAAAAAAATTGCTCAGACTTAGGGAAAAGATGTACATGATGAGGAGTTTTCTCTGTAGAATAGACCCATTGCAACATCATGGCAGCATTGCAATAAGCGAATATGACGTTAAAAGCTACTGCCAGTCATATTTCCCAGTTCCAATTTTTAAATATTCAAAATCATTTTTTGATTTAGACAAGATAAGCGGTTTTAATATCAGGGAATCCTCAAGCGAAGCTCTCGTAAAAATGTTTTGGTTTGTCAATTATTTTAGAATGCTCAAGTTTGAAAAGCAAAGCTTTGGCAGCTATGAAATTAAGAATTTGCTGCATAGTATTATGCTTTTTCCATCAGTTTACTTGCAGGCAAACGGCATTTTTGTTTACAAAAAGTTTTCTTTTGGAATCGCAAAAAGGAGCTTCAGCAGAGAAAGATGGAAGGTTATTGATGAAGCAAGTTCGATAAGAGAAAGGTGGAAATCTTATGGAAGCCTTCCATTTGTAGCTTTATTCTCAAAAATAAATCCGGTCTTGTGCTATCAACTAAATTCAAGGATTATTGATTTATTTAAAGACGCAAGCAGAATAAACAATATAAACATTGGAAAAATAATAGATGGGATTTATCAGCTTTCCGAATATGCATGGAGCAAGGTAAAGAAAAATGTCAAAAATAGAAAATTATAGCTTTTATAATATACCAAAAAAATACACCGCTGCTGACTATGATAATGCAATAAGCAGGATAATAAAAAAATATTCAAAAATAAAAGGGCTTGTCTCAATATACGACTGGGGAAAGCCCTCTGTTTATGGAATCTCGGATATTGATATTGTGCTTGTTTTTGAAAATGAATTTCAAAATGCTCTTCCTTTTCTTTATAGAAGTTTCTACTTTCTTGATTCAAATTTGAGGTATATTGCCAGGCATCCATTCATTTTCATAGATAAAGAGTCATTTAAAAATATAAGGTACATTTATCCAAAATCAAGTCTTAAACTGATATATGGAAAAGACGTAAAAATAAAGAAACTTTCAAAATTCGAAGAATATTACTCGAGCATTGCTGCTTTGAACGACATAATAATAAGGCATTATCCTAGAGATTTTCTCTGGCAGCAGGTTTCAAAGCAGATAAATGCAAGAGACACTATGCTTAGGCTGAACTCACTGAAATACAGCATACAAGCATTAGAATTCCTCACAAAAGAAAAAAATCCGGAATGGAATGAAAAGCTTGATTTGATCGATCATTTAAGGAAAAAATGGTTTGGAAGTGAAGACTATCTGATGCTTGCTAAATTGAACGAGGATGGCTTGAACACTTCACTTGAAATAATCGGAAAATTTGCTGATTTTATTGCAAAGAAGGACATTGCTAAAATAAGCCCCGGCAGTACTGCAAAATATGAAGGGATAAAAAATAGATCCATTTTCATAAAAAACTGGAGCAAGGAAAATGCCCTGAACTATATGGTCAAAAATGCAAAAAGAAAAGAAAAGCAATCCACCATGCTTCCAATAGAGCTTGCAGCCCAGTTAAAGGAATATTCAAAATATGGCGGGTTGATTAGTTGTTATATAAAAAATAACCTGAAAGATAAGCTTGAATATGAATTGAAGAATAGAGATATATTAAAAGAAAGGATAAAAATATTAAATAAGCAAGCGGGGCTTGCATTAAATCTTAAGCACTCTGATTTTGCAGCATTCTTTGACTTCGGGTATAGAAACAAATCTGGAATTAATAATTTCATACTTAATTTACTGGATAAGCTTAGGTTTTAAGTTTAATTATGCTTGAACCATTCAATTGTCTTTGATAATCCTTCCCCCAATTCAATTTTTGGTTTCCAATTGAGCGCTTTCCTTGCTTTGGATATGTCCGGGCATCTTACATGTGGATCATCAATAGGCAGAGGCTTAAATTCGAGTTTACTCTTACTTTTTGCCAGTTCCCTTATCTTTTCAGCAAACTCAAGAATTGTATGCTCTTCAGGATTGCCCATATTAACAGGGCCATTTATAGTTGACATAGCCAGTTTGTATATCCCATCTATCAAATCACTTATATAGCAGAAGCTTCTTGTTTGTTTGCCATTGCCATAAACAGTGATTGGCTCATTTTTTAAGGCTTGATTGATGAAGTTTGGGACAGCCCTGCCGTCATTTTTTCTCATTTTTGGCCCGTATGTATTGAAAATCCTGACAATCTTTGTGTCAAGCCTGTGAATCCTATGATAAGCCATTGCAAGTGCCTCAGCAAACCTTTTTGCTTCATCGTAGCAGCCTCTTATTCCTACGGGATTTACATTTCCCCAATAGCTTTCAGGCTGGGGATTTATCAATGGGTCGCCGTAAACTTCAGATGTTGAGGCTAGAATATATTTTGCCTTTTTTGCCAAAGCTAGTCCAAGCGCATTATGTGTGCCCAAGCTTCCAACTTTCAGCGTTTGAATAGGTATTTTCTGGTAATCCACAGGGCTTGCTGGAGATGCAAAGTGAAACACAAAATCCAAGTGTTCATTTACAACAATGTGCTTACTTACGTCATGGTGTATATATTTGAAATTGCTGTTGCCTCTTAGGTTATCAATATTGCTCATCTCACCGGTAATCAAATTGTCCATGGCAATTACCTGAAATTTTCTGCTTAGAAGAAACTCACATAAATGGCTGCCAATAAAGCCAGCCCCGCCTGTAACCAATGCTGTTTTCATTTTTCTTTGTAACTCTTGCCAGCATTTTTTAATTGGCCAAAGTTCCCTATATCGTACCATTTCTTATTAGTTGTATAGGCATAAACAACATCCCTCTTGTGGAGCCACTCAATAAAGCCTCCAGTTTTGTCCGGGTTATTGCCCTGGGCGATATATTTTTTAATTAGGGATATTGTCTTTTTTGAAAACAGATAAATGCCTGTTGATGCCAAAGTTGATTTTGGCGCAGTAGGTTTCTCCACAAAATTTATGACAATATCATTTTCAATTTCAACAATGCCATAATGCTTTGCCAGATCATTATCTTTTACATCATACAACACAACAACATTGGATTTTCTTTTTTTGAAATAATTAATAACTTCAAGCAAGTGCATTTCAAAAAGATTATCGCCTGCAATGACTAAAAGGTCGTCATTAAGATTTCTTAGATTTATTAAATAATGAATATCGCCTATCGCCCCTAAGCGGTCTTCATTGCTTTTAGTTTGGTCATTTATTATTTCAATTGGCTTTTCTGCCTCAAAATTGCCAAGCCATTGCCGGAAATGCGGCTCAAATCTGTCATTTGTTATGATATATATCTTATTCAGCAAGTCTATGTGTCCTAATTTTCCCATTATATGCTCAATGATTGGCTTTCCTGCGACACTTAACAGCGGCTTTGGAATCTTTTCTGTTAACGGGTAAAGCCTGGTTGCGTATCCGGCTGCCAAGATTATTGCGTCCATCTAAAACACATCTTTTCTTCCTATGCTTATGTAGGCAAATCCTTCTTTTTTGAGCGATTCGGGATTATAGATATCCCTGCCGTCAACTATCAATGGGTGCTTCATCAAAGACTTTATTTTTTTGAAATCAAGATTTTTGAATTCGTTCCACTCTGTCACTATTGCCAAAGCATCCGCATCTTTTGCAGCTTCATATGGATTATTGCAATAGGTTATATCTCGCAGAACGCTTTTTGCTTTTTCCATAGCAGCAGGGTCATAAGCTTTTATCTTAGCTCCTTCTGATTGCAGCTGATTTATTATGTCTATAGAAGGCGCAAACCTCATATCATCTGTATCAGGCTTGAAAGAGAGCCCTAAAATTGCGATTGTTTTGCCTTTGACAACCCATAACGCTTTTTCTATCTTGTTTACAAAATGTTTTCTCTGGGCTTTGTTTATTTCCTGAACTGATTTGAGGAGCTTAAAGTCATAGCCAAATTTTTCAGCTATCCTTATAAATGCCTCGGCATCTTTTGGAAAGCAAAAGCCGCCATAACCTATGCCTGCATTCAAAAACGCCCTGCTGATTCTTTTATCGTAGCCCATGCCTTCTGCCACCTTGCCTACGTCAGCCCCTGCCAGCTCGCATATGTTTGCTATTGCGTTTATGAAAGAGATTTTTGTTGCTAGGAAAGAATTCGAAGCATGCTTTATTATTTCTGCACTTTTTATGTCTGTAAAGATTATTGGCGCCTTTAATGGCTTGTACAGTTCAGCCATTATTTGCTTTGCCCTCTCACTCTCGCATCCTACAACTATTCTATCTGGCTGCATAAAGTCCTTTACAGCACTTCCTTCCCTCAAGAATTCCGGGTTGCTCACAACATCAAAATCCACATTGTGCGAGTTGTAGGATTTTATTGCTTTTGCCACTTTCTCCCCAGTTTCAACAGGCACTGTGCTTTTCTCAACAATTACCTTATAAGAGCTCATTACTTCGGCAATTGCTCTTGCTACGCCTTCCACATAGCTCAAATCCGCCTCTCCATTTTCCTTTGGAGGCGTTCCAACACAAATGAATACAATCTCAGATTTTGCTATGGCTTTTCTTAAATCGTCAGTAAACTTTAGCTTTTGCCTTTCTTTGTTCCTTGCCACAAACTCTTCCAAGCCCGGCTCGTATATTGGAACAATGTTGCTGTTCAGATTTTTTATCTTTTCTTTATCTATATCAACACATACCACATCATTTTCAAGCTCTGCAAAGCAGGCTGCTGTCACCAATCCAACATATCCAGCTCCTACAACTGCAATTCTCATAAGCCTGCATTAATAGAAAGTTATTTAAATATCTTACCATTATCCTACTTTATGCTACCAAAAATGGAAAAATGAGAGTGGTAAATAAATGACAAAAACAAAAATTTCCATAACTATCAATGAAAAAACTTTGAATAGGATAGATTCAATTATAGACAATGTTTACATACGCAACAGAAGCCAAGCTATTGAACACTTGGCAAACAGCGCTTTGGGGGAGAACAAAACAGCTGCAATTCTTCTTGGCGGCCCTGAAGATAAACTAAGGATATCAAAAAATGTGTACAGGCCAACTGCTGGGATAAGAAACAGCACCGTTATTGAACTTGCATTGAAAAAATTGAGGGAAAACAATTTCAAAAAAATTTTTGTTGTTGCAAGGCATCATATGCTAACAAAATTGTTTGAGATGTTGAAAGACGGCACTGATTACGGCGTGAAGATAAATTATATTGAGGAAAAATCAGCAAACGGCACTGCAGATTCCTTGAGATTACTGAAAGGGAAGATTAATTCAAATTTTCTTGTGGTTTACGGCGATGTTATCTTCAGCAAGATAAGCATTGAAGAGCTGTGGAATGATCATATCAAGCAGAATGCGATAGCGACAATAATGCTCACCACATCCTCAAAACCCAGCGAAAAAGGCACTGTCAAGGTAGAAGGCAACAGGGTTCTTGCTTTCACGCAAAAGCCCAAGAAATCGGACATTTATCTTGTGTTCTCTCCAATTTTTGTTACAGAGCTACAGATTTTTGACTATGCGGGGTCAAGCTTGGAATTTGATGTATTTCAACAACTTGCTGACAGAGGGCTGCTCTATGGGCATTTGAGCTCCGAGAAAGAGTTGCACATACACAGCAAAAAAGATTTGGAAAAATTAGGATAATTTTAATCAATACTTTGATAAATCGTGAGATTATCGTAACAATGATAGGTGATAAAGATTAACTGCGACCTGTGCGGAAAAGTTGGCGACAGGCTAAACAAGGCTCTGATTGAGGAGGTTGAGCTGCAGGTTTGTCTTGAATGCAGCAAATTTGGGAGAGTGATAGGTCCTGTCAAAACCGAAATTCCAAAAGCTAAAGTTAGGCAAGTAGAAAATAAAGTGGAAAATTTTGAATTAGTAATCGAGAATTTTGCAGATGTGATAAAAAGGAAGCGTGAAGCAATGGGGTTAACGCAAAAAGATTTTGCCGCTGCAATAAGGGAAAAGGAATCCACAATACATAAGCTCGAGATTGGCACTTTAGAGCCGTCTTTATCGCTTGCAAAAAAGCTGGAAAAGGCACTGGGTGTAAAGCTTATCGAAGAACATCAGGAGAAACGCGATATTTTCAAAGGCAAAAAATTAGAGGGATTCACATTAGGCGATTTTATAAAACTGAAGGAATAATCCTATTTCTCAAAAATAAGGTATTTGCATTTGTTTTTCTCCATATTGTATCTCAACTTTAGTTTTTGGCTCAGTAAGCCGATTAGTTTGTCGGTTTCATCCAAACATTTATTGTCGTCAGGAGGGCACGGCAGAATATCGCAAGTATTGATCATCACATTATTGGCCCTGTCAGCTTTTGCCTGCAGCTCTTTTGCCTTCTTTGAATCATATAATGGGTAGTACATCAGCTCCTCTGCTTTTTTGTCTGAGAAAATGATAAATGAAGGGTTGGATATCCAGATCCCGTCATTTGTTTTTATTGAACCTGCATAATTATAAAAAGCGTCCAAACTGTCCTCATATCTGTCAAACCTTAATTGAGTTGCTGTTTGAGCAAGCCAAAGTAGCAGCAATAAAGCCAGTATAATATTTTTGTTTTTCTTGAAAAGTCCTGCAAAATACAGCATTCCGGCACTCACCAGAATGTAAAAGAATGGAAAAAGAGGCATCAATAGCCTCATCTCTTTGTGCTTTGAGAGATTGTAAAGGATAAAAGGTGCTATAAAAACTGTTAAGATGAATTTTTTTTGAAAATTTCCTTTTTTTATCACAATATAGAAGCCTGCCAGCAAGAATACAGCTAAAAGATTTTCCTTAATAAGGCTCACAAGGTAAAAATATGACGGTTGGTAAAAAATCCAGCCAGTGTATTTTGTCATAAAAGATTGCAAAATGAACGGGTAGAAAGGGTTTTTGTATAGATAAAGGTTAAATAAGAGAAACGGAGCAACTGGAATTAAAAAAAACAATAAGAAAATGACAAGTTTGTCTATGTTAATTTTCTTTTTGTAAATTTGATATGCATATGATAAAAGAACCGGAAATATGAAAAAAATCTGGAAAAATCTTGTCATAAAAGATATTCCGAAAAAAAGCCCCGCATAATTGTGCTTTTTTTTAATAAAAAAGTATACACCTATAAGCAAAAAGAATGTGGATGGTATGTCAGAGTAAAGTATATTGTTAAAAAGGAAAAAAGTAGGTGAAAATGTGAATAAAAGTGCTGAGTAAAACGCAGTTTTTTTTGAGAATAAATGTGATGAAATGAGGTAAGTCATAACAGAGCAGCCTAAGCTAAACAGGATGACAAGAAGCTTGCCGAAAAAAATAAAGTCGATTCCTATTTTCCATAAAAAACCCAGCATTAAAGGCCAAATTAATGGTCTGGAAGCCTCCCACAAGCCGGATTTCCCAAAAGAGTAAAGGTATTTGCCCATATTGGCATAAACAGAAGAGTCCCACCACAGGTCTTGGTGAACGAACAATGAGGCTATTTTCATGCTAAAAAAAGAAAAAAGAGCTATAATGATTATGGTGTCATAATTAAACCGAGTTTTCATTTTGACTTTTTACTCGCTTTTTTCCCATATGTTGTATTGTTTGCTCTTTAATGATTCAGGAAGTGAAATGATGTAGATTATCATTACTAACAGCCAAAACGGGAACATGAAGAAGAGCGGAATAAAGTGCCATATGTCAATTTTTTTATCAAGCTTAATAATGGCAACTAAGTACAGCGGGTATGACAGCAAAAAGATGATTAAGCTTATCGCTGTTATGAATGTCAGCGGAGTGGTGCCATGAATTATGCTTAAAATCCACTTTATTGCGCCTACAATTGAAAGCCAGTCAATGAAATACATTATAACCTGTATGTTTAAGTACATTCCTTTTGAATAAAAATAAATAAAATATCCGCTCAAAATGTTGTAAATAGTTATTATACCCATTATAACTGCTTGAATATAAGTGAATAAAGCCAAAGGCAGAGAATAAACATCTATTACAGATGTGTTAATTTGCAGATGTTTTTTGAATATATTAATCCAGCCTTTTGCAAAACGTGATCTTTGTTTAAAAAATCCTTTGAAAGTGGAAGGCATATTAGTCTCTGCCACAGCTTTTTCATTAAAACCTATTTTGTGACCTTTTCTAATCAGTCTAACTGCAATGTCTACATCTTCTGAGAAGCCTTTATCGCTAAATCCCCCCACATCCCTCAAATCAGATTTTCTATAGATGCTAAGTGGCCCTGGTGTAACTATGTTTGCATTAATTTTTGAGAATACGCTCCTCATTAAGGAATTGTATGTTTGCTCTATATGCAGCCACATGCCAAAAAACAGTTTCCTGTTTTTTACTTTAACAACCCCAGTTGCTGCAGCAAACCTGCCGGATGACATTGTTTTAGCTAACTCCGCAAGAGCGTATCTGTCTATGGTGCTGTCAGCATCTACAATAACTACTATCTCGCTTTTTACATATTTTAGAGCTTTATTAATGGCATTTGCTTTGCCTTTATGGGAAGTATTGATAAGTGTAACCAAGTTATCCATCTCATTTTTTATTTCTTCTTCTGTTTTATCCGTACTGCCGTCATTTATGACTATTATTTTCTTTGTGCCATTAAATTCAGCATTCTTTATTGACTTGATGCATGCGCCTATATAGCGCTCTTCATTGTGTGCAGGAACTAAAACCGTAATTGAGTTAAATTTTTTCTCTGCTTTATGTTTCCTTGCTTTGATGAATATTAGGACATAGTATGATAAGACTACAAGTAAAAAAATTGTCGTTATTATATTGGATAGTAATGTTACAAGCGGCATTTACATATAAATTAATTGCACAATAAATTTAAATGTTTAGTTTTAAAAATGCTCTGATGACGCTCTTGTAAAGATGGTCCTAGCTCAGTTTATTAAAAATGGAAGAAAGGAATTTTTGCTATTGGTCGTTTCACTATTGATTAGCCTGATAATTATTGAGATTATACTTAGAATAGCTTTTCCCCCTATACATGTTCACACAAAATATGGCTGGGCATGGGATAAGCCATTTTTAGAGTATAAAACTGTAGATGATGATATTAACAATACCAGAAATATTACCATAGCCTACTACAATAACGGATTTAAGAGATGGGGTAATGCAAGCACTTCAAAGATTAAGATATTTATCATAGGAGATTCTTTTACTGACATGAGGTTTGTCTCAAATGGTGAAGAGTGGTACGCGGATATGGAAAAAGAGTTTGACAACATCGAACTGTTTGTTTATGGGGCTGGCGGTTTTGGGTCGTTGCAGGAGTATATGATTTTAGACAGTTTTATTGATATTATCAAGCCTGATGCAATATTGTGGCAATTTTATTTTAACGATTTTATTAATAACGATTATGAAGCCGACCTTGGAGAGTATCCATTTAATAATCATGGCTACAGGCCATACCTCCAAAACGGCAAAATTGTATATAGATTGCCGTTGCCATTGGGCAGATACAGGGACAAATCGAGAATATTTGATTTGTTGATGGATAGTTATGATGCTGTTCAGCGAAATATGTGGGTTAATGGGAAAAAAGACATATTCTATAGTAGAGTGTATGGTCATGAGTTTTGGAAAAGGGATTTTTCGGATGCGCTGATTTGGAAAGGGAAATTTGGCAGAACCCTTAATACTACTGATAAAATTTTTGCTTTGGTTAAAGTAAGATCAGGAAATACGCCAATTTATTTGTTTAGCGCTGATGATAGACTTAAAAAATATGAAGAGTATATTAGTTTTCATAACAATATAACCTACATACCTGGACTGACAAAACATATGGAGAATAAGATAAAAGAAGGGGTAAATCCTTATGTGATAAATGACAGGCATTGGAACTTTGCTGGCAACAGAATTGTTGGAGAGTACTTAGTTAGTTATTTTAAAGGGCATAAGATATCGGAAAAACTAAATCTTGATAAATCTTAAGATATATTTTTAATAAAATTCTCATTTGCAATCTTTGGCGTGCAAAACCAACGCAATTTCCTGTTTGTCACTGCACGGAAAAATGCTATGCTGATTGCAACAGCTGTGATAATCCCTATAGTTAGAGCCGACAAGATTAGGTATGGCAGCTCATTCAATTGCTGCTTCTTGTATAGGGTGAGTATTCCCATTAAAAGGAAGCCAGAAGTGTATAGGAATCTGATAAAAAAGGTTATCACATCATTCATGTCAAACAGCGTTAATTCACCCAAAAACCATCCTAAAAGCCCAAAAAAGGTCATGATTACAACAACCGGTGCCACTGCATTTCCTAAAGTGATGTAGCTTATCATAAGCCTCTGTTTTATGTTTAAATCTTTGCTGAATAAGATTCCAGAAGCATTGTCGATAAATACCCTCGCATTGCCATAGCACCACCTCATCTGCTGCTTTATAAAACCCTCAAAATTATCAGGCACTTCGCTGGGCGTCTCAAAATCCATGTAAACTGTTTTATACCCTCTTAAGAGAAGATTCACTGTCAGGTCAGCGTCTTCTGTTATGCTTTCAACATTCCAACTGCCAGCCTCTTCCAATGCAGACCTTCTCACTGCACCTGCTGTGCCGCAGAAAAAGACGCAGTTTATTTTGTTGCTTATCGGCATTATTATTGTATGGTAAATTGTCATTACATAAGCCGCGAATCTTGTGATCAGATTGGTGTTTTTATTATAGATTCCCTGCCTCGCTTGAACAATCGCAACTTTCGGGTCTGAGAACGGCTTTATGATTTTTTTGATAAAATCCTCCGCAGGAACCCAGTCAGAGTCAAAAATAACTATAATTTCTCCTCGGCTTTCTTTCAAAGCATTTTTCAATGCTCCTGGCTTAAAATTTTCACGATTATCGCGGTGTACGTACTTTATGAAATTGGGATTTTTGTCAGCATAAGATTTTAGAAGCTTTTGGGTTTCTATACTAGTGCTGTCATCAGCTACGACAATCTCGTATTTATTCCTAGGATAGTTAAAATTCATGCATTGTTTCAAGCAGCGCTCTGCCACCGGATCATTATATGTGGGAATCTGCACAGTGATGAAGGGCAGCTCATTTAAATTTCTGTATCTCACCCTGTTGTTTTTATCGTTACCCATAAATATGTTTATCAATGCAAATATTATAAACAAAACTGAAAAGAAGATTATCGGGAATAGGGACAAGTTATAAATAAATAGCGTTAAATCATAGAGTGTAAATGCCATTTTAATCTCCTAGCAAAACCTCATATTGCCTTATTGTCCTCCTGAGCTTTGTGTAACTAGGAACGCCATCAATTATCGTATTGTCTCTTCCGTGCATGCCAATATAAAACCTCGGGTTTATGCCCAGTATATCAAAATTTTCCACTTCTGAAACGTCAATTTTAAGCCTGTCAAGACTTAATTCCTGCAAACATCTGCTTAAGTTTTCTTTTGTAATATTAAACTTTTCCATTATGCTCTTGAACTCTTCAAGCCCTGTCAGATTTAGCAAATCAAAATAAAACCGATAGTAAACATCTTTTTTCAGGGACTCCACGCAAAGCAGGTTCGCGGCATATAAAAACTTATCATTTTTCTCGATGATATCTTGTGATGTCAGGTAGTGCTTAGGATAAAACTTGACTTTTCCTGCCATTATAAATTCCTCATCGAGTTGTGGAAGGACAGTGTTCACAAAATACTTTGAAGCATCTGACCCTATATCAAGAAAAGCGATTATTGTGATGCTGGCATTCGGGCTGCCATAATAGCCTACGTTTTGTATGCTGGGTGTTCCTGTTAAGTAAAAGCTATAAAAATAATTGGCATTTGGCGAGATTATGCTTTCTTTGATTAAAGGGTTGTCTAAAAATTCTTTTTTATAAAACCCGTGAATATTGAGCGCGATAAACGTCATCACAACAAATAAGACGGAATACAAAAATACCTTAGATTTGTTTAGTTTAAGCATTTCTTATTTGCCTTTTTGAGTTATTGATTAGCTCTTCTGCCTTGAATAATCTGCCCTGAAAAACCCTGTCGTTTATTACTATTGCGGGAGTGGATTTAAGACCGTAATAATTCTTCAGGTTTTTGACAATTGCCTGGGTTGAGTTGAAATCTATCGGAAACATTATAAGGTTGCCTGCGTTAGCCGATACCATTTGTTTTAGCCTGTCTATCTGCTCCCCCTGCTTGACGCAAATGGAGCATTCAGCAGAATAGAAGTATAATCCATGCACTACGCTCATGTTGCATCTGTCAAACTGGCTCTTAGCAAGAATCCATGTCCTTATTGAGAGATGCGCATACTGCTCCTTAAGAAGAAGATACTCATCTGAGACTTGGTTATTTCTTTCATACTCTTCTAGCCTGTATGGCAATTTGTCCCAATAGTAACGCAGCTGATTTACAAGCTCATTCATGGATATGGATGAAAAATTGCACATTTGTTCAGCGCTAAGAGTCTCTGCAAATGTCTGCTCAAGCTGTATATCTTTGAGATTCGTGTCAAGAAAGCTGATATACTTTTGAAGGTGCCCTAAGTCCTGTTTGGTTTCTCGCTTGAGGACCATTATATCCTGCTTGGTTTCTTCCTTCACAAGTTTATTTGCATAAATGCCGCTAAATACACCAGCCATGTAAAGGAATACTGATGCGATTATAGCAACAATCATTATCCTTCTTCTCTTTTGGAATATTTTTTGTTGCCCCATATCAATACCTTTGGCTTATGGATCCCTTTCTTACACTTGAAGCCCGATAAGATTTGATACCATTTATTAGCAGGAAGATGCTCCAAATCATAAGCGGGAAAGGTGTTAAAGGAGTCCAGCCAAACAAGAGTACAGGCGTCAATGAATATAACAGAATCTTCAATAAATCAATGTACCTCATTTTGCGGATTAGTGAGCTTAATATTGCGCTTATTAAAAAAATGAAGAATGTCCCTGCAAACATATAGAAAAATATAAGTGCAGTAGAGCTTCCAATAGAGTAATTGATCATTCTTCCGTACTTTATCTCAGTATTAAAAAACATCTCGAGATAAAACGCTTTGCCAAGCGAAAACAAAAAGTTAGCTACGCCTGCTGCGACTGATGCTAAAACAAGCAATACTATGTAATAACCTGCAACGTCTTCTAAAGTGAGTTGTTTTAACTCTATAAATGCTTTATCGGGATTGGAAATTACACTAAGTCCTTTTCGTATATTTCTAGTGATCATTGTTAGTATTCATTTTAAATACGCCATTTTTTGAAGTTAAGGTATATAAATATAAATCTTTTTCTTATGTTTTGTTATAGTGGAGATATTATAAAAAAATTAATAAGCAAACTTAAATTATTCGGCATTTATGGGAGAATCTGACAACAAGTTGCCATCAGGAAGCAGAATACTTGATGTTATGCTTGAGGGAGGTTATGAAAAAGATATAGTGACTACCATCTACGGTCCTGCAGGTTCAGGCAAGACAGTGCTTTGCCTGCTTTGCACCTTAAATGTATCAATAAGTGGTAAGAAAGTTATTTATGTTGATTCTGAGGGCGGGTTCTCAATTGAGAGGCTCAAGCAGATCTCATCTCATATGGGCCAAGATTACAAAAAAGTGCTTGATACTATAATATTTTTAATGCCAACCAGCTTTGATGAGCAGAAAAAATCATTTGAAAAATTAAGGGGTATTGTGAATGAAAAAATAGGATTGATAGTTGTTGATACGATAGCAATGCTTTACAGGCTCGAGCTTGGCAAAAATGAAGAGGTATACGAAGTTAACAGAGAACTAAGCAAGCAAATAGCATACCTTACCGAAATCGCAAGGAAAAATTTGATACCCGTCCTCATAACCAATCAAGTCTATACAGACTTTGGCGAGAAAGACAAGGTGAATATTGTAGGGGGGGACATCCTTAAGTACGGAAGCAAATGCCTGCTGGAGCTTCAGATAACTCCAAATGGCAATCGCAGATGTATCTTACGAAAGCACCGTAGCATTGCAGAGGAAAAAGAGATATTGTTCAAAATAGTCGAAGGCGGGGTTATCGGGACAAAGGAAAGCAAAGGGTTCAAGTTGTTTTAAATTGTAAATTACAAACTTAGAAAATTAAACAGGCTCTCATGGGATTTAGTTTATGATTAACCAAGGGCTCACAAAAACCTTTTTAAACACTCATTCATAAGCTTGCTCATATGACTAGCAATAAGCTGAAGGAATTTCTTGATAAGGTTAAAGAATTGCAAGATGATAAGCAAGCTGTTGAGTTGCAACACAAGAAAGGAAAGCTAACTGCCAAGGAGCGCTTGAGGTATTTGCTTGATCCTGATTCTTTCACAGAGCTTGATGCTTTTGCTGAGCTGCAAAGCAATGAGATAGGAGCAAAAAAGAGCTCCAGAGATGGTGTTATAGTAGGCTATGGGACAATACACAAAAGGCCTGTTTATGTTTATGCCCAAGACTTCTCTTTTATGGGTGGCTCAATGGGTGAGATGCATAATAAAAAGATAGCTGATGTGATAGAACTTGCCTTAAAAACAGGATGCCCAATAATTGGATTGCTAGACTCAGGAGGCGCAAGAATACAGGAAGGTGTAGAAGCCTTGGATACAGGCGGCAGAATATTTCAGCTCAATACATTGTCATCAGGCATTATACCGCAGATATCTGCTATACTCGGACCTTGCGCAGGAATCGCTGTTTATAGCCCTGCATTGACAGACTTTGTTTTTATGGTTAAGAAAACTAGCCACATGTTCATTACAGGGCCGGAAGTTATTAAAACGGTAACTGGTGAGACAATAGACTTTGAAGGGCTTGGCGGCGCTTTTGCTCATGAGAAGAGCGGTGTGGCTCATTTCGTGGCTGACAATGAGAAAGAATGCATGGACATGATTAAGGCCTTGCTTGCCTATCTTCCCCAGAACAATCTGGAGAATCCTCCCCATAACTCTAATGACAATGCATTGAGAGACACAAAGAGGCTCGAATATATTGTTCCAGAAGACCCTAAAAAAACATATGACATAAAAGAGGTGGTTAATGAAGTTTTCGACAAAAAATCGTTTTTTGAAGTTCAGGGCAATTTTGCCTCTAATATTGTTGTAGGATTTGCGCGACTTAATGGGGATGTTGTAGGCATTGTAGCTAACCAGCCAAAAGTGCTGGCAGGATGCTTAGACATTAATTCCTCAGATAAGATTGCCAGATTTGTGAGATTTTGTGACTGCTTTAACATACCCTTGATTAATCTTGTGGATGTAACAGGGTATCTGCCAGGAAGTGAGCAGGAGCATAATGGGATTATAAGGCATGGCGCAAAAGTGATTTATGCTTATTCTGAAGCTATTGTGCCAAAAATATCGCTTGTTATGAGAAAAGCGTACGGCGGCGCTTATATTGCCCTTGTATCAAAAGAGATGGGATTTGACAAAGTGCTCGCATGGCCTTCTGCCGAGATTGCAGTTATGGGTGCTGAGCAGGCTGTCAGTATAATCAACAGGGACGAAATAAGCAAAAATACTAAAGCAAAAGATGAGATTGTTAAGGAATACGCTGAAAAATACCTTAATCCTTACGTTGCTGCAAAGCTTGGCAAGGTGGATATGATAATTGAGCCAAGAAATACAAGGATCGCTTTGGTTAAATGCCTTGAAATGATGCTTGCTAAAAGAGAAAAAAGGCCTGCTAAAAAGCATGGCAACATGCCTTTGTAGACATGGAAGAGCTTTTTGTTAAGGTTGACGGTAAAGAATACAAGGTATTTGTAGAAGAAACAGAAGAAGGCAAGATATTAGTCCACTGCGAAGGTGATGTTTACGAAGTTGAGACAAAGAAAGACGCTGAACCGTCAGCTGTAGAGAGGCTGCATAAAAAGCATGCAACAGAAGTAGGAAAAATTGAGATAACATCTCCCTTGCCTGGGATTGTTTATGATGTGAAGGTAAAGGAAGGCGATGAAGTAAAACAAGGCCAAAGCTTATTTACTTTGATGGCAATGAAGATGGAAAATGATATTACTTCGCCAAGAGATGGTGTTGTGAAAGAGATAAAAGTTAAGAAAGATGGCAATGTCGGTAAGGGGGATGTTTTGGTAGTGATAGGCTGATTTTTTGGATAGAACAATATGAAAATACTATGCAAATTGTAAGGTATGATTGGGCTGAGGAAGAAGCGCTTAAAATTTATAACATGCCTTTGCTTGAATTGATTTACAAGGCTGCGACCGTTCATAGGCAATTTCATGATCCAAGCGAGGTTCAATTAAGCTCTTTATTGTCAATAAAAACAGGCGCTTGTAGCGAAGATTGCGCTTATTGCCCTCAAGCTGCCCGCTATAGCACAGGAATCAAAATTGAGTCATTGTTGCCAATAGAAAAAGTTGTTGAGTCTGCAAAAAATGCTAAATTGAATGGCTCTACAAGATTTTGCATGGGTGCAGCATGGCGTGAGATAAAGGACAATGATGATTTTGAGAATGTACTAGAAATGGTTAAAGCTGTGAATGATCTCGGAATGGAAGTGTGCTGCACTCTTGGCATGCTGACCGAAAGCCAAGCAAGACGACTCAAAGAAGCGGGCCTTTACGCTTACAACCACAATATAGACACTTCAGAGGAGTTTTATGAGAGAATAATTACTACCAGAACATTTCAAGACCGTTTGAGAACTTTAGAAAATGTAAGAAAAGCTGGAATAACAGTTTGCTGTGGCGGCATTATTGGGATGGGGGAATCAGTAAAAGACAGGATAAAAATGCTTCTTACGTTGTCATATCTGCACCCACATCCGGAATCTGTGCCTATAAACGCGCTTGTTCCAATAAAAGGGACGCCTCTTGGGAATAGGGGCATTATTCAAGTCTGGGAGATGGTAAGAATGATAGCCACAGCAAGGATTATGCTGCCAAAATCTATGGTGAGGCTGTCGGCTGGGAGATTGCAAATGAGTAAGGAAGCTCAAGCCCTCTGTTTTTTGGCTGGGGCAAACTCCATATTTGCTGGAGACAAGTTGCTCACAACACCAAACCCTGAGTTTAACGATGACATGAAGATGTTAAATTTATTTGGGTTAAGGACGAGAAAAGCATTCAAAGAATCTGAAAATCTCCAAATCAATTGAATTCCGCATAAAATAAGCAGTCAAGCGTTTTTTCAAGATTGTAATCATAATATTTTATGTTTTTATACCCGAATCTCTCCAGCAGCATTTTCCCCGATTCCAAATTTTCTATCCTAAAATCAAAAATATGGTTCTTACCTATGAATAGCTTGAAAATAAGTTTGTAAATATTCTCTTTTATTGTCTTTTGCCTTGTTGACTTTTCCTTGTCAAAAAAATCTATGATCAAATGGCCTTTGTATTTTTTAATTTCTTTTAGCAGTTTAATCACTTCATTATCGTTCAAGTACATTGCAACTCCTTCAACAATGAACAAGGCTTTTCCTACGTCAATTTCCAAAGATTCTTTGCTTATGTCAAATGACACTACGTCTTTTTTGTTATATGCTATTTCTGGCAAATCTAGATTATAGAATTTTATCTGTGGAAAGCGCTTTGACCTCGATGAATATCCGGCGCCTATCTCAACAATTGTTCTTGGTTTTATTTTATATATCAATGAGTCAATAATTTTTGTCCTTTGTGTAATTGTTCGTACGCTCGCTTTGTCGAGTAACCCTAGAGTGTATGCCACCAATTTTTGGTAAAGTGGCACTTCCTTGATTGAAATGCTATCCACATTTCCCATATAGCGCCACACTGCTGTGAGCGATGCTGTATTTGAAATTTTTGTCTCTTTCATATTCCATAAAGTTTTTATTTAATTTAAATATCTTACCAAGCGTGGAGTTGGACATTATAAAGAACGGGTATTTGGAATGTGACAAGGGATTTGTGACTCTTGGAAGAGGTATGGGAAACAAAGTTAAAATACCTGTATTTTGCTTTCTTGTAAAACATGAAAAAGGCAATGTGCTTGTTGACACAGGTTTCTCATCAGACTTTCAAGAGACTTGGGGAAAAAGGCTGAAGTTTTACCAACCAATTTTGGAAACTGATGTAATTAAATATTTAAGAGGCATAAAAATTGATTTTATTATAAACACCCACTTGCATATTGACCATTGTGAAAATAACAGCTCATTTATTGGCTCAGATATAATAATTCAAAAAAAAGAGTATGAATCTGCAATAAGTCCGAAGATTTATCAGAAACTCGCTTATCAGGATAATTTTAACGGGAACTTAAAATATAGGATTATAGAAGGCAGATTGGATTTGTTCAGTGACGGCAAGATAATCATAATCCCTACATCGGGGCACACAGAAGGTCATCAATCCGTTTTTATAAACCTGAACGGCAAAAGAATTTTTATTGCCGGCGACGCTTGTTACTCTTCTGAAAATCTTAAATATAATTGCCTGCCTGGCATATTATGGAACCCTGATAAGATAATTGAATGCTATGAAATGATAAGGGGCCTCAGAGGCGTGCAGGTTATCTTTGGGCATGAGGAACTAATCCCATCTTAGTGCCGATTTTATTGAAAGCCTTTAATGATTTGTCCAATTGCTGTCTTGTATGTGTTGCCATTATAGAAATGCGCAGTCTTGCATTTTGAACTGTTGGCGGCCTTATTCCAGTAACAAAAATTCTTTCTATTTCAAGCGATTTCTGGAATTGCATTGTCTTTTTGTTTTCGCCTATTATTAAAGGTATAATTTGAAGCTCCCCTAATGCGTCAAAGCCCAGCTTATTAAGATTACTCCGCATGTAATTTGAATTATCGAGCAATTTTCTCCTTAGTTTTTTTCCATTTCTTAGAATTTTCAGTGCAGCCAAAGCGGCTGCAGCATTTGGTGGCGCTAAGCCTGTTGAGTAAATGAATGGCCTTGAGAAATTTCTTAGGAATTCTATAAGCTCTTTGCTTCCAGCAACATAGCCGCCTTGTGAAGCGAGCGCCTTTGACAAAGTTCCCATATGTATATCTATCTCCTTGAAGTTTGTGTCTAAGACCCCTATAGCATGGGCATCATCTACCATAAGCATAAAATTGTATTTATCCTTTAACTCAATTATTTGATTTAACGGTGCAATGTCTCCATCCATACTGAAAACAGTGTCAGTAACAATCAAAATTTTCTTATTGTTTTTTTTGACTTTTTTTAGGATAGTTTTTAAGTGTTCGACATTGCAGTGCTGGTAGATATGGGTTGTTGCTTTACTGAGCCTGCATCCGTCTATTATGCTTGCATGGTTAAGCTGGTCGCTAAGAATTATGTCCCCTTTTCCAGCAATGCTGCTTATTATTCCTGTGTTAGCTGCGTATCCGCTTGAAAAAACCATTGCAGCGCTGCATTTTCTGTAGCTCGCAATTTCTTTTTCAAGCTTTGCATGCAAATCAAGGTTTACAATAAGACGAGAAGCTTCATTTCCTGTGCCATATTTGTCTATTGATTTCTTAGCTGCCGCAATGACCTTATGGTTAGTGTTCAAACCGAAATAGTTGTTTGACGCCAGCATGATATATTCTTTGCCATTGTATGTTGAGGTATTACTGCAAGAACCAGTTATTGTCCTGAAATCCCGAAAAAGATTTTTATTTTTCAATTCTTTCAGTTTTTCTTTCATAAGCAATGAATATTTTTAAATATTCATAAATTTTTCCATATAGTATGAAAATAGCGATTTTGGGGGCTGGCGGTCTTGGAAAAGCTGCCGCTCGAATCATTGAGCAGAAAAAGGAAATCAGAATAGTTGCCGCGTGCGACAACAGTGGTTTTGCTATAGATGAAAAAGGCATCAAGCCTGAGAACGTTTACAATTTGAAAAAAAACGAGTCAGTTGCCAGTATTGGAAAAAAATCATTTGACGCCATAGGCGAGATAATTAAAAAATCAAGGATTATAGACGGCATTTTAATTACATTGCCGAACCTTCCAAATGAGTTTATACCGTCTGTTGCAAAAAGGTTTTTACAGAATGGTTATGAAGGCGCTTTTTCTGACCCATTGAAAAAAACGCAGGCAATGAAAATCATGTTTAAGATGCATGCTTTCTTCAAGAAGAAAAAATCAGCTTACATAACAGGAACAGGCGCAACACCCGGCTTGTTGACTGCCGCTGCCGTAATTGCAGCGCAATCTTTTATAAAAATAAACAAAGTTGATATTTTCTGGGGCGTTGGAATAGAGAACTGGGAAGAGTATAAAGGAACCATACGGGAGGATATAGCTAACTTACCGGGTTACAGTTTAAAAAAAGCAAGAGCAATGAGCAATGAGCAAATTGAAAAATTGCTGGACAGAACAAATGGAATTCTTAGGTTTAGGGATATGGAACATGCCGACGATATTTTGCTAAAAAAAATCGGAATTGTTGATAAGCTCAGCCAAGTTTCGGTTGGTGGTGTAATGGACACAAGGCACGCCAAAAAGCCGGTGACAACAACAATGAGATTGACAGGGAGAACATTTGATGGGAAAATAAGCTCACATAAATTTATGCTGGGTGATGAAACCACAATGGCCTCAAATGTTTTAGGACCTGCGCTTGGCTATTTAAAAAGGGCGATATGGCTGAAAAAAAATGGGATTTACGGGGTTTTCGGCTCAACCGAATTCATGCCAATGTTTGTAAAATGACCATATGTTGAAATAGATTAAAATTGGTTTGTAAGAGATTAAGAGATGGGAAAAGGGATTTTTATAGCCGGCACTGACACAGGAGTTGGAAAGACTGTAATAGCCTGTGGTCTTGCGAAAATTCTTCTCGATAACAAAAAGAATGTTGCAGTTTATAAACCTGTGCAGTGCGGCAACCTATTGAAAGGAAGGATTGCTTCTCCGGATCTTGCATTAGTTAAAAAATTAAGCGGAATTTCTAATGAGTGTCTGTTCAACGATTATAGCTTCAAATTTGCATCCTCACCGCATTTGGCTGCTGAGCTGGAAAATAGGAAAGTAAGACCAAAGATGATAAGGTCGCATTATGAAGAATTGTGCAGAATGTTTGATTATGTTATTATAGAAGGCGCCGGCGGTTTGCTTGTTCCATTGACAAGGCATTATTCGGTTCTCGATTTGATAAAAGATTTAAAATCTGAAGTGATTGTTGTAGCGAGGTCCGGTCTTGGGACAATCAACCACACAAGCTTGACTTTGAGAGCCTTATACCAAAACGGTGTGAAAGTAAAGGGAGTGATAGTAAATTATTATAAAGGAGGTAAAATTGAAGAAGACAATAAAAAAGTGATACAAAATTTTAGCAAAGCGGAGCTGGCAGGAGTTGTGCCTTTTTCTAAGGATTTGGGCAGTTTAGCAAAAAATTTTGAGAAGTTCTTGGATTTGGATAAAATTCTGTAGTTTACTTTCCAGAGTTTTTATGCCCGAACAAAATACCTGCCAAAACGTTCAAAGCCCATGCCTGAAAAACGCTTATTTTGTGGAAGCTGCCGAATACATAGTTCCATAGCCACATCACGGGAAACGCAAGAATCAAGCCTACTAGTGCGCTCAGTATAATGACTATCAGAATTGCATATGTTGTATCGACAAGTTTTCTTAATATTGGTATGCTTCCCAGAATTGCCATCTTACAGGGTTATACTGTATCTTTTTTAAAGGTTGCGGGAAATAATCTCTCTCCTGAATTGCAAAATTCCGGCTGATATAAGAAAAAAGATTAAGATAGGCTAATATCTTACATTTACGTCCCCTTCCACAATCCTTGTTATTTCATTGTTTTTTTGTTTTAGCAATAGATTGCAGTTTTCGTCAATTCCAATTGCTTTTCCGGTAAATATTTTTGTTTTTGTTATGATTGTTACATTTTTGCCTAATGTGTCGCAATGCTTTCTCCAGATTTTTGATATGTCTTTTAGTTTATTTTTATTATAGTATTTTTCATATAAAATAAAAAATTCGCTAATTAGGGTTTTTTTAATTTTTTCAATATTAATTGTTCTTTTTTTGACTATCTTTAATGATGTTGCTGTATCCTTAACATCATCAGAAAATTCTGTTTGGTTTACGTTTAATCCTATTCCAACAACTACATAATTTTCTCTGCCAAAAATCCCTTCTGTAAGAATGCCGCACAGTTTTTTGCCTTTGTAATGAACGTCATTGGGCCATTTGATATTTGTTTTTAATTTTGTAGTTTTTTTTATTGATCTGACTACCGATATGGCTGCGATAAATGTGAGGTATTGCAACTTTTCAATATTGCTTGGAATTAACAATATTGACATCCATATGCCGCCTTTGGCAGAATGCCATTTTCTCTTAAAGCGGCCTCTTCCTTCTGTTTGTGTATCTGCAATTACAACTATGCTGCTTGATGCTTTTTTGGAGAATTCTTTGGCTTTATCTTGAGTTGAAGTCAAAGATTTGAAAGGATAAAATGTGTATTTCATAACATAATTGCTGGCGTGAAGGAGTAATAAAACTATTCCTCTACAGTACCCTCATTCATTGCTTCCTGCCGTGCAGCCATTACCCATGGATTTACTTTGATTCTGGATTTCTTCTTTGAAAGATATTGCGCAACAGCTGTTGTTACTATTATGACCTTTTTCTCTTTTGTAAGCGCCTCTTTCTTTGGCTTTAAGTATTTAAGCTCCTCTATTATGTTGTTGTTTTCTATGAAAGAGGTTGTGACATTTCCCCTCGTAAACTGCCTTTTGCCCAGTACAATTCTATGGAAAGGTATGGTTGTTTTGACTCCCTCTATTATGAACTCGTCTAGGGCTCTTTTCATTCTTGCAATTGCCTCGTGCCTTGTCCTTCCATAGCAGATAAGCAAAGCTATCAATGAATCAAACTGGGGGAGTATCTTGTATCCAACATGTGCTGAGCTGCTTATCCTGATGCCAGGGCCTCCAGGTGGCAAGTAATTAACAATTGTTCCAGGGGATGGTGTAAAATTGCTGCTTGGGTCCTCTGCATTAATCCTGCATTCAATTGCATGCCCACCTATTTTGATATCTTCCTGTTTGTAAGCAAGCTTTGCACCTTCTGCAAGCTTGATCTGTTCTTTAACTAAATCAACATTAGTTACCATTTCTGTCACGCCGTGTTCAACCTGAATCCTTGTGTTCATCTCAATGAAATAGAAGTTCCTGTTTTTGTCAAGTAGAAATTCTACTGTGCCTGCTCCATCATATCCGATTGCTTTTATTGCATTTACAGCGGCATTTCCCATTGTTTCCCTCATCTCGTTGGTTAAAGCAGGGCTTGGCGCTTCTTCTACCAGCTTTTGATGCCTTCTTTGCACGCTGCAGTCCCTTTCACCCAAATGGATTACATCTCCGTATCTGTCTGCAAGTATCTGGAACTCTATATGCCTAGGTTCTTCAAGATATTTTTCCATATATAATGAGCCATCTCCAAACGCGTTCAATGCTTCTTTCTTTGCGCTTTCATAAGCCATAGACAATTCTTCCTCATTAGCAACAATCCTCATACCTTTGCCGCCGCCGCCAGCAGACGCTTTCAGTATAACAGGAAGTCCTATTCTTCTTGCAACCTTCAAAGCGTGCCTGCTGCTCTTCAGGTCTTCCTTCAAACCTTCAAGAATAGGGATGTTTGCTTTGAGCATAGCTTTTTTTGCATCTACCTTATCGCCAAGTTTTTTTATCATCTTGAAAGAAGGGCCTATAAACTTTATCCCTTTTTTCTCACAAATTTTGGCAAATTTTGGGTTCTCTGCCAAGAAACCATAGCCAGGATGGATTGCATCGCAGCCGCTTTGCTTTGCAATTTTTACAATTCTCTTTATATGAAGGTAGTTTTTCGGTTTGCCTATGTTATAGGACTTGTCAGCAAACTTTACGGCAAGAGAATCTTTCTCCTCTTCAGAATAGATAACAACACTTTCTATGCCTAACTCCCTGCAAGCCCTTATGACTCTAAGAGCTATCTCACCCCTATTAGCGATCAAAATTCTCTTAAAGCCTCCATTGCCTAAAACAGTAAAGCTCTTTTCTTTCTCCTTATTTATCCCGAATCCCATGGTAAGAACTTCCAAAAAGGATTTACTGGATGGATTATGCAGGATTTCTTCAACATGAGATTCATCAATATGGGGAAGTCTTTTTATCACATTAGCAGTGATAAAGCCACCCATGTCACTTATTTTTGAAGACTTAAATAATTCTTTGCTTGGGGCCATTATTTGTTGATTTATAATTCCTTCAAAGGACTTGTAAAAAGCCGGGAATTTTTCTTTTACACTTAATACGTATTTTTTAAAGAAAACGTAGGCTTCTTCAACCGGACTTAGGGCTTTGTTTATTGTGTCTACAATCAGTTTTCGAGTTAGACTTACATTTAGCTTTCCCTTTTTGCTTTTTAACATAAAATATAAATTTGCACAGCCTTATTTAAACATTTTGGACATTTAATTATCACAAGATAGATAATAAATTAAATATTTCAGAAGATATATATTAAGATATATTAAGGTAGAAAGTTATTTAAATTAATCTAAAATTAAAAAAAAGAGCAAAATGAGCCAGATAAATGAACTTATGAAAGAAAAGGGAGAAATAGACAAGCCTGATATAAAAAAGATTATACCCTATGATGAGCCATTTTTATTTATAGATAAAGTCACAAGCTTAGGCAACGGCAAGATTACCGCGATTAAAGACTTAAGTGGAAAAGAGGATTTCTTTAAGGGGCATTTTGTTGGCTTTCCTATTATGCCTGGTGCCTTGACAGTTGAAGGTATAGGGCAAGCAGCGACTTTGCTTGTAAGAAGCAATATCCCAAATCATGAGGAAAAGGATATACTGGCTTACAGACTAAAGGAAGTCAAGTTTACTGCACCGATACTTCCCAATAATCAGATTAGGTTTGAGGTAAGTTTAATAGCACAAGATGAAAAAGGAGCTATCCTGCAGGGAAAAGCATATGTAAAAGAAAACTTAGTGGCAGAAGCTCTGCTAATGCTGGCAATAGTCAGCAAAACTGAGTTTAGAGCTAAATTCACTAAGTAAGGTGGTTCTACTATGTATATTAAGGGAGTTGGAATGACTAATTTTGGAGCGCAGCTTGATACAAGCCAAGAGCTTGTTTACAATGCGACTTTAGAAGCTCTGGATGATGCGGATTTTGGAATTGATAAAATAGATGCTATTGTTTCTTCAATTGTGGATACAGAAAACAGCGGAGAAAGGCAACGAGGATTTGCTTCCATTATAAGCAGCATATTCAGAAAAAAGATTCCGATAATTACTACAGCAGCGGTTTGTGGCGGTGGCGGTGCAGCTTTATGGACAGCCAACAAACTAGATTATGAGAATATACTTGTTGTTGGGGTAGAAAGATTGCTGACTAATAATTCTATGAAAATTACTGATGAGATAATGATGGCTGCTGAAAGAGTATATGAGCAGACAGAAGGGCTTAACTTCCCTGCCCAGAATGCCTTGGTGGCGCAGCAATACATGATGAAGCACGGCGCTACAACTGATGATTTTGCCTTAGTCGCATACAAAAACCACAAGAACGCATACTTCAACCCAAAGGCAAGGTTCTATAAAAAAGAGGTTACACTTAAGCAAATAAAAAACTCACCTGTTGTAGCGTCTCCGTTAAGGCTTTTTGACTGCAGCTTGTCTGTAAATGGTGCTGCTGCGGCTGTTGTAACAAAAGACAAGACTGACATTGAACTTGTTGGCTCCTCGTTGTTTGTTGACAGACTTTCGACTTTTGAAAGTGAAGATATGACCTCATGGGAAGCTACAAAGCTGGCTGCAAATGAGGCTTATAAGCAGGCAGAGAGATTATTTCTTACGAGGACCTTGGATTTTGCAGGCAGGGGGAAGGTTCAGGCTTAATACGGAAAGGCGTGACTGAGTTAAATGGAGAGCTTCCTGTCAACACAAGCGGCGGATTAAAAGCAAAAGGCCATCCGATAAGCGCTACTGGCATTAGCCAGATTTATGAGTTGGTGAAGCAAATGAGGAATGATGCTGACGGCAGGCAAATTAGCAATATAAGATATGCTTTGGCTCAAAACATAGGCGGAGCTGGAAGTACAGTAGCAGTGAGTATATTGAAGAAGGTGGGCTCATGATAATAAGATGGATATGTGATAGATGCAACAAGAAGTGGATTTATCCTGTTGAGAAATGTGTTTATTGCAAAGGAGAAATTACCAAGCAAAAAGGCTCTAAGCTGAAAGTAGTCGGAATTACAAAAGTTTCTATTCAATCTCCAATGCATCCAATCATACCTTATAACATTATTCTTTTACAGGATGAGTTTGGCAACAGAATGCCAAAAAAAACAATGAAAGATTATAAACTAGGAGACAATTACATTCAAGAAAAGGCAAAAACTGAAGATGCTGTTTCTATAGCAAAAGTGAAGTATGATGTATATGAGGCAATAAAAGAAACACTTGGCTTGCTGAAATTTGAGCTAAGCCCAAACGACAAAGTTCTTGTAAAGCCGAGCATAATAGCTGCAGCTTACCCATATCAAGCAGTAAACACAGATCCTGAATTTTTTGATGCATTGCTTAAGGTTTTATTTGAGCTTGGCGTAAAAAAGGAAGATGTTGTTGTAGCTGAGCAAGCCTTGATTGGCTCAGATGTAAACGATGCTGCTGCAAAAGCCGGCATTCTTGAGGTTTGCAAAAAGAATGGAGTAAATTTTTTTGATATATCTAAGGGCCCTTTTGAGGAAATTGAATCAGAAGGGTTTTCATTTAAAATATTCAAGGAAGCTTTGAATAGAAAGGTCATAAATGCGCCTATTATGAAGACAAATTTTCAGCTTGGATTTTCTGGCGCTTTGGAAAATTTAGCAAGGTTTGCGGATGAAAAAACGCAGCGGGAGATGTATTATGTAGGCTTTGACAAGATTATAGCTAAACTAGCAAAAGTTATTCCTAATGTGTTTACCATAGCCGATGCAACCAAAGCTATGCAGGGGCAAGGCCCTCTTGCGTCAGGTGAGCCTGCTTTCTTAAATTTGGTATTAGCTGGCAAAAACTTTGCTGCTGTCGATGCAATCTTTTGCGAAGTAACGTTGCTTGAAATTCCACCTTATATTGATGCTTATGGCAAATGCCTTGATTCAAAGCATATAGAAGTGGTTGGTAATGAAGTGGATGCATTAAAATACAGCATATTGCCAGCTGTGCCTCACGACACGCCGCATCCTGATATAAAGGTGATAGATGGCAAGAGCTGTCCTGCATGCTTAAACCTGCTCTATAATTTGACTTCTAAGCTGATAGGATTAAGGGGAGAGGAATTAAATTTGATCATAGGCTCTATGCTGACAGAAGATATGCTAAAAGGAAAAGAAAGGCTGGTTGCGTTAGGCGGCTGTGCAATAAAAAAGCTGCAAAGTATGAAATTTGAGCCTATGGCAGAAATAGAAGAGAATATTGACCAGTTTGAGCAGCTTGTCCTATTGAAAAAATTGCTTATAACGCAAGGCAGACCGAAAATAACGCCTATTGACAAAGTAAAGTCAAAGATGACAAAGCTTCTTTCAAAGGTGATTAGATGATATTTGTCAAGGGAGTTGGCATGACAAGATTTGGCACACAAGAGGATGCATCATACCACATGGCTTATGAATCTGTAATGGAAGCGCTGAATGATGCTGATATGACTATGAATGAGATTGATGCAGTTTTTGTTTCAAGCATTGAAGTAACGAGCAATGGCGAAAGGCAAAAGCATAGTGCTTCAATGCTCAGCAGCCTTTTTCAGAAAAAAATGCCAATACTTGCTCTGCCTGCAGGTTGCGCTGGCGGCGGCACAGCCTTATGGACAGCGGTAAAATTACAAAGATCCAGCAACTATGATAATGTGCTGGCTGTTGCCTTTGATAAGATTGTTGCAAATATAAGCAAGAAAGTGACGGACGAAATCCTCATGGGCGGCGAACGCATTTATGAGCAGACAGAAGGGCTTAACTTCCCTGCCCAGAATGCCTTGGTGGCGCAGCAATACATGATGAAGCACGGCGCTACAACTGATGATTTTGCCTTAGTCGCATACAAAAACCACAAGAACGCATACTTTAACCCAAAGGCAAGGTTCTATCACAAGAAAGTTTCACTTGAAGAGATTAAAAGTTCGCCTGTCGTAGCGTCTCCGTTAAGGCTTTTTGACTGCAGCATTTCATGCAATGGCTCAGCAGCTTTGATAATATCAAAAGAAAAAGGAAGTGTGGAGATAGCTGGCTCCGGTGAATCCAATGATTACCTTGGCCCTTTTGAAAGAGAGGATATGACTTCATTGGAGGCAACAAGAATGGCTGCGGCGAATGCATACAAAGAGGCAGGAATTTGCCCTGAAGATATTGACATTGCAGAAGTGCACGATGCTTTCACTCCCTTAGAGATTATTTAGAGATTATTTCTTACGAGGACCTTGGATTTTGCAGGCAGGGGGAAGGTTCAGGCTTAATACGGAAAGGCGTGACTGAGTTAAATGGAGAGCTTCCTGTCAACACAAGCGGCGGATTAAAAGCAAAAGGCCATCCGATAAGTCCTACTGGACTCGCGCAGGTTTATGAAATTGTCAAGCAAATGAGGAACAATGCTGAAGAAAGACAAGTAAAAAAGCCAAAATATGGATTAACACATAATATTGGGGGTGTGGGTGCTATGGCAACAGTGCACATCTTCAAGAATTTAAATTAAGGAAATTAAGGTGGGAAATATGCTATTAAAAGGCATACGAGTTCTGGATTTAACAACTCTTTTGCCAGGTCCAATGTGCTCTTTGTTTCTTGCTGATCTGGGAGCTGAGGTGGTTAAGATAGAGGGCTTGCATGGGGACTTTATGAGAAGTGTTGTATTCAGAAATACGCAGACTTATTTTTCCGCATTAAACAGAAACAAAAAGAGCATAGCAATAGACCTTAAAAAAAGCAAAGGAAAAGAAATTTTCATGAAGCTTGCAAAAAAGGCGGATGTGATTATAGAAAGCTTCAGGCCTGGGAAAGCCGACTCATTGAGCATTGGCTACAAGAATATTAGAAAAATAAATCCAAAAATAATCTACTGCTCAATATCCGGCTATGGGCAATACGCTAAATATAAAAACAGGGCTGGCCATGATTTGAATTACATAGCTTCAAGCGGACTGCTTGAGGCTTTATCTCTTAAGCCTTATGTGCCATGCATACAAATTGCTGATACAAGTTGTGCGGTTACAGCAGCCTTCTCAATTGCCTCATCATTATTTTACAGGGAAAAAAGCGGGAATGGAAATTATATTGATGTGCCAATATTTAGCAGCGCTCTTTCGTTGATTGGGATCCATATTGCACATTATTCTATTGCCGGAGGTGCAAAAACCTTGCTTTCATCCAACAATACACCCTGTTATAATGTATACAGGACAAAAGACAAGAGATACGTAAGCCTCGGTGCAGTAGAGCAAAAATTCTGGCAGGCATTTTGCAATGCGCTCAACAGAAAAGATTTTCTTAAAAGGCAAATGGACAGCTCAATTATGAAAGAAATGAAGAGTATCTTCAAAAGTAAGACATCAACAGAATGGGTAAGACTAAACAAGAAACATGACTTTTGCTGCGAGCCAGTCAGCAAGATTAAAGATGTGGTTAATGATAAGGATTTGAATAAGAGAAAGGTGATTATTCAGCTTGATGGTGTAAAACAAGTTGCAATGCCTATGATTTTTTCATCATTTAAAAAAATGAATTATAATAGGGCGCCTAAATTGGGCGAAAACTCAAAAGAGATTCTTGCATCAATCGGCTACAGCAAAGGCTCTATAAAAGAATTTATTGACAAAGGGATTGTAGCATAATTCGCGGCATGTAAACTAGTTAATATAAGAAAGTTTATAAAGAATTGGTTCAACTTTTTTCAAATGTCAAAATTAATAGAAAAAGGATGTGAGATTATAAATAAGCCATGGCATCCTGATAAACCGACTTCCAAAGGGGCTACTGCATTTCATGAGGCTGTAGCCAACTCTTCTTGGATAAAAGATATAATGCACGAATTGGCAGTTATTGCAGATCCGAGAATCAAAAGCGGAGATGTCATTGTTGATTTTGGCGCTGGAACCGGAACATCGGCGCAGCTTTTGCTTAAATATTTGCAAAAGAAGATAAGAATGTGGCTGGTTGACAACTCTCCTTCCTGGCTGGGAAAAGCTTACGAAATCTTGAGCGATCCGCCAAATGTTGAGTGTTTTATACTTGAGAGGAGAGGCGATAAATATGCCGCTTTATTTGAAGTAGTTGGGCAAGATGTGGTAGACCATGTTATATCTGCGAATACTGTCCACCTCATTCCGGATATAAATGAAACATTTTGTGATATTTCGGTTGCTCTGAAAAAAGGCGGGGATTTCATATTTCAAACCGGAAATTTTGTGAGAGAGGGTAAGCCAGACGGCGCACTAATGATTGATGACACCATTGAGTATGTGCATGACATAGCCCTTGATATTGTGCGTAAAGATCCCAAGTTCAGGTCTTACAGCAAAAATATTGAGGATAGGGTAAAAACCGAGGCGGCGCAGCGCAGGCTTGTATTTCCGAAGCCCAGACATATAAAATCTTACTTAAACGCCTTGGAGTCAGCTGGCTTGGAGTGTGCATCTATACGCTATCTGCCGGTAAAAGTCACTTATAGCGACTGGTTGAATTTCTTAAGGGTTAGAAGGCTGCAAGCAGGCATCTTGCCTGAAATTGGAGGCAAAGAGCCAAACCCAGAGATAGAAAAAGGGAGAGACGAATTGATTACAATGTCTGCACTTAAGCTTTTCAAGGAATTAAAAATGAATAATCCGCTCGCGGATGATAAATCCTTTACAGTTGAATGTGCATATGTTAGCGCAATGAAAAGTTAAATAAAAATGTCAATAAGAAAAGTCGCATTGGTAACCGGAGCATCAAAAGGCATTGGAAAGGCTATTGCTATTGAGCTTTCCGAAAATAATGCAAATGTTATTGTCAATTACAACAGAGACGAGAAAGAGTCCATCGAGGTTGTTGAAGAAATCAAAAAAAATGGGGTTGAAGGAATTGCTGTTAAGGCGGATGTCTCAAGCTTTGAGCAATGCGCCTCAATGATTGAGTTTGTGAAGAGGAGGTTCGGCTGTCTTGACATATTGGTAAATAACGCAGGTGCGCTTGCAGATAAGACATTGAAAAATATGACAAAAGAGCAATGGGATAGAGTCATGAGAACGAATCTTGACGGAACTTTTAATGTGACAAAAAATGCGCTCACAATAATGAGGGACAATGGTAGGATTATAAACATAAGCTCTATTGCAGGCGTGCTTGGCAATTTTGGGCAAACAAATTATGCTGCTTCAAAAGCAGGGGTAATTGGATTCACAAAGTCTTTGGCAAGAGAGCTTGGCAAAAGAAGGATTACTGTAAATGCAGTTGCTCCTGGTTTTATAGATACAAGCATGACAAAGGCAATACCGTTTATAAGAAGAAAAATAATTTTGGCAATGATACCCATTGGCAGGGCAGGCACTCCTTTTGATATCGCAGGGTTGGTTGCTTTCTTGGCTTCTGACAAAGCAGGTTATATAACCGGGGAAGTAATTCGCATAGATGGCGGATTGTCTTATTAGAACTAAATAAATAGAGGTCTAATATGGTGTGTGGTATAAATCCAGAAACATCATTAAGAAATATCATTATAAGAAATAAGGAAAGAATAAAGAGCAAAAACATTTCAAAAAGAGGGATTAAATCTGCTTTGGTAGTGCAGGGTGGTGCTATGAGGGGTATTTTTAGTGCAGGCTCCCTAATTGCCCTTCATAATCTGGGATTAAGAAATGCTTTTGATGCAATATACGCCTCGTCTGGAGGGGCTATGAACGTTGCTTATTTTTTGTCTGATCAACCTCAATTTGGAACAAGCATTTATTACGAAGATATAAATAATTCTAATTTTATAAATTTACTTAGAGTAAATAAAATAGTTGACATTGATTATTTATTTGATAATGTTGTAATTAATAAAAAACCACTAGATACATATAAAGTTATAAAGTCTAAAACGCCGTTTTATTTTTTTGCGACTGATATAGAAACTGGTAGAGCTGTAAGATGCAATTCCAAATCTAAAAATATTTTGAAATTGCTCAAAGCAAGTTGTGCATTACCGCTTTATTACAATAAACCAGTCTTAATTAATCACAAAGGTTTCTTGGATGGGGGCATCCAGAAAGCAGTGCCATTAGAGGATGCGATTAAAGACGGCTGTACGGATGTTTTAGTGCTCTTAACCGAGCCAAAGCCTAAGAAATATTTAAGTTTTTTAGAAAAATTTTTGTTAAAAAAAGCTCTGTCAAAGCTTAGCAAAAACTTATTTGGTGGTTATTTGACGGGCTTTGAAGATTATAAGCATATTTTTAATATCTCTACCGGAAAGATAAAAATTGATAATATGAATATAGCAACTATACTTCCTGACGATAAGTTTAGATTAACTCGTTTGACAAAAAATAAGGAACTATTAAAATGGGCTGCAGTTGATGGCGCTAAAAGTGTTTTTGTCGCATTTAATCGTCAATTTAATACGGGAAACATTCTTAAATATAGCTAAACTACTTTAAGTTTGAGGTTGACATGGTTGGAATTGTAAGCTATGGCGCGTACGTACCTATGTATAGGATTAAAGTAGAGGAAATAGCCAGAATTCAACGCAGGAATCCTGAATTTATAAAAAAAGAATTAATGATTGAAGAAAAATCCGTGCCGGACTACGATGAAGACAGCCTGACAATGAGTGTTGAAGCCTCTTTAAATGCGCTAAAAAGGGTTAATATTGACAAAACAAAAATAGGCGCGGTGTATTCTGGTTCCGAAAGCCCTGTATACGCTGTCAAGCCAAATGCTTCAATTCTTGGAGAGATTCTTGGAATAAGTCATTATACTTCAGCAGATGTGGAATTTGCATGCAAAGCCGGCACAGCTGCTATGCAGATGGTTTTTGGCTTGTCAAAATCAGGATTTGTTGATTATGGCTTGGCTATTGGCGCAGACACATCGCAATCAATGCCTGGAGACATTCTTGAGTACACAGCGTCAGCCGGAGCTGCAGCTTTCATTATTGGGAATGATAATAAAGAGGTTATAGCAGAGCTAGAATCAATGCATTCTATATCGTCTGACACGCCTGATTTCTGGAGGAGGAATATGCAAAAGTACCCAAAACATGCAGAGCGCTTTACAGGCGAGCCCGCTTATTTCAGCCATTTGGTAAAATGCACAAAGCTTTTGATGGAAAAGGCAAAAATCAAGCCAGAGGAAATAGACCATGTGGCTTTCCACACGCCTAATGGAAAGTTTCCAACAAGAGCCGGCAGGATTCTTGGATTTACAGAGGAAAAGCTTGAAAGCAATTTGATTGTGTCAAAAATAGGCAATACATATTCAGCTGCTTCAATGCTCGCACTTACAGACATTCTTGACAAAGCCAAGCCAAATCAGAAGATATTAGTAACATCATTTGGGAGTGGTGCCGGAAGCGACTCATTTTTATTGAAAGTGACTCCAAATATAAAAAAACTGAAAAAAGCAAGAGCAACAAAAAACTACATCAATGATAAAAAATATATTGGATATGCGGAGTACTGCAAAATGACAGGGGTTTTTTAATATGAAGATTCCAATAATTGCGACTTCTCAAACTAGATTTGGCGAGCTGTGGGACAAGGGCATTAGAGATCTTATAAGAGAAGCAGGGATAAATGCATTGGACAACTCAAAATTAAAACCAGATGAAATAGGTGAATTGTATATCTCAAATGTATTTTCATCAAAAGCAGGTGGACAAGCTTTGCTAAGCTCAATGGTGTATGAGGAGCTGGGCATAAGCAATGGAATATGTGTAAATGCCGGTGATGCTTCGGGAGCACTTGCGATAAAAGAGGCTGCAAATTCTATTTTGGCAGGAGAGAGCAAAATGGCAATGGTTCTGGGTGTTGAGAAGGTAAGTGACCTTAAAACAAATGAGCTGGCTTTGTTAAGCTCGGAGCTTTTAAGCGAGGAAGAGGCATCTGCAGGCGCAAGCATCTTTAGTCAGTTTGCAATTATGACAAGAAGATACTTGCATGATTTCAGACTATCGCCAGAAGACTTGTCATTCATACCATCAGCTAGCCACAAGAATGCATTGGATAATCTGAATGCCCAGTATAGGTTTGAGCTTTCAGAAGAAAAAATAAATTCAAGCCCTATGCTTTCTGACCCGGTAAGGGTATTTGACTGTGCATCTTATTGTGACGGTGCTGCAGCATTGATTATGTGCAGTGAGGAAACAGCAAGGAAGTTAAATGCTGATGTTAAGGGCTATCTTTTAGCGGGCTGCTCAAGCTCTGATTCGCTATCTTTGTCTGAAAGAAAATCAATAACTGCAATGCATTCAACGATAAATGCCGCTGCAAACTCATTCAGGATTGCTGGAGTAAGCTGCGAAAAAATAGATTTGATGGAATTACATGATGTGACTCCGATTTCTGAAGTGATTGCTGTTGAGGACCTCGGGTTTGCAAAAAAAGGGGAAGGCATTAAATTTGCCAAGAAAAATTCAAAAAAAATAAATTTGAGCGGTGGCTTGAAGGCATGCGGTCATGCCATTGGCGCAACTGGTGTAAGGCAGGCTGTAGATGTTATTAACAGACTAAATGCCAATAAGTTGTATTTTGGGTTAACTCATACCTTGGCTGGAACAGGAGCAGTCTCAGCAGTTAACATATTCGGGAGCAGATAAAATGCACAAAGAAAGCAGCCCGTTGGCTTGGAGATTGTCAATAGAAAGATATAAATTATTCAGGAGTATTGCTGATATCAAAGGCAAGGTAGAATCCTTTACTATAATGAATGTTGCGCCAAAAGGGTTTGACAAAAATACCCCTTATGTTATTGCCCTTATAAGTCTTGATAGTGGGAAAAAAATTATATCTCAGATTGTGGAGAGCGATGAAATTTCAATAGGGATGGAAGTTGAGCCCTGCATAAGAAGGATATATGTTGATGGTGATGATGGGCTAGTGCATTACGGAACAAAATTCAGGGTGATAAAGTGAAGTACAATGATTTTAAAATTGGATTTCAGGGCACTTTTACAAAGACTATAACCGAAGAGGTAAACAGAAAATTTGGCGAACTGGTTGAGGATTTCAACCCCGTGCATTTTGATGAAGAAAGGATGAAAAAATCAATCTTTGGAAGAAGGGCTACAAATGGCTTTTTGACAGAGAGCACTATCGGAGCAGCATTGGTGCATATGTTCACATCAGACAATACAATTGTTATTGCGTTAAAGAAAGAAATTAAGCTTTTAGCGCCTGTGTTTATAGGAGATACAATAACTGCAACAGTTAATGTAAAGGAAAAGTATCCTGAAAAGCTGAGATTGCTTTGCGACTGTTCTGTCAAAAAACAAGATGGAACAGAGGTTGTAAAAGCTGAATTTTTGGTCAAGATATTGGATATTTGATTTTTAATTGATTAAGATGTTTGAAAAAAAATTATTCAAAGGGAAAGTTGCTGTAATAACTGGAGGAGCAACAGGCATTGGAAAAGAGATTGCAGCTAGGCTTGCCAGATTAGGAGCTAAAATAGTGATTGCTGGAAGAAAAGAGGGGCATTTGAAAAGTGGTTACGGAGAGCTTAGAAAAATAACAAGAAACATCATGGCAATTAAAACTGATATAAGAAATGAGCAAGAAGTTGAAAATCTGTTTAGGCAAACAAAAGAAAAATTTGGCGGTATAGACATTCTTGTAAATAATGCAGGCGGGCAGTTTATTGCGCCTTTTGAAAAAATTTCGACAAATGGGCTTGATGCTGTTGTGAAAACCAATCTTTATGGCACCTGGTTTTGCTGCAGAGAAGCTGTTAAGTACATGAAGAATAATGGCGGCAAGATAATAAACATTGTGCATATATATGCTATAAGGGCTGCTCCTGGACTTGCCCATTCAGGCGCTGCAAGGGCAGGCGTAATAAATCTGACAAAGAGCTTGGCTTTGGAGCTTGCAAAGCACAAAATCAATGTCAATGCAATTGCCCCTGGCATTACAGCAACACAGGGTTTTAATGAGGAGATGGTTAATAATAAAAAGATGATAGAGCAGCTCAAAGCAACAATACCATTGCAAAGATTTGCTGGTCCTGGAGAGATAGCTAATTGTGTTGCTTTCCTATCTTCAAGCGGTGCTGATTTTATAACTGGCCAGATAATCGCTATTGACGGCGGTCAAGTGCTTGGTAACTGGCCGGATTTCACTGCATTTGGGCCGCTAATAAAGAAGAGTAAATAGTTCCACTAAAGGTTGTTGAAAATTAAACATTTTTATACTATGCTGATATCCTTATTCTATGGCGCAGCAACTGAATTTGAAAGATGCAAAGCATCATGAGTCTTCATACGATAGAAAAGTAAAAGAGCTGGAAGAAGAGCTAAGGACTACAAAATACAATAAAAAAACTCAGGGGCATATAGGATTAGTCAAGGCAAAGCTTGCTAAAATAAAGGAGGAATATCAAAAAAAAACTTCTTCTAAAGGCAAGGGCGAAGGATTTTCAGTCAAAAGAAGCGGAGACGCAACTGTGATAATGGTTGGTTTTCCTTCAGTAGGAAAATCAACTTTGTTGAATGCCATAACAAACGCAAATTCTCCTGTTGGAGCGTATGTTTTCACCACATTGACATGCATTCCTGGCTTGATGGAGTATAATCATGCAAAGATACAGGTTCTGGACGTGCCTGGGATTGTTGAAGGTGCAGCGACCGGCAGAGGAAGAGGCAAAGAAGTGCTTGCATGTGCGCAAAGCACAGACCTTGTAATCATTTTGCTTGATGTGTTCCACCCAGGGCATCTGGAAGTTGTCAAAAATGAAATATTCGAGACTGGGTTGAGAATAAACCAAAAGCCTCCTCTTATCAGGATATCAAAAAAGGAAAAGGGCGGCATTGACATTGGCTACACAGTAAGATTGACAAAGCTGAATGAAGATACAATAAAAACAATTCTGAAGGAGTTCAGGCTTGATAATTCCAGCGTTGTCATAAGGGAAGACATTACAGATGACCAATTGATAGATGCTATAGAATGCAACAGAAAATATGTTCCTGCGATTACAGTACTAAACAAGATAGATATGGTTGATTCAGAAGAGTTGGGAAGAGTGAAATCTATTGTAAAACCAGACATCTGCATTTCAGCTGAAAAAAGGATGAATACGGAAGATTTGAAAGGGCTTATCTTTAAAAAATTGGAATTTATGAGGATTTATTGCAAGGAAGTGGGGAAAAAAGCCGATATAGGTATTCCATTGATAATGAGGAAAGGGAGCACATTAAGGGAGGTTTGCATGAAACTGCATAAGGATTTTATAAATAAATTCAAATTTGCTAGAATATGGGGAAAAAGTGTTAAGTTTGATGGAATGGTTTTAAGAAAATTAGAGCATGTTGTTGAGGACAATGATATTGTTGAGATTCATTTGAGATGATATCGTAAATTGCGGTAATTGGTTTAATAAATAGCCGCAATTTACGAGATAGACAATTGCGTACAAATATAACAAATCAACGCAATTGTCTATATTATAGTAAACTCCTTGATCCGCAGAATATAATTTTTCCCGAGTTTTTTCCGCAACCTTTATAAAGCTGCAATCATTTCTCAATTCTATAATTTTTGTTGGAATTAATCAGACAAAAATTATACTAGCCTGAAAAGATTGCCTTTTCAGTACAGTTGATTAAACTGTTTTCTACAAAAGGCACTCAATAAAAGGCTTATTTCACAAAAATAGAGTAATAGATGTAGTAATCCGTGACATATCTATGCCAAGAACAAGAAAGCCGAGAGCAGGAAGCATGCAATTTTGGCCGCGAGTCAGGGCTAGGCATAGTTATGCAAGAATCAGAAACTGGTCCCACAGCACTGAAGCAAAACCTTTGGGGTTTGCTGGCTACAAGGTCGGTATGACCCACCTGCTGATTAATGATAACAGGCCATACTCACTAACAAAAGGGACAGATATTTTTTGTCCTGTTACTGTCATTGAGTGCCCACCACTAAAGACTGCTTCTATAAGATTTTACAAAAAAACCAAAGACGGCTTAATGCTTGTTGGGGAAACGATTGCTGATTCTCTTGATAAAGACTTGGAAAGAAAAATTACACTTCCAAAAAAGAAAGGAAAAGAGCCAAGCGGTTATGATTTTGTAAGGTTATCATGTTTCACTCAGCCAAAATTGACAGGCATCGGCAAGAAGAAACCGGAAATATTCGAGATTGCCATAGGGGGCACAAAAGATCAGCAATTAAGTTATGCGAAAGAAAAAATTGGGAAAGAAATAAGTGTGGCTGAAGTGTTTAAAGACGGCCAGTTTCTTGATGTTCATTCTATTACAAAGGGCAAAGGGTTTCAAGGCCCAGTTAAAAGGTTTGGAATACAGCTAAGGCAGCACAAATCAGAGAAAAGCAGGAGAAATCCAGGTTCGTTAGGCCCGTGGCGAGGACAGGGACATGTAATGTGGCGCGTTGCTCACGCAGGCAAGATGGGCTATCATTTAAGGACAGAGTACAACAAACATCTTGTTAAAATTGGAAACAAAGCAGATGAGATAAATGTAAAAGGCGGTTTTGTCAATTACGGTCTTGTAACCAATCAATACGTTCTGCTTAAAGGGTCTGTCGCAGGAGCTAGAAAAAGGATAATCAGGCTCACAGCACCGGCAAGAGTAAAAAGGGAAACGCTTGAAGCGCCGCAAATATCCTACATAAGCACAGAATCAAAACAAGGAAGGTAAAATGAAACTCGACATTTTTGACTACACAAAAAGTAAAGTGGGAGAAATAGAGTTGCCATCCCAATTTTATGAAGAATTCCGCCCGGACATAATACAAAGAGCAGTACTATCAATACAAAGCCGTAAAAGACAGTCCTATGCAGCAAGCCCACTTGCTGGAAAAAGGGCATCAGCGAAATTATCAAGAAGAAGGAGGGATTACAAAGGGTCTTACGGTTTTGGGATTTCAAGAGTGCCAAGAAAGATAATGACAAAAAGAGGAACAAGAATGAATTGGGTAGGAGCATTTGCTCCGGGCACAGTCGGAGGCAGAAGGGCGCACCCACCAAAATCAGAAAAATTGTGGGAGCTTAAAATCAACACTAAAGAGAGGCTAAAAGCTATAAGAAGCGCGATTTCCTCCACCATATTGCGCGATTTAGTTACAGCAAGAGGACACATTCTTCCAAAAGAATACCCATTTGTTTTGGATGATAAATTTGAATCATTAAATAAAACGAAAGATGTCACAGATATCTTGGTGAAACTCGGTTTTGAAAGCGAATTGGAAAGGGCAAACATCAAGAAAGTTAGAGCAGGAAAAGGCAAGGCGCGAGGAAGGAAATACAAAAAGAGAAAAGGCCCGTTGATAGTTGTGTCAGAAGCAAGCAAATTAAGCAAAGCGTTTGCCAACATACCGGGCGTTGATGTGGCAAGTGTAAGAAGCTTGAATGCAGAACTGCTCGCACCAGGAGCAAAAGCAGGAAGATTAACTCTTTGGACAGTTGGAGCAATCAACACTTTACAGAAAGAAGATTTATTTAACTAAAATGGACCCTTATACCATAATAAAATATCCCCTATCAACCGAAAAGTCAATAAGACTGATGGAGGCAGAAAACAAACTCATCTTTGTAGTTAATAAAACATCAACAAAGAAAGAGATAAAGAATGCCATTGAAGATATGTTCAAAGTGGAAGTCAAAAACATCAACACCTTTGTAAATTCAAATGGAGAGAAAAGGGCATACATAAAATTTTCAGCGAAAAATCCAGCAATCGACATTGCAACCAAGATGGGATTAATGTAAAGATGATGGTAAACTATGGGTAAAAGCTTGATCCAGCAAAAACGTGGTAAGGGAAGCCCAAGATATAGAGCACCAAGCTTTAGGTACAAGGGAAAGTCTATCTTTGGAAGATATGAAGAGGGCAAAACCATGACTGCCCATATAACTGATATAGTACATAGCAGCGGCCATAGCGCTCCGTTGATGGAATTAAAATACAGCAATGGTGAAGTTGGGCTGCTTCAGGCTCCCGAAGGAATACGCGTTGGAGATAGAATAGAGACAGGAAATGATGTTGAGTTGAAAGCAGGAAATACATTACCTTTGAAATTCATACCAGAAGGAACATCAATCTATAACATAGAATCAAATCCAGGTGATGGGGGAAAATTTGTGAGGGCATCTGGCACATTTGCTAAGATAATCACAAAGATGGACAACCAAATAGTTGTAGAGCTCCCATCAAGCAAAAGAAGAGCATTCTCACCAGAATGTAGAGCGGCTGTTGGCATAGTCGCGGGCTCAGGAAGAACAGAAAAGCCTTTTTTGAAAGCCGGCAGCAGGTTTTATGCAATGAGAGCAAAGAACAAAATGTGGCCGCAGGTAAGCGGAACATCAATGAATTCAGTTGACCACCCATTTGGCGGCTCCAGTTCACATGCAAAAGGGATTCCAACACAGTCTAACAGAAATGCGCCTCCGGGCAGAAAAGTCGGCAAAATAGCACCAAAGAGAACAGGCAGGCACAAGAGGTAAAAGTGGCAAAGAAAGAATTTACTTTTAAAGGTAAAACAGTTGAAGAGTTAAAGGGCATGGGTATAAATGAGCTTGCCCAGCTGTTGCCAGCAAGACAAAGAAGAACAATCAAGAGGGGATTTACCGATCAGCAAAAGATCTTACTTAAAAAACTAAGAGCCGATGAGAAAAGCATTGAAACCCATTGCAGAGATATGATAATTTTGCCTGAGATGGTAGGAAAAACAATAAAGGTTCATCGCGGCAAGGAATTTGTGCCAGTCATGATAGAAGCGGATATGGTGGGGCATTACTTGGGTGAATTTTCATTGACTAGGAAAAAAGTTGCACACAGCGCACCAGGAATAGGCGCAACAAGATCTAGCGCAAGTTTATCAGTAAAATAAAAATGAAAGGGTACACATTCATAAACTACAATTCAGAGCACATGGCAAGGGCGGTTGGATTAGGTTTACCCATTTCACTAAAGCAGAGCGTAGAGATATGCAACTTCATCAAAAACAGGAACGTAATTGATGCAAAGAAAATATTGCAGAACGTTATTGACAAAAAATTAGCCATACCGTTCAGAAGATACAATTGGGATTTAGGTCACAAAAAGAAGATAGGCCCTGGAAGATACCCAGAAAAATCCTCAAAATACTTAATCAAGTTGATTGAAGACGCAGAAGCCAATGCACAGTTTAAAGGCATGAGTACCTCAAACCTTGTTATATCGCATATAAGCGCGCATAAATCAGCAAAATCATGGCACTATGGAAGAAAATCGAGAAGAAAGATGAAGAGGACAAATGTGGAGATAGTTATAGGGGAAAAGGCAAGAACTGAAAATAAAAAAGATAAAAATTTGGTAAAAAACAGTGATAAAAATGATTGAACGGAAATTTGTAGCTCAGAAAATGAAGGAGTTTCAGATTCAGGAATATATAACACACAATCTTGAAAATGTGGGGCATAGCCATACAAAAATGATGAAAACCCCATTGGGAGAAAAAATAATAATTTATGCTTCAAGACCGGGTTTAATAGTTGGCAGAAAAGGACAAAATATAAAGCAGCTGACCAGGACACTGAAGAAAAAATTTGATTTGGAAAATCCACAGATAGAAATAAGTGAAGTTGAGAACCCAAATTTAGATGCAAATATAGTAGCGGAGAAAATTGTAGACGCGTTGGAAAGATTTGGCTCGGAAAAGTTTAAGGCTATAGGCCATAAAATAATGACCGATGTTATGAGGGCAGGAGCTCTTGGAATCGAGATATCTGTTAGCGGCAAAGTGCCAAGCGCCAGAGCAAAATCGTGGCGTTTTTACTCAGGATATCTGAAAAAATGCGGCGATATAGCTGTAACTGATGTCAGAAAAGCTGATGCGCAGGCTCTTTTGAAGACTGGCGTTATAGGAATAAAAGTCAAGATAATGCCACCTGACATCAAATTGCCTGACGAGATAGAGTTGGTTGAGCATAAGGAGATTATAGCTGAAGAGATAAAGGAGACAAAAGAAGAAATAAAGATAAAGAAAGAAAAACCGAAGAGAGAAAGAAAAAAGAAAAATGAAAGTGAAAGAACTGCTGTCAATGAGTGAAGTCGACTTGGAGAATAAGTCATTAGAGCTGAAAAAAGAATTGATGAAAATCAACTCCCAGATTGCAATAGGCACGGTTCCGAAAAACCCAGGCAAGGTAAAAGAGATAAAAAGAACAATTGCCAAGATATTGACTGTAAAAATGGATAAGAATTCAAGCAAAAAGGAGGAAGTAAAAAGGAATGGGTGAAGTCTGTGCTATATGCGGCTTGGTGAAGGAGCTATGTGTATGCGAAACCATAGCAAAAGAAAGCCAAAAAATTTTGGTTTATACTGAGAGGAAAAAATTCAACAAAAACTATACTGTTGTAGAAGGAATAGACGAGAAAGAAATAGCTCTTAAGGACCTTGCAAAAAGGCTCAAGTCAGAGCTTGCATGCGGCGGTACAGCCAAAGAAGGAAAAATTGAGTTGCAGGGAGAGCATAAGCAGAAAGTCAAGAAGATACTGATTGATTATGGGTTCACTCCAAACACAATAGAACTAAAGTAATAAAATGGCAAAAACCCAATCTAGAAACATTGGAGTAGCAGCATATACTCCAAAACAAGGGTGTAGTGATGCAAAATGCCCTTTCCACGGGAAACTAAGCATTAGGGGAAGGCAACTTGTAGGAATAGTTGTAACAACCAAAATGAGGAAAACTGCCGTTATAGAATTTGAGAGGCAGCAATTTTTAAAAAAATATGAAAGATATGAAAAAAGAAGAACAAGACTCAAGGTGCATAATCCAGACTGTGTCAATGCAAAAGAGGGCGAAGTTGTTAAGATAATGGAATGCAGACCATTAAGCAAGACAAAGAACTTCGTCATAATACAAAAATTGGGCTTTAAGAAGGGATTTAAAGAAAAAATGGAGGCAAGAGCGGCAGCAAAAACAGATAAAATAAGTAAAGAGGAGGAAGAGAAACCCCAGGAGGAAAACTAAAATGCAACCATTAAAAGCCCATGTAACAAGAGCGCTTCCTGTTTACAGCAAGATTGAAACCTGCGATAATTCAGGAGCAAAGATAATCAAGATATTCACTGTAATGGGCTTGAAAACAGTCAAGGGAAGGATAGCAAGTTGCGGTGTAAGTGATTTAGTGATGGCATCTGTGATAAGCGGTAAACCCGATATGAGGAAGCAAGTAGTCCACGCAGTTATAGTCAGACAGAAGAAAGAGTATAGAAGAGCTGACGGCACAAGAATAAAGTTTGAAGACAATTCAGCAATTATTCTGAAAGACGACAAAGGAAACCCAAAAGGCACAATCTTCAAAGGTGCGATTGCAAAGGAAGCATGTGAAAGATGGCCAGGTATTGCAAAAATAGCAAGTATAGTGGTATGAGTGAACGACATGAAAAAATTTTCAATAGTCTGGAAAAGCAGCAAAAAACCCAGAAAGCAGAGAAAATATAGATTTGCGTCGCCGCTCCACATAAAACATAAGTTTGTGAACTCTCACCTTTCAAAAGAGCTTAGGAAAAAATATGGCAAAAGGAAGATTGGGCTAAGAAAAGGTGATAAGGTGAAGATAATGAAAGGAGAATTCAAGAAGCATGAGGGCAAAGTAGAAGCTATTTTCCTGAAAAAAACCCGTATTTTTGTGAGTGGCATAGAAACAACAAAAAAAGATGGATCAAAAAAACCTCTTGCTTTGCACCCGTCTAATCTCATGATCACAGAATTAAACTCGGATGATAAACTCAGGCTAGAAGATTTAGGGAGGAAATAAAATGGGAAAATCTCACCTAAAAAGACTTGCGGCGCCTAAAACATGGAATGTAAAGAGAAAAGGGATAAAGTTCATCATCAAACCATTGCCTGGTCCGCACAGCTTAAACACAGGAATGCCTTTAGACACGTTTCTAAAAGAGATTTTCTGCTATGCAAACACAACAAGAGAGGCTAAAAAAATATTAAATGCCGGCGAAGTAAAAATAGACGGAAAGACAAGAAAAGATTTCAGACACCCTGTCGGAATATTTGATATTTTTGAATTTACGGGCACAAAAGAGTTTTTTAGAGTGATGTTAAACAGAAAAGGCAAGCTTAACCTAATAAAAATAGGAAAAGAAGAATCTGCGCTGAAACCCTGCAAAATCATAAACAAAATCATGACAAATGGAAAGCTGCAATTAAACCTGTTCGACGGCAGGAATGTGCTGGTTGATAAAAATTCCTACAAAGTAGGCGACACTATTCTTTTATCATTGCCCGAGCAGAAAATCAGCAAGCACCTAAAGCTCGATAAGAAATCAACAGTGTTCCTGACGGGGGGGAGACACATAGGAGAAATAGGAACTATTGAAAATGTCTTTGGAGACAAAGTAATTTACAAAGATGAGCAAGGAAATTTAATAGAAACCTCAAAAAAATACGCTTTTGTTGTTGGTGAGGATAAGCCATCAATCGCGCTGAGATAAAGATGAATATGATGAAAAACATAAGAATAGAGAAAGTGACATTGAACATAGGTGCAGGAAAAGACCAGTCCAGGTTAGAAAAAGGAATTACCCTTCTTAAATCAATAGCGAATGCAACTCCAATAAAGACCGTTACAAACAAAAGAATACAGGAGTGGGGTTTAAGGCCTGGGTTGCCGATTGGGTGTAAAATCACTTTGCGAAAAGAAAGAATATCCAACCTTCTCCACAGACTGCTTGAGGCAGTAGATAACAAGCTGAGCGAAAACCAGTTTGATAGCAATGGCAACATAGCATTCGGAATACATGAATATATAGAAATTCCTGGAGTGAAGTATGATCCAAAAATTGGAATTATGGGTCTTGAAGTTTGCATCACTCTTGAGAGGCCCGGCTATAGAATAAAGAGAAGGAGGCTACTCGCAAGAAGGATACCCACAAGGCACAGAATATCAAAGATAGAAGCCATAGATTTTATGACCAAAAAATTCAACACCAAAGTGGAGGCAGAATGAAATGACATACAGTGATTACAAGAAAGTGTTCAAGCAGCTAAAAGCAAAGCCAGTTAAGCTTCAGAAATACCTAAAGCATAATTCTCCAAAATCAAGGAAATATGGCAGAATAATAAACAAATGCAGAAGATGCGGCAGACCTGGAGCCCACATAAGCAAATATGGCCTGTCGCTTTGCAGGACATGCTTTAGAGAAACTGCGACAAATTTGGGATTTAAAAAATATAACTAGGTGGTAAAATGCTCAATGACCCTTTGGCAAATGTAATGTCTCTAATACTAAACAACCAAGCAGTCGGAACTTCGGAATGCACCATAAAGCCAGTGTCAAAAGTGATAAAAGACATATTGAAGGTCATGAAAGAAAACGACTACGTCGGTGATTTCAAAGAAATAGAAGACGGCAAGGGAAACTACATCAAACTTATTTTGACGGGGAACATAAACAAGTGCGGGGTAATCAAGCCAAGGTACAGCGTTAAAAATAAAGAATTCGAAAAATTTGAGAAGAGATACTTACCAGCCAAAGATTTGGGAATATTATTTGTGTCAACACCAAACGGAATAATAACTCATTATAACGCCAAATCAAAAAAAATAGGGGGAAGATTGCTGGCTTATTGCTATTAAGTCATAATCAAATGCCAAACCAAAAAAACAAGCGGAACGATAAAATAGTCAAGGAACTAGAAATGCCAAATAACATAGAAATATCTTTTCAAGACGGATTTTTGTCAATCAAAGGTCCTGCAGGAGAAGTAAGGAGGAAATTTAAACAGAAGAATATTTCCATAAAAACTAGCAACAATAAGATAACACTAGAATCAAAAAACGGGAAAAAAGAAGATAAAAAACTAATGGGCTCTTTGACAGCACATCTGAATAATATGGTGAAAGGTAGCCTTAAGGGCCATGTTTACACCTTGAAAATATGCTCTGGGCATTTCCCAATGAACGTGAGTGTTGCCAACAACAAGCTGACAGTTAAAAATTTTTTGGGAGAAAAAGTGCCGAGGATATTGCAGTTAAAGCAGGCTGCCGATGTAAAAATAGAGGGCGACTTGATTTATGTTACAAGCCCTAACAAGGAAATAGCAGGCCAAATAAGCGCAGATATTGAGCAATTAACAAGAAGACCAAGATACGACACAAGAATCTTTCAGGATGGTTGTTATATAATTTCAAAAGATGGTAAAGAGTTAAAATAAGACTAAAAGAAAATTAACTAAATGAACTATCAACTAAAAAATAAAATGATACAAATTAATAATAAAATGTTAAGAGAAATGAAACAATTTTATATAGAAGGCTATGGAACTAAAAAGATAGCTAAGAAATTTAATTTAGCTGTAACTACAACTAGGGATTACTTATTAAAAGCTGGTGTAAAGTTCAGAAAAGCCTCTAAAGACAAATTTTCTATTTCTCAACATAATAGATTTATTAATTTATATCACAAAGATAAGTCAATCAAACAAATAGCTCAAATATGTAATATTTCCTTTAGTACAGTTCAAAGACATTTAATTAAATCTAATACAAATTTAAAGAAAAGAGGCAATCCAGCTTTAATTAAAAATCAAAATTACAAAGAACTAACTTTAGAAAAATCCTACATTTTGGGAGTTGTTGGGCCAGGAGACGGATTTATTGAATATAGGAAAAATAATGGAGTTTATAGGATTGTTCTTGAAGCAGTTGATTTGAATTTTATCAAATATTTTATATTTTGTTTAGAAAAAGTTTATGGAATGAGTGCTAAAGTAAAATCGCTTAAGTTTAGAGGTTTTGGCATTAATGATACTTTTAGAGTTAGATTAAGCTCAAAACAAGTAGTAGAAGATATTTTAAGCTACAATGCAGATTTTAAGGAAAAAACTTGGACAATCCCTTTGGCAATTAAAAATGCGTCAAAAGAAATTAAATCAAAATATCTTCAAGGTTTTGCTGACTCTCAAGGTAGCGTCTCTTTAAATCCAAAACAAATTATTCTTTGTAATCAAAATTTTAAAGGGTTAAAGGAAATAGAAGAATTACTAAGTAATATTGGAATCAAGAATATAAGTTATAATAAAAATGGGGTAATCTTATGCAATAGAAAAAATATTGAAATTTTTAATGAATTAATTAATTTTAATATTTCTTACAAAAGAGAAAGATTAGCTACAATACTCAATAATTACAAAGTTTGGAAAACACCTGAGAAAGAAATATTAAAACTTAAACCTAAAATCATTGAATTACGAAAAAATGGTTTAAGTTTCCCTAGTATAGCTAAAGAATTGGATATATCAACATCAGCTGCTTATAATCACTCAAAAAATATAACATAAATTTTACTTTTGAAGATATTAAATAAAATGTACTAGTTAAAATGACCCAACAAATCAGCACATTATTGGAATTGCGAACAAGAATCAAATACAAGAAACCAGAATTCATCAGGCAGGACAATCCTAAAAGAATGAAGCTTAATGACAAATGGAGAAAGCCAAAAGGAATACACTCAAAAATAAGGCATAGCTTTAAGGGAAGAAGAAAGATGCCGTCCCCAGGGTATAAATCTCCAAGGAAAGTCAAATGCCTCCATAATTCAGGGCTAAAAATGATTGTAGTTCAATCTGTTGATGATTTACTTAACATAAAAAAAGAAAATGAAGGCGCAGTTATTTCAAAAAATGTTGGAATGAAAAAAAGGTTGAAAATTTTAAAAAAAGCTAAAGAGCTTGATGTCAATATACTGAACCTAAATGTTGATGAATATATAGGAAAAATTGAAAGTTTTATGAGTTTAAAAAAGAAAAAAGATTTGAAAGAGTCTAGAAAAGAAGATATAAGGGAAAAAGGAAAAGAAAAAGGCATAGATGAAAAAGAAAAGCCGCAATTGAGTGAAGAAGAAAGGAAAGAATCTGAAAAGGCGGAAAAAGACAAGGTATTGATAAAAAAGGTGTAAAATGCTGAAAGTACAAAGAAGGTTGGCAGCCAATGTTTTGAAATGCGGCAGGAATAGGGTAAGGTTTGATCCTGAACGGCTGGACGAAGTCAAGGAAGCAATAACAAAAAATGATATAAGGGTATTGGCAAATAATGGCGCAATATCCAAAAGCAGGGCACTCAATACATCAAAATTTTGGGCTAGAAAGAGAAAGAAGCAGAAGAGCTACGGCAAACAGAAAGGATTTGGCTCAAGGAAAGGCAAGAAAACCGTCAGGCTCAATCCCAAAAGGACATGGATTAATAAAATAAGGCTACAGAGAAGTTTTATCAAGTTATTAAGAGATAACGGTAAGATAAACCCACCCGATTTTCATGAGCTTTACATGAAAAGCAAAGGGGGATTTTTTAGGAGTTTGAGACACTTAAAGCTATATGTAAGCGAGAGGGGTATGATAAAAAATGAGAAGCGGTAAGACCTTTACTGTGCCATTTAGGAGGAAGAAAGAAGGGAGAACCTATTACAAAAAGAGACTAAAGATATTGCTTTCAAACAAATTTAGGTTTGTAGTAAGAAAATCTCTCAGCAACATTCAGGCTTCAGTCATAGCTTACCATGAGAAAGGTGATAAAATTCTTTTCACTGTAAATTCCAAGATGTTAACCAAGTTGGGCTGGAAAGGGTATACAGGAAATTTGCCAAGCGCTTATCTAGTCGGACTATTGGCAGGCAAAAGAGCAGTTGAAAATGGTGTTAAGGAAGCAATCTTGGACTTAGGATTTAATAACTCAACAAAGGGCTCAAGGATTTACGCAGCACTTGCAGGAGCAATTGACGCAGGCTTAAAAATACCATTTGATCCAAAAATTTTGCCGACAAAAGACAGAATTTCAGGCACCCATATAGCGGCATATGCCCAATCAATCAAGAGTGACAAGCCAGCGTTCGAAAAGGAGTTTTCTAGCTACATAAAAAAAGGACTAGATCCAGAGGATATTATAAATCATTTTAACGAAGTAAAGGTCAAGATTAATGGCTAAGAAAAAAATTGAAGAAAAAACGGAAGTCAAAGAAGCCGAGAAGCACGAAGAAATAACAGAGGAAGAAGCATTAATAGAAAAACCTGCGGAAGGCTTGGCAGTTGAGCTTGGCGAGGTTAAGGAGCTTGAAGAGGAGATAGTAGAAGAAATAAAGAAGAAAGGTGGTTTTGAAAAGGAAGCGTGGAAGCCAAGAACCTCCTTAGGCATTAAAGTAAAAAATGGAGAAATTGCAAGCATAGATTATGCGCTTGACACTAGGATAAAAATTTTAGAGCCGGAGATAGTAGACGCTTTGTTGCCTAACATAACGACAGATTTGCTGATGGTAGGCCAATCAAAAGGGAAGTTTGGCGGCGGTCAAAAAAGAATTTTTAAGCAAACACAAAAAAAAACTCAGGAAGGAAATAAGCCAAAATTCGCTACTTTTGCAGTTGTTGGAAACGAAGACGGTTATGTGGGCATTGGCTATGGCAAATCTAAAGAGACTGTGCCTGCAAGGGAAAAAGCGATAAGACATGCAAAATTAAACATAATAAAAGTACGGCGCGGTTGTGGAAATTGGCGTTGCGGTTGCGGAGAGCCACACACAATACCATTCAAAGTCAGCGGAAAGTGTGGCTCTGTGGAAATAACACTCATGCCTGCCCCAAAGGGAACAGGGCTGATAGTTGAGAAAGAATGTCAAAGAATATTGAAGCTTGCAGGTGTCAAGGATGTTTGGTCAAGAACAGAAGGGCAAACAAGAAGCAAGCTTAATGTGCTTTATGCTTGCTTTGAGGCATTACAAAAGCTGATGCAGTCAAAGATAAACCAAAAGAATGTCGAGATTTTGAGCATTGTTGAAGGCTCGCTTAAAACAAAGGTGTAATATGGAGCAGAATACTAGGCTGGCTGCAATTAGGGTAAGAGGAATAACTGGATTGAGGCGTGATATCAAAGATACTTTAAACATGCTTAAGCTCTACAAGGCAAACTACTGCATTGTGGTTCCAGCCACGCCCATCTATTTAGGCATGCTTAAACAAGCAAAAGATTACATTACATGGGGGGAGATAGACGATGAGACTTTTAATATTCTTGTTGAAAAGAGAAAAGAGGAATTTACAGGCAGGGAAACTGACTCGAAAAGAAAGATAAGGTACAACAATTTTGTGACACTCTCCAATAAAAAAATAAAAAAATACTTTCGCTTAAGCCCACCAAAGAAAGGCTATGGAAGAAAAGGAATAAAATACCCCTATCAGAAAGGCGGGGCTCTAGGCTACAGGGGAAAAGCCGTGAATGATTTAATCAAGAGGATGATATAATGACAGTCAACAGGAGAAAAAAGGTCGTAAAGCTCAGGGGCTCAAAAACACATGGATGGGGTGCGAAAAAAAAGCATCGCGGCCAAGGTCATAGAGGCGGTAGGGGAATGGCTGGCACGGGAAAGAGAGCAGATAGCAAAAAGCCAAGTATATGGAAAACTGATTATTTTGGCAAACACGGTTTTGTAAGCAAGACGCAGAAACTAAGAATTAATCCGGTTAATGTAAGATTCATTGAGCAACATCTTGATAATCTTGTCTCCAACGGGTTAGTCTCTAAAGATAACGGCTTTTATTATGTTGAATTGGAAAAGATTGGATTTAACAAGCTTCTTGGAGATGGAAAAGTATCTACTAAATTTAGGATAAAAACTCCCTATGCCTCAAAAATGGCAATTGAAAAAGTAAAGGAAGCTGGCGGAGAAGTGATTGGGTTAGTTGAAGCAGAAAGCTCAGGATAATTCTAATAAATTAAAAAATATAAAACTTAGAAATTTTAAGACGAATAAAATTTATATACAAGAGACATTTCTTAGAAATTGAAAAATAAATTAAATATACAATACATTTAAAAATCATTAAATTTTACTACACAAAATGTCTGTTTGGAAAACGATAATCTCAAATCTTCCGGAAGTTGAAGGCCCAACCCAAAAAATGCTGTCTTTCCGGGAAAAATTAAAATGGACGGGCATTGTACTTGTTATTTTTTTTATTTTGGGTTTGATGCCTTTGTTCGGGCTTGGCATAAATGCCTTGCAGAGATTTGAGACATTGTCGATAATTCTTGGGGCGGAAATAGGCTCTTTGATATCACTTGGCATAGGCCCAATAGTTACAGCTTCTATAGTCTTGCAGCTGCTTAACGGCTCAGGCATATGGAAATTTGATTTAACAACATCTGAAGGTAAAAAATCCTTTCAAGGCACCCAGAAGTTTTTGTCTTTGTTTTTTATTATTTTTGAGAGCGCAATATATGTATTCTTAGGCGGCTTGGCGCCAGCAGAGCAATTTAAGGGCTCAATCTTTTACTTTCAACTGCAGCTAGTTTTAATATTTCAATTATTCTTAGGCGGCTTGCTTATCCTTTTTTTAGATGAGGTAGTAAGCAAATGGGGGTTTGGCTCAGGCATAAGCCTGTTTATCGCAGCTGGAGTCAGCAAAAGCGTTTTTATACAGGCATTTAACTGGCTGCCAGGTCCAAGCGGCTTGGCAGGGGTAACTTATTCAGCAGGGGCTGTTCCTGCTTTTTTTCAAAGCTTGGTTAATGGGGATGTTACAACAGCGCTGATAATGATGTCTGCAATCCTTTCCACAATACTTGTTTTTGCCATTGCAGTTTATGCACAGGCCATGAAAGTTGAAATTCCGCTTTCTTTTGGAATGGTAAGGGGACACGGCATAAGATGGCCTTTGTCTTTTATTTATACATCAAATATTCCGGTAATACTGGTAGCTGCGCTTATTGCGAATTTCCAGCTCTGGGGGGGCCTTTTGCAGAACATAGGCTATCCATTGCTTGGAACATTTAGCTCTTCAACCGGACAGCCGATTTCAGGATTTGTTTATTGGTTGCAAGGGCCTGACATTGTAAGGAGTGTTATACAGCAGCATACTCTATTTATTGGTATCGCTCCGTATCTGCAGGCTTTGTTTTATATGCTGTTTTTTATTGTTGGCAGCGTAGTTTTCAGCATTTTCTGGGTTCAGACAGCAGGAATGGACGCAAAAAGCCAAGCCAAGCAGATGATGTCCAGCGGTCTTCAGATTCCGGGATTTAGAAAAGATGAACGTATTTTAGAACGATTGCTGAACAGATACATATGGCCTTTGACTATTATGGGAGGAATAACTGTGGGTTTTTTAGCGTCACTTGCGGATTTAACAGGAGCTTTAAGCGGAGGCACGGGCATTTTGCTCGCAGTAATGATTATTTACAGGCTTTACGAGGATATAGCAAGGCAGCATATGATGGACATGAATCCAATGCTTAGAAAATTTATGGGTGGTTAAATGGCTTTTTTTGATTTTTTGAACATCGTGTTTGCGCCTTTGCTTAAGCTGCCTACACTATGGTCGGTTATACTCTTATCCTTTTTTATATCATTGGTTATAATTATCATAACAAAATACATGACAGATCAAGCTCTGATGAAAAAACTGAAAGAGGAGATGAAAGAATACCAAAAACAAATCAAAGAGCTGAAAGGCAACCCGGCAAAAGCCTTGGAAATGCAGAAAAAAACAATGGAAGTCAACATGAAGTATATGATGCATTCGCTAAAGCCAACCTTAATCACTTTTATCCCGATCATACTCCTGTTTGGATGGATGAGCTCAACTTTTGCATATGAAGGCATCAAGCCACAGCAAGAATTCAAAGTTACTGTATTTTTTGAAGAAAATACGCATGGAAATGCTGAGCTGATTGCTCCAGATGGAATAGCAATAATGGAGAGCAAAATACAGGAAATAGAAGACGGCAGAGCTGAATGGACATTAAAGGGAGAAGCAGGTGAACATATTCTGGAGTTTATTTATAACGCAGAAAAGCAGCAGAAAAGCATTCTTATAACCAATGACGACAAATACATTGAACCCACCAAAAAAACAAATGGCGCTATTAATCTTATTCAGATTGGCTACAAGCCAAAAAAAATATTAAACCTTTTCGGATGGAAGCTTGGATGGCTTGGAACTTATATCATCTTCTCCATTATATTCACAATGGCTCTAAGAAAAATACTTAAAATTTACTGATAATCTAAACGTGAAATTTCACTATTACTATGAATGGCAGTTTTTAACGAATCACGAGCATACGCCTATCTTCTCTGCCTTGACTGCGTATCTTGAGCATATTTCTATGTTCTGCGCCTTGATTTTTGGTATAAACTGAACCTGTTTTATGCTGCCGTATGTCAAGAAATCGTAAGTGACCTGCTTATCCTTTTTGTCAAACAAGGAGCCTTTCTTGATGGTTACATTGTCTAATTCATAAAGCCTTGTTCCTTTGTCGCCTATTATCCATATGGCAAGTCCATTTACATCCACTAAGCCTGTATTGTCCAATATAAAATTTATGTAGCCGTTCTGATTAACGCCGCCAAAACAGACTTCTGCAACGCCCATGCTCCTTATTTTGATTTCAATATTCCTGCACTTGTCATCAGACTTTCCCAATTCAAGATTCAATCCCCAGTTCATAACAACAGAGCCAAGCGCAACAGCAAAAGCTATCAAAAGGATAGTGGCCACTAGCGGAGATACCCCTTTTTTATATTTAAAAAATCTGAGCATGTTGTGCTAATCGATTTAAAGTATTTGTATTTAAAGATTATGATAAGCTTTATAAATGAACATGCTTTTCCAGCAGACATGCCAGCGCCCAGATTAAGGTCAAGAAGTTTAAGGAAAGTATTCAGAAAAGTATCTGGCGGAGTAGTTAGCCTACAGTACAAGAAAAAAAAGCCGAAATCTGCTAAATGCGGCAATTGCGGCGCTGTTTTGAAGGGAATCCCAAGAGCACTGCCTTTCAGGATGAGATCCATGGCAAAGACAAAGAAGAGGCCAGAAAGGCCGTTTGGCGGCGTTTTGTGCAGCAAATGCATGAGAGAAGGAATAATAGACAAAGCTAGACAATATTACAATACATCACAATAAACAACGTTGAAATCACTTGAGCGGATGGCAACACCGCTTGCTTCAAGTGATCGGAGGAAACAAAATGATAGGATATTCAAAACCATTTTCTGATTAACTTAATCAATTTTTTATCTTTAAATCATCATTTTTTCTTGGAGATAATTAAAAATGAAATTAACAAATAAACTAAAAAATTTGGAAAATGAATGGTTTGACAAGAATACTTCTAACTATCAGGAAATATACGTTCCAATAGAAGTAGCCAAACGCTTACAACTCAAACACGACGATAAAATAGCCGCTGAAATAAAAAGTGTGGAAACTTATATAGCCTGATAGATATTGAAATCAAACTTTAATCCTATTGCTTTAAGCGGTAAATTTGGAAGTAAAACCCCTTCATTTTTCTACGCTAATAAAGGCGGCGATTTGGTTAAGAATAATTTAGTCTTAGTTAAAGATAAGGCAGTGATTCCAACTGAGAAAGGTAAAGAATTTATAAAAGAACTGATAGATTTAAAAATTTTGGAGGTAGACTAACATGATAGAAATAGGCCGACTCGTTGTAAAAATAGCAGGGCGCGATGCAGGAAAAAAGGCAATCATTGTAGATATATTAGATGATAAATATGTTCTTCTTGACGGCGAAACAAGAAGGAGAAAAGTAAACATACTTCATCTAGAACCCTTAAACCAAGTCCTAAAGATAGAAAAAAACGCTTCTCATGAAGAGGTTGCTAAAGCCTTGGAAGAGTTAGGAATAAAGACAAGAGCAACAAAGCCAAAGCTAAAAACAGAGAAGCCAAGAAAGAAAAGAAAGACGCCAGAGCAATTGAGAGTGCAGAAGGAAGAGAAAAGAAGATTAAGAGACCTATTCAAGTTCAAGAAAAAGGAGGAAAAAGCTGAAGAGAAAAAAGAAGCGACTTTGGAGGAGAAGACTGGGTTGGTGGAAGAGGAGAAGGAAGAGGTTAAAGAAGTTGAAGAAACAAAGACGGAAGAGAAAGCAGAGACAAAAGAGATACCAGAGAAAGAAACAAAGCCGAAGGAGAAAAAATCTGCTGTGAAGAAAGCAACTCCTAAGAAAAAGGAGTGATTTTATTTATTTTAATTCATTCGTCTTTGAATTAATAATAAATCCTAATACTATTATGTGCACTATAAAACTAAATGCTAGTTCGATATGAGCAAATAGCTTAGAAATACCGGACGGTACTTCACCAAATGTATTTGAATAAAATATTGATGAACTGAATGATACATAATTCCAAGCGCCATCTATACTCTTACCAGTTGGATCAACAATTTTACTTGAATCCAAAGCGGAAGTAATCGTGAAAATAAAACCAAAAAGAAAAATGCTTGTAAAAGCAAGAGCCAGATAGGAACTTATAATTCCCCAAGGCCATCTACTTTTAAACAAATTAGAGAAATTAAGGATTACTGCTCCAAGTAATATAGCACCGAAAGTTATAAGCAAAGTAATGACACTTATGGTAATTTCTTTTAATATAGCCGACGTATAGGTTATTGCGAAAAGCAACAAAACTATAAAATATGCCCATCTTATGAATCTAGAGAAAATCGAAATTTTTTCATCCATCTTAGCTTTTAGATTGAATATTAGCTGAGAGATAACGGTACCAAATGCTCCAACGATATTGATAGTCTTCCAAGGAATTGGGATAAACCAAACAAATGTAAAAATAACCAGAGAAATTAAATAGAACCAAAACCAAGGATTTCTAAATTCTTCAAAAGTTATATTCTTAAACTTTTTTTCATCCATTTTTTTTCTCGACCACCTCAAACAATTCACTCAAATTCAACTCCAAAGCAGCAACAGGCATTTCAAGCCCCCAATTTGAAAGTACTTGTGGATTAATCTCTCCCAAATAAGCCACTTTCTTTCCTTTTACAATTGCCCTTCCAACTCTGCCTTCTATAAATGAACTGTGCTCTGTTTCTTCTACATCATAGATTAATCCAAAGCAACTCATTATGTAGTCAAGAACCTGCCGAATATCTGTGTAGTTAGCTTCATCATGGGATAATGCAATTGCAATTCTATTGCACTCTAAAATTTCATCATTTTTCCTTGAGTTGACTAATCCTTCCTCAAATATTTTTTGCGGAAACTCAACGTGTTTGTTTTTTGAGAAAACTTCCATCAAATTTGGCAG
>JACPTC010000053.1 GCA_016192985.1 Candidatus Woesearchaeota archaeon | reverse complement strand
GATCTTTCTTAAAACTAATGTCATGGGATTGACTTTTTCAGAAGCCATTATATAAGCCATTTCTTCTACGCACCCCCTTGATTCCTTTATAAACTTGTAAACTTCAAAATTGATTCTGCCATAATCTGTAGAACTAATTTCATTTCCGCCCTTCAGCTTAATTCCATGATAATTATCCTGGGCATGTTTAAATTCGTGCCTGAGATATGCCTTTATAATCTCTTCTGTAGGTTCTACGCTTATAGTTCTGTTACCTATTTTCAATTCACGATTATGAGTAAAAAGTTCAGGAAAAACTATAATTTCTGATTTGGCTTTCTTACCAAACTTGGATCCTTCGTAATTAGTAACTAAATTTGATTCCATAGCATCCGTTTTTTCAAGGGTAGGATATTCCTGAAAGTAATCTTCTCGAGTGGCAAAAAATTTTACATTATGAACATACTTTTTCACTTCATCCTTACCATACATTTCTTCCAAAAGCTGTCTGACATAATCCGCTGCAAATTTCTTTGGATCGCTTCTTGCTTGTTCAAAAGTAATTCTTCTTTTTGTAGCTGGTGCTGCCTCTGATTGTGTTATACCCAAAACCAAACTGTCAATTCCTGTAGCTACTAATGTTCCGGTAGCTCCTACACCAATCAATAATACTCTTCTACTTAAATCTGTCATTTTATTTCAAATTGAATAAAACAGAGTCAAAATACAGCAAATTCCTCTTTATAAATCTTTCTATTTTGTCACTACTAAAAAGTTAGAATTATTTTTAAAATGATTGCCAACCCAGAACATCAAAAGAGAACAAATATTTAAATATTTAAGGAGATTGTTGAAGCAGGCATGGATATAATTGCAATGCGCATTAAAGATGAAAAATTAATGCCAAAGGATGATTATCCAAACATTGACATGATAGAAAAGAATAATTTGTTAAGAAATGAGTTATGTCATGCATTAAGAGACATGAACGGCTTGAGAAATCGAATTATTCATGAATATAATGGTTTATCTGATAACCTAGCTTTAGACTCAATCGAAGGTATGATATCTATACTTTTGAAGAGCTGCCCTTGCATATGAAGGCTGAAGTTTTAAGAAATCATAAAGTTATTGTCGCTAATAATTTTGTTGCTTCCATCTTTATAATTATTGTAGCTATTTTATCAAATTTAAACTTTTCTATCGTTTTATTTATATTTCCAAAACATTTAAATAGTTTGATTATCTAAATAGATTATATGGCAACTATAACAATAAGCATAAAGGATGATATTGAAAGAGATTTTAGGGAGACCGTTAAAAAAAAGCTTGGAGAAGGCAAGGGGGTACTAGGTAAAGCTGTAGAAGAAGCACTTCGAAAATGGATGCATGACGAAGAACAAAGAAAAATCTCCAAAGAGGCAAGCGATATGATGAAAAAAGGCTTGTACTCTTTAAAGGGCTGGAAATTCAACAGGGATGAACTCTATGACAGAGGACTTTAATTTGTTTCTTATTGATACTAATGTTTTAGTGTACGCATCTGAAAAGGGGGAAAGTTCTAGGAACAAGGATGCCAAGGAGCTTATTGACAGATGCTGGAAAGGCAAAGATATTTTTGCAATATCTTCTCAAAATTTAGCGGAGTTTGTTTTTGTAACAACGAGAAAAGCAAAATTGGACTTGAAAGAGGCAGAAGCATTCGCAGGATTCATTGTGCATTTTCAAGGATTTAAAAAAATAAGCTATAATCAATATACAGTTATGTCGGCAATAGAAATAGCAGATCAATTTAAAATGTCGTTCTGGGACTCTTTATTGGCGGCAACAATGAGAGAAAACGGAATTTTTAACATCTATACGGAAAATGCCAAGGACTTCAAAATGCCGTGGATAAATGCTGTTAATCCTTTCACTTGAACAATTTATAAAATGTCAAAAAACAACGCAAAAATCAATCCGTAGCCGCAATCTGCCTCAAGATTCTTTGCTTTCCTGTCCAATCAATGACAACTTTCAGAACATCTTGGATGGTTTCAACAGGAATTATGTTTATTTTACTGATTTTTTCCCTGTCAATCACTATGTCCTTGAGATTGGTTTTTGGCACAATGACGTTTTTGATTCCTGCCTCTATTGCAGCCTCAACCTTTGCTGTCACTCCGCCGACAGGCAAAACTTCCCCTCTGACAGACAGCGAGCCAGTCATTGCCATATCCTGCTTTACAGGCACTTTCTTGAACGCTGAAATCACAGATGTTGCAACTGCAATGCTTGCTGAGTCGCCTTCCACACCCTCATAAGTCTGCAAAAACTGGACATAAATATCATATGTCTCCTTCAAATCCTCCCCAAAATATTTTTTGACTATTGCAGTCACGTTCTTTATTGCTTCCTTTGCAATATCACCAAGCTTCCCTGTTGCGATTATTTCACTTTCCTTGCCGCCTGGTGTGACTTCCGCTTCAATAGGCAGGATTATGCCTGAATAGGGAGGTGCAACTCCCATAACAGCTAATCCATTGACCCTGCCGACTCTTTTTCCTGACGTGACTATTACTTCATATTCTTTCTTCTGCTCAATAAACTTGTCAGCGATCTGCTGCTCAAGCGTTCTCGCAATCTTCTTGGCATTTTGAACATGGCTCCTCATAACATGTTTCGCTTTTTCTTCAGAGGCAAGGTCACCTGCTGCCCTAATCAAGCCTCCGAGTTCCCTTAGCCTTAAAGTCAAATGCCCCTTTCTGTTTGCCCTTCTCCTTGCTTCTTCAATAATTGCCTCAACAGCCTCTTTGCTGAAATGAGGTATTTTTTTGTCTTTCACAACCTCCTGCGCAACAAAAATTGAAAGCTTGTCCCTGTTTTCTTGTGTATCAGGAATAGTTTCCTTCATATATACTTCATACCCATACCCCCTTATCCTGCTTCTCAGGGCAGGATGCATATGCTTTACTGTCTCATAATTGCCGGCTGCAATAAGAACGAAATCGCATGGCACAGGCTCAGTCCTTACCATTGCTCCTGCGCTTCTCTCGCTTTGGCCAGTAACAGAAAACTTTCTCTCCTGCAGCGCGGACAGCAATTCCTGCTGTGTCTGCGGAGCCAGAGTCGCTATTTCGTCAATAAACAAAACTCCAAGATGGCAATTCCGTTGACTATTAGATTGCCTGAACTAGTTGTTAGATTATAGACCTTGCCTTTATAATGGAATTTTTCTATTTTTGTTATGGTTTGTTTTGTAAGGTTCATTTTACAAGTTTTCTTAATAGTTCTTCTTTATCTTTTTTAGTGCTGAAATATCTTTCTTTTTCTTCTTCATAGCGATTTATTAGATTTTGGTTCAGTAAATCTTTTATGATTGTTTGGAATACGGAAATATCTTCAAGTTGATTATTTTTTAACCTTAACCAATATTTACCGCGTTCATATACAATATTAAATCTATATTGAGGTAGATACTTATCCCCTTTTGTTTTTGAGATATTATCGTTTTCGATTAAATTTGTCACATAATCTATAAAATCAACATCAGCACCAAACAAATAAATTTCATTGCTAAAATGATAATCCAAGATTACTTCATTTTGCGCATCTTGAAAAATAATAAGATTTTTACTTTTAAAATCATAAGTATTATCTTTTATACAGTCTGGCCCAAAAATTTTCTTTATTTCATCAATTAACCTTCTTTTTTTGATGTACACCTCATTAGGTTTAATCATCCATGCTTCAATTTCTGCCATTTTTAATCAATAAATTAACCTTCTTTTTCTATCATACAACTCAGTAAGCATTATTATTGGAATCTCTTTTTTATCTTGATTTTTATAAAAATCTTCAATCTTTTGTAATGACTCTCTTTTCATACTATTACCTCTTCATTCAAAACCATATACAAAGATTTTGGAGTCAGTTGCAGTAATTTCATTACATTTTCTGCTCCGTATCCTCGTGATATTAATTCATCATATTTGTTTTTCTTTAAAGCCCTAAATTCATTTATTGCGTTAACTAATTTCTCCTTTTTATACTTGCAATAGTTAATTTTAACATTATTTATAAATTTTTGACTATTTTCAAATCTTTGTGAAAGGACAAATCTGAATATTTTACTATTGTAGTTAGTTTTCCTTTTATAAGAATAAATTCTTTTTGTTGTTTCTATTCCTCTTCTATTTAGGTAGTCAACAATTTGGTTTAAGAAAGCGTGTCTGTTAAATTTATCAGAGCCTGTGATGCCAAATTCTATTCGTGCTCCACATAATATTGATTGTGAAACTCCAATTTCGCCGCCAAATATTGAACCATAAAAGTCGTCTTCAAAAACATTATTTAGCTTAATCCATTCTGGCGCAATAAGTTCTATATTACTTTTGTTTCCTATTGGAGCTCCAAGAGCCTTGAATAACCTTATAATGTTCCGGTTGGTATTTTGATAACACCATGAGTGACCTTCTATACCTCCTTCTATAATCCTATAATTAGATTCAATATCATTGCCAAAGATTTTAATTAAATCATTCCCAAATTCCTCAACAGCCTCTCTTTCTGAACTTGATAGGAATACCCCATTAAGGTTTTCAAAAATACCTCCATCCCCAAAAGTTGAACCAAGTACTTTTGCTATTAAAGGCAATTTTGGATTATCAACTTTTAATGGCAATAAACCTTTATTTTTAAGATAGTTAATTGTTTGTACTGGAACAGGAGCAGAATTCTTCTCCCACCACCATCTTGTTCTTCCATAAGAAACGCCTAATTTTGTAGCAATCCTTTTATATCCCCATGAAGGGTTTTGCTTCTTTAATTCGAGATATTGATAATACGATTTAGCTAGTTGTTGTTGTTCTTGGGAATATGTATTAATTATATCTTGCTCATCAATTATTATATCTTCAGCTTTTGAGACTATTTCATCCTTTTCTCTGACATCTTTAGACTCTACATAATCAATTTTATTATTCTTCCAAACGGCTATTTTATGTTCTGGCGTAACTATAATTTCTTTGTTTGCGGAAGTTGTAAGTTTTATCATTGTACCATTATAGTTTTGTCTATTGCATGATAAAACTTCAACTGGAGTAATAGAACCATTAGTTTCGCCTATGACGATAAGCTGATTTTTTGGAAGATGAAGTGCTTCGTAGTTATCTTTTTGTTTTTTATGAATCTTATTTTTATAGCTATTAAACAGATTATCAAGTTCTTTTTTTATTTGCACTAATTCAATTTTACCATCTTCAATCTTGTTTATTTTCAATATGGAAGAAAAACACTGGAAAGGGTCATGAAGTACATCGCCAAGCAATGCGCCTGCATGAGAGCCTGTTGCATCGTTGAAAGGCGCCTGCTTTCGCTTAAAATTGTCAACTATCACTCTTGGAATCTTGACCTTGTTATCCATTCTCCTGCTTAAGTTCAGGCTCAGCATAAAACCAATTAAAACGAGCATGCCTACAATCAAGCTTGCAGCCGTCATTATAGCAGCCACAACATTGCCATACTTGCTGTAGTATGACCACACCCACAGAGGAGCAAACATTGCAAGAATAACAAGCATGAATACTATTATATTCTGGTTCTTGAACATAGTCATGCTCTGGAGCCTTGCCTTTGCAACCAAATCCCTGCCCTGCCCTGCCGGAATTGTTCTTATCAAAGGCATATTTTCATCATTAGGATTTGGAAATGCAATGATGTCAGCAAGCTTTTCCATCGGCAAAAGCTCTGCAAGAGCCATGCCCAGCATTGATTTGCCGGTGCCGGGCTCTCCAATTAGGAGAACGTGCCTTCTCTGCTGTGCAGCCTTCTTTATAACCTCAACAGCTTCATCCTGCCCTAGGACTTGGTCTATCAAAATCTTCGGTATTTTTATATCTGCTGTTGACTTGAACTTAAGAGCAACCATCCCAAAATCAGAATCTGTAAGTGCCTCCTAATTTTTAAATGTTGCGGAAACGTTTACTTTTTACCCATTATCACAAAGAGAGTTTCAGCATGTCCCACAAATCAAAAATTTTAAATATAAGTTCCTTATTAACATCAACAATTCTAATAAAAAGGGTGGAGGTGGAATATTAAAATGGCAGAAGCAAGAAAACTAGGGGAGTGGGCTTTTATTATAGGTGTAGTATTGGCTATTTTGTTCGGGCTTATCCCCTCGCAATGGGAAGGCATGGCTACTCTAGTGCTGGTAGTGTTAGGTCTAATTGTAGGATTCTTGAACGTAACTGAAAAAGAATCAACACCATTCCTAGTGGCTGCAGCAGCTTTGATGATTACAGGCCTCTCAGGAAGTACATTAGCTGTAATAAAGCCTGATGTTATATAAAGCCTGATGTTATAGGAAGCTTCCTGCAGAATGCTGTAGAGAAGATTGGAGTTTTTGTTGCACCTGGAGCAATTGTTGTTGCAATAAAATCCATTAAGGCATTGGCTAAAGATTAAATTTATTATTCTTTATTTTTTTATTTTCTGAAGTATTGTTTTAATAAAATCTGCACTAAAAGGTGATTTTGCTGGACACAAAAAAAATTTTAATTTTTTCCACGTTCCCAAATATTACACTACTTTTTTTCTACGGACTGCTATTTTTTGATGCAAATCAGCGAAGATTTGCAGGAGAAGCTACTCTGTGGTACGCTTTGCAAATGTTTTATGTATTTATTTTGACCGTTGCACTTACTTTCATCTTATGCTTTGTTTTTCGGAGTTTCAAAGAAAAGCTGATTTTTAGTTTTTTGTCATTTGTGACTGTGTTAATTGCTTTAAATTGGGGTAGATTTAACCATTTAACCTTTTACATAATCCTGATAATTTTAGCTTGTGCTAGCCTGTCCACATTTCTTCAGCTAATATACAAAAAATTTAAAACTTCCTGACAAAATGCAAAACGCACTTTATATGGATGATTCTTATCTTAAAGAGTTTGAAGCTGCTGTTGAAAGTGTAAAAGATGACAAATACGTTGTACTCGATAAAACGGCATTCTATCCAACAGGCGGCGGCCAGCCTCATGATAATGGTACAATTGTTTGCAATGGAGAAGAATATCCTGTTGTTTATGTTGGCAAGTTTTCCGGGCAGATAAGCCATGAGATTGCTAAGCCAGGATTAAAGGTTGGAGACCAAGTATCTGGAAGCATCAACTGGGAGCGCAGGTACAAATTTATGAGGATGCACACCGCTGCGCATCTTCTTATTTCGATATTCAACAAGGAATCAAATGTGTTGATAACCGGAAACCAGATTGATGAAGAGAAAACACGGATAGACTTTAACATGGAAAATTTTGACAGAAACAAGATAATGAGCTACATAGAGCAGGCAAATCAAATAATAAAGCAAGACCTTCCTGTTAAGAATTATTATCTTCCTAGGGAAGAGGCAATGAAGATTGCTGGAGTTGTCAAGCTTGCAGCAGCTTTGCCGCCAAATGTTGACACATTGAGGATAGTTGAGATTCCGGGCATTGACATTCAAGCTGATGGCGGCACCCATGTAAAGAGCCTTTCTGAAATAGGCACAGTGGAGCTTGTTAAGGCTGAAAACAAAGGAAAGGATAATCGAAGAGTCTATTATACTGTAAAACAGGGTTAAATCAAGCTTTGTGAGAAAATACTTTCCCTTCCGATAGATTTAAATATGGATTAGCTAAGTGAATTCTGCATGGTTAAACGGAAAGAGGTGGGCACGAAGCCAGAGTGGTTTTACTATGTTTCTATATTGGCAGCATTTATATTTACAATGTACATCTCTGTTTATTCCGCAATACATTTTGAAAATATAAAATATATGAATGTGGTTGTTGTGTTCCTGTTTCTGACAATGGTGTTTTTCTTCATAATCTCCGCAGTGTATTTCCATACAGAAAAAATGGGCTATCACACTTTAGCTCCAGTTTTGTTTTTCACGGGCATAGCCAGCTTGATAATCTACGCTTACAAAGCAGCGGACACAACAAATATTGTAAGATACTCAATAATATACACAATACTTGTTGTGGGTATATCCTTGTTTATTATATTGCCTAAGAAAAGATTTAACATTGAAAAAGCGGTTTCAAGGACATCCAAAAAGTTTGCTGAAAAAGATTCATAATTTAAAATAAAGCAGTGAAAATGGAAAGAATAATCCAGGCATTCATAACATTGTTCGTTATCATGGACCCGATAGGCAATCTGCCCTTGTTTATCAGTCTCGCTAAAGGGATGCCTGCAAAAGAGGTGAAAAAGAATGTTGACAAGTCAATTTTTGTTGCCGGCGTGCTGCTTTTTATCTTTCTTTTCATGGGAATCAAAATATTTGACTTTTTCGGAATAAACCTTGACAGCTTCCAAATTGCAGGAGGCATCATCCTTCTGATTATGGGAACTCTTTATGTTTTTGGCATTTCATTAAAATATGTGAAATCCAACAATGCAGACTTGACAGTTCCAGTAGGCACTCCTCTGCTTACAGGCCCGGGAGCGATAATGACAACAATACTGCTGGTAAATGAGAATGGGACTTTGGTGACTGTTATCGCGGCTTTCCTGACATTGCTGGCAACTTGGCTTATAATGCTGAACGCATTTAGGGTTTACAAGGTATTGGGTGAGAATTGGACAAATGTGATTTCAAGAGTTATGGGCATAATATTGGCGGCAATTGCCGTTGATTTTATAATAAAAGGAGTTTTAAATATTGTTAAACAAATGGCTTAAAGATAAGAGCAGCATTCTTTAGGATTTTTCATAATATTTTAATTAAGCTTTTAAATTGAGAGAATAAGTGGCTTATTCGGGGCTGTAGTATAACTTGGCCAGACATGGCAAGCGATGCTTGCCTCGCGAGCCAATATCTGTGGTTCGGGACTGCATGGTCGGGGTTCAAATCCTCGCAGCCCCATCTTTTAGAATGTCCACATTTTACTTTAAATTACTGCGGTATTTCATGCTTGAATTGTTTTTGAAACT
>JACPTC010000050.1 GCA_016192985.1 Candidatus Woesearchaeota archaeon | reverse complement strand
CCTGATTATTGAATTGTTCTCAAACTCTACGCTTATAGGCATGTTTTGATTGAACTTGAATCTTGAAGGGAATTCTATGTGCTTGAGGATTGGAAGATTTGGATCGAGTTTTGTGCGTATGCAATGTGAGGTATCTAACCAGCAATCTTTTCTACAACTTATACTACCCCCTGCAAGGCTTAAATCTTCGCATCTGCCTATTAATCCAAGGCTTTTACCGTCGCATTTTTCCTTTGGATTTATCACACCATTCCCACAATAATAATCAACCTTACCAAAGCCAACGCAAGCGCTTGTATCTAATCTGCAATCGCTTGAACAGCTTAAACTGCCTCCTGTAAATGAAGAGCTATATTGAGCGCAGCTGCCATTTAACGGCCATAATACAGTACCATCACATTCTTCGCCAGTGTCTATAATATTATTGCCGCAGAATTCTGGGGTATTGTCCCTTATAATATTTAAAATCTTGCTTGCATCAGCCTCATTTAAAATGCCATTATTAGTTGTATCTACACAACATATGTTTTGCGGCCTTACAAGAATTCCAGCACGTATTTTAAGAATAATTCTAGCGTCTTCTTCTGTTATTCTGCCATCTCCATTGGCATCTCCGAATAACTGACCGGGATTGCAATAAACTTGAGAGCATACACCATCATTGCAGCCTGTTGAGCATCTTACTATACTTCTCTGTGGGTGATTCAAATGATTACATTGGTATTCTATCAAATAACAATCGCTTCCTTGGCAGGACGTAGTATGCTGGTAATTTCCAGAAGACACTTCTACTGCACATTTATCAGGCACAGACGGGTCCCAATCAGGATAATTGGTTGAAAGCGTTCCTCTGGTATAATAATCCTTACCTTCGTCACTATCCTCACAACTATAAGAAGGAAATATTTCATTGCATCTTCCAAGGCTGGGTATCAGACCTAGTGCTGTCTGCATGATTCGAACTGCATCTAAGCCGTTAACATCCCCATCTTGAGCTGCATCAATGCAACATATATTAGGAGGGATTGGTATTGAGCCTGTCAAAATGCCTGCAGCGAGCTGAGCTGTAATGTTTGCATCCAAAGAAGTTATATAGCCATCACCATCAACATCGCCTATTAATTGGTCTGGAGCGCATGTCACAACAAATGGCAATTCTCCACACCTTTGAATAATGCTGGCGTTTACAAAAGTCCTATTAAATACAGGATAGCCGGATTGAATTTCCATTTCAATTCTGTAATTACCTCTTCTATCTAGATAGCGATTTAATTGTTTATAATCCCACACACCATATTGGTTAACAACATTGCCTTGTTGTATTAATAGACCGTCACGGTAAATCTTGTATTTTGGCCTAGATAAGTTAAATTCACGCAACATCCATTCTCCGTCTTCAAGTGTCCATACTCCTAAAGAAGTTTCCCTTTGTAAATACGATTTGCTGTTGTACCCTTTTAGAAGATGAGTATTTAGCTGCAAAGTACTTTGGTTTACAATAACACTAGCAGGAGTAAATGGAGACGTTCCAAAGAAAATATGCTCTTTTTGACCCGGAATAGGCTCAATAAACTCAGGATATTCTGATTTATAGTGCTCTTGGTGCGCAACATCTAAACCCCATTGTAATTCAGTGTCATTTGATGTTATGTAGTTTACTTCTATATAGTTTGTTAAAGACCACTTGCTGGAATAAACATCTTCCGGAACAGGGTCGCCTTTGAGATAAAATACCCTGTCTTGTGGCACAGGCAGCCTTAGCCAACTAGATGCAGCAAAATTCTGGAAAGGAGCAATCCAGAATACTATGTTGTCATATACACGTGAATTATTTGCAGGGTAATTGTACGAATAATTATAAATTGCCAATTCACCATAATCATAATCAATCTCTGTTGGTGTTGAGTCGTCAATATTATGAAGCCTCCATCCAATCAAATACTCTTCTTCAGCAACAGGATAGATGTTATCATTTTTATCGGGGCAGCCAGTTAATAATATCGTAATACCAATCAGCATCACCATACCCAAAAATCTGCTTGCCTTATTTTTAACCATTTTAGCACGACCTAAAGTTAAATCCTCTGGACGAACCTCCTCCAACTTCTTCAGGTCTTGATTTTGAAGGAACACCATCATACTTGAAAAACACATCAACATCTAGATTGACATCCGGCTTATTTGAAACATAAACAGTTCTATCTCCATAATTAGGATCAGCTAAGTAATAATCCAAAAGACATAACCTATCGTTATAGACTCTAAAGGCTTTTGTCCATTCATACAAAACAAGATTGGTGTTGTCAAGCGACCTTGCTTTTACATGGAATTGTCTTGCATCGTTTATGTCGAGATTTACAGATATCTTTGAATTTCTTGGGACATCAGTTTTTTTCATCAAGAGGTATTCTGAACGACCAAAATCAACAACATCACCACTTGCAGTCACTACATAACTTCCGCTAGGTATGTAGACCGTATGGCTATTTTCAGCTTCAAATTTATAATCAAAAAAGTTTAGGTCTTCATTGAATACTGCAATATCGGAGAATGATGGTTGATGTCCAGAATTGACGCTTATGGTTACATTGGATAGCTGATTTAATGCATAAGGAATCTTATAGCTGTTCAAGCCAGAAATGTAGACATTCCCGTACAATAATCCTTCATTTGGAGGAAATCCTGTTAATGAGTAGAAGAAATCAGCACTTGAGTTTGGCATTATAACAAGCTCTTCGCTTCTTAAGTTGCTTAAGCTGCAGTCTGACCTCAAGCTTAAAGCAATATTCTCATTTTTCTTGTTTTTTATTGTTAATTTTTGAGATGCTGGCAGCTTATCAGATATTATGCCAAAATTTATTTGTGATGGAGAAATAAGCACTTCTGCCTCTTTAGCTTGTGCAACATCAATTAATCCTGCTCCTTGCTCATTAATATTCAATCCAAAGTCTCTTGCATTCAGTATCAATGCAGACTTTATATCTTCAGGCTTCCAATCAGGATGTGCCTGCTTTATCAATGCAGCAGCGCCAGAAACATGCGGAGTTGCCATTGAAGTTCCTGAAATTGCAATATGCCTATCATCCAAGCAATGTACATCTCTGCCTCTGCTCTCATTGATTCTCTGCCAAATAGTGTCTGATGAGGCTTGGGCTGCGCAAATATCTACACCAGGGGCCAATACGTCAGGCTTTAATAAAACACCGCCAGACCATTTGACAGGCCCTCTTGAGCTGAAAATTGCAACATTGCCATCACATGCAGAGTTATTGCCAATCTGGGAAGGTTTGCACGAAGCTCCAATAGTGATTGCATTTCTTGCTGTGCCCGGGCTTCCTATAGAGCCTTGCCGAGGTCCGCTGTTGCCTGCTGCTATAACAGAAGTAACCCCAGCTTTTACTGCATTATCGACTGCAGTTGATAGCGGGTCATCAGGACCGCAATAATCGCTATAACCTCTTCCACAACGAGCTCCAAGACTCATGCTTATAATATCAAGATGGTCTCTAAAATTGCCATCTTGATTTGGATCAACGCTTCTTTCTATTGCTGCAATAATATCTCTAAAGCTACCAGAACCAAAAGAATTCAAAACTTTGTAAGCAACTATGCTAGCATCAGGCGCTACTCCTCTCAAAACTCCATTCCCGGCAGCAGTTGCAGCAACATGAGTGCCGTGCCCGTTATCATCCATTGGGTCATCATCGCCATTTACAAAATCATAACCGTCAATTACTTTGCTACAACGATTTAAATCAAAGTCAACTGAACCATCAATTACTTTATCAATAATAAACCCTTGGTCATTAATAATCTCATCAGAGGTAAGCCTTATTTTTATAGTGTTGCCATTGACTGATATTGACCAGAAATTAGTTTGATGACCGGTTATAGTCTGTACAATATTGTCATTAACATCCAATATATAAACATAGTCCCAGCCTGACTCTACTAACAGTTCAGAGAAGTGAACCGCAATTCTGGTATAGCCCGGCTTGGTTATTGTCCATGTTCGCTCATAATTATTTTCATAAGGATGTGGCGACTCTAGTGAATAATTTTGAACATTGCCGTTTATAATAAATGGGTCACAATTGCCCAAATCAGGATGTGTATAATCAACGCCTGTGTCTATGATAGCTATCTTCACTCTTCTTCCAGTCAATCCCTCATTCCAAAGCTGCTCAGCATTAACTAAAGGAACAGACTCCATTAAATTTGTCTTCACTACAAGATTTGGAGCAACTCTTTTTACAGACTTCAATTGAGCTATTTGTTTTGCTTGTTGCTCTGATATGCCATTCAAAGCGATACCATTAAGCGTCAATTTGAATTCCTTATCAATCTTAATATTATCTTCTGATTGTTCACGTGACTTAGTTGCAAATCCAGATATTTTACTGCTCTTAGCAGAGTTTGATATTAATTTTTGAACTTCTTCTCTAAACTCATCATGCTCGTCTTCAATCTTGGAACTATGCTCTCTCAAGTTAGCATCAAAGTTTTTCTCAAGGTTTTGCAGCTTTGTTTCCTTAAAAAATTTAATTGGAGCATTGACAATAGCTTTTATGCCACTAGCGTCAATCTCGTTAATTTCTTCTTTTAGCTCTTTTATTTCTTCCTCCATGCTAATTCTCTTTTCTATAATCGGCATGTTGTTTAATTCAACAATATATCCTTCAAATGAAGCTGCTGTTGCATTGCCTTCTCCAAACTTGGTAATCATAAGCGGATTTGAATTTTTATCGTTGACTTCAAAAGTAACCTTGTTTTTGTCATAATCAGCAACATTGCCAATTTGTCGGGATATCTCTTGAGTATCTATGCCAAGCTTATCGTCAAAATGCATTGTAAGTTTTGATTTTTGGGCATATTGGGCAGGAGTTACCATCAAAGCGAATGCATTTGAATTTGGCTGGCTTTTGGATCCAGAAGATGAAGCACTTTTTGTTTCTGGGTTGGCACAAACGTCTTGTATTATGCAAGCGCCATCAATGCAACCGTTTGGACATAAAAAGTATGTGGTGTGCGCAATTCCATTTGTATCACAATAATATTCATTTAGGGTGTTTCCTGAGCAACTATCTGTTACAGAATACTGATATTGTTGTTCAAAATTCAAATCATAAGTGACAGTTCCCATTTCATAATAATTTCTTCCATGGTCGGTGTCTGCGCAATTTCCGCTTTGAGGAGTTATAGGTCTTACAGATTCCTGCATTGCATTTCCGTATATGTCTGAGCATCTTATGTAAATTTCCGGGTTCTCAAGCACAATGCTGTGGTTCTTGCATTTGCCTCTATCAGTGCAGGGTATGTTAATAGGCAAGTTTTGGTATTCTGAATCCCTTGAGCCGTATCTGCAAGTAGAATTCTCATTGGTAAGTACGGAAAGCATATTGACAATCCTTGGTTCACTTGGCTGATTATCGCTGTCCACTAAAACAAAAAAGCTTGTCTGTGAATAAACATTTTTTGGAGGCGGCAAATCGTCATCTAGAATGCTGAATTCCAAAGGATAGGAGCCACGTTCTATATTTTGTGGTACTTCCAATCTTATACTCCTTATATCTGTTTCTCCAGCTTTTAAAGTATAAATTTGATTCTTTGCATACTGGAACCAGCCTTTTCCATTATCAGAGCCATAATTTGGATCAAACACTATTTTATAATGCAAATCGTTATCTCTATGATTGACTATACCTATAGTTAAAATTTGGGATTCGCTATGATTAGTATGAATTTCACTATCCGGGAAAGCAATCCTTTTGTCAGGCGTAAATTGAATAGGGAGGAGCTCTCTTAAATTGAGCATTTTGCCAAACTCATGAATTGCAATAAAAAAATCTTTTTGCGCATAGTTATTATTTGGAGATGGCAAGTCATCATCAATAATGTCTATTGTTAGCAGATAAGAGCCATTCTTAATACTTTGAAAGTGCGGAGAAAGAAGATTCAATAGTACAGACTTTGTTATGGTTGAATTGGCCTGTACAGTTTCAACAAGTCCATCGTTGTTGCTAAACCAATTCGGATTTTCTATGCTAAATGGTCCACCATCGGGATCAGAAATAGGACTAAATCTAATCCTATAATGTAATGGTGTATCCTTAACATTTTTAATTTGATAATTTATTTCAAGTGAATTTCCTCTATATACTTTAATGTTAGTAGGAAATTCAATTTTTTCATTCAGGGGTATAATTGACCATATAACACATTGGCTAGTGTTAAATCTGCAGTTGTTGCATCTTAATGTTCCTCCAGCAAAACCAAGGTCTGTGCAACTATCAATTTGACCAAATGCTGTTCCGTCGCACTGCTCGCCAGCATCTATTATTCCATTCCCGCAAACATTTGATTGAGATTGGGTATGGCTTTGAATAGTAATCATCGCATTAGGTGGCATCATATCAACTCTGCCTCTTGTTATTTTGCAGCACAGCTTGTCATAGTTGTTAGTGCTTCTATTGCAATGGGCTACATGGGCATTGTTAAAAGGCCCAACAACAGAAAACAAACAAGTTTCCTCTTCTCCGCAATTACTCTTCATAGTACACTGCACGGAATCATTGCGCGCAAATGCATACATATTCCATACGAATCTTGGATTGTCTACTATTGATACATTAACCCTAAGCAAGCTAGAAAGCTCAAATAATGGCGGAAATTTGAAATTCCTTAGTTGAGGGTCTACAACTAATTGTGTCCTTAAGTTAGAATTTGCGTCTGATTTGCAGCATAATTTATATCTTAAAAAATTAGGCGAACTTGCAACAAATCCATCAGATAAGTTTGATACACTTATTATTGTAGTTCCGTTGCAGAAGCCTTGTATAATCTCGCAATGCAAACTCTTTACTTTGAATTCATAAGCATCTTCTAATCTATTTCCATCAGTAGTTATGATTACGCTTCCATTATCGTCCCTTAAAGATGCGTAAACCCTTAAAGCGCCTGACTCATTCACAAGATAAGCTCCTGAATCTTTCCAAATTGTGTCTAAAGCCAAAAATTCTCCTGCTCTTATTATTCTTTGTCTGTCTTCATTGACAACTGTTTTAATATCTTGCCATCCATATTCAGTTTGCTTCTGAACTTTCATGAGCAAGTAGCCTTGAATATTTGTTGTTCCTGTGTTTTGGATTTTTGACTTTATCAATGTGTCAGAATACAAGCCAGTATGCTGATTATCATGCTGGAACATCGGCCATTGCAGGTAATATTGATTGTAAGCAGTGTCAAAGCTGTACCTCATGATTTTGCCATTTGTAGAGAAAACAAGCAACTCTAATTTGTCATCCCCATCAGTGTCTGTCAAGGTAATGTCATTAATATCCTTGACATATTTAGGCCATCCTTGCACATCTTGACCATTAACATCCTTTACGTAAATCCATGAATCAAGTTCAAATACTATTTCAGGGCTATTGTCGCCATTTACATCTCCTACTTTTGGCCGGAATGGTAAGTCATTAGAAAATAAATTGGAAATCTCTATGGGTTGGAAAGCTTGGGTGCCATTTCCATAATATGCTTGTAGTTTAGTAGTTTTGGTGGTAATGCGCCTATTATCTATAATGGGTCTATTGTATTCTGTAGATAAGACTATTATTTCAGGTTTTTCATCGTTGTTGAGGTCACCCAATGCTGTGTCTAACCATATTACACTATAATTATAATATGAATTTGGATTGTGCACAACCTCAACTGGCCATCCATCTGCAATAGTCCCGTTTGTGTGGAATGAGTATACAAATCCAGTCCAATCATAAGTTGAAACCACAATCTCATTTTTTCTGTCGCCATCTAAGTCGCCAATTAAAGGCGCATTGTAAATCCTATTATAATTCTCTAAAGTTATGGGCCAGCCTGGCAGAGAGTTGCCTTCTGCATCAATAACATTAATTCTGCCTCCAAACCATGAAGGGCACTGGAGCCCCCATATACATGATTGTGCTGCAACAACCATTTCCAATTTATTGTCATTGTTAAGGTCGGCTAAAGCAACTGGAGAATTATGCCCTACACTTAGATTTATTGGAAACCCATTTAACAATGAGGCATCTTTCCCTATCACAAATAAATTTCCTATCATGGAATTCATCGAATCGAAGCTAAACTCGTCTTGAGGGAAAAATGGAAAAGCCCTAGCATCCATAGTTACTATTTCAGAATAACCATCATTGTCCAAATCACCAACAGAATTTTCGAATAGGTTTCTATTACGTGTTCTTCCTGCAACTAATAGTCTTGCCTCTTCATTATCCGGAGGATAACATTGACGGGAAGAGCAAAATTCACGATAAAAGTTCCTGGCATCATAAGGAAATCCGCTTAGATAATTTCCTTGATAGTCTAGAGCATGCACATAGTTATTTGAAACAAGAATTATGTCTTTGTGGCCATCTTTATCAATATCCGCTATGGTTGGTGATGAAATTACCCGAGGACCCCAATCATTTATCAATTCAACTGGAAATCCTGGAATTTCATTTCCAGAATAGTCAAGGGCATGAAGTTCAGACCTATTTAATGAAAAATTTAAAGAAGAAACAAAAACAATTTCCTTAACACCATCATTATTCAAGTCTTCAACTGCAATAGATTTGTGCAATATTGATGGGATATCAGCCAATTTGTAAAAAGAAGGATCATCTATGAATAATATGATTTTGTCTATGCTTGCTATACCATTCGAATCTTTGACTTCTAATTTAAGTGTATATTCTCCTCCAGCAATTTGTCCATAATTCCAAGTAAATAAATTTCCTTCTTGAACTGGTTTGCCAGAAATATATATGCTAGTCCATTGTGATGGATTTAACCCAATACCATATGACAGTTCGTAAAAGGCAAAATTATCACTTCTTGCAGTACCTCTTATAACAATTGTTCTGGAATTTCTGTTAAATTCTAAAGAAGAGATAAAAGCTACCGGAGGTTTGGTTGACATGACAGAATTTAATACATTTAACCTTCCATAACCTTGTGTGAGTGGCTCTAGCCTTAAATCAACAGCTTTATTTCTTAAAGCCATTTTGATTTCATCTGCATCCCAATCAGGATGTGCTTGCTTTATCAATGCAGCAGCGCCAGAAACATGCGGAGCAGCCATAGAGGTGCCTGATATGGCAACATGTTGGTTATCTAAGCATCTCCTATTTGACCATGCGTCATCCCATTCAGCAGCGCAAATATCAACCCCTGGAGCAACTACATCAGGCTTGATGAGAGCATAATCACCTAAATCAACTGGACCTCTTGAGCTGAATCTTGCAATCATGTCAGTCTTGTTTGAAGCGCCAATTGTAATGGCTTTTCTGGCAGTGCCCGGGCTTCCAATAGTATTGGAGTAAGGTCCGCTGTTGCCTGCTGAAATTACTGCAAGAACACCTATATTAACAACATTATCAATGGCTTGGCTCATAGGATCGTCAGGACCACATTCCTGGCTATATATTCCACAGTAAGCTCCTAAACTCAAGCTTATGACATCTAAGTGGTCGCTAAAGTTGCCATCTTGATTTGGGTCAACGCTTCTTTCTATTGCTGCAATTATATCATCTTCCGGGCAACCAAAACCACCACAGACTTTGTAAGCAACTATGCTGGCATCAGGCGCTACTCCTTTCAAAACTCCATTTCCAGCTGCAGTTGCTGCTACATGCGTGCCATGCCCATGGTCGTCCATTGGATCATCGTCATCGTTTAGAAAGTCATAGCCGTCAATTACTTTGCAAGAAGTGGCGTTAGTCCTATCTTGAATCAGGTGGAATTGCAAGGGTTGCGACCATTGTGTTGACTGTCCTGCAATGTTAAAGGCGCGCAAACGCCATTGGTAAGTGCCAGCAGGAAGTACAGTAGCAGGAATAAATTGATTGATAATAATGTTTTCAAAATTTCGGATTGTGCCTGATGATACTTCTTTTAATTCTATATGATAGCTAGCAGCACCCTCAATGCTATTCCAATTGAAAATAAGGTTACTTCTCTGCACTTGACTAGAAGGAGATATCAAAGCTGGAATTATTCTAATGAAAGTATTTCTGGGAATTTGCTGAACAGTAACTTGTGCACCTTCAGGTGTAATACTATTTAGCGTTATGCTATATCCATTAATGTCATCTGTAAATGTCTGTCCAACTTGCAATGCATAATTATAACTATTAGGATTCATAGATAAAATGTTAGTCTGTTTAAAAGTAAAATAATTTATAGGCGATTTAGCAATGTGTATCAGTACACCATTGTGGACATTAGCTGGAAGTGTGGCATCATAATCAAATGGTTGCCTAAATTCTATGCTATAATGCACATTATTGTCATTTTGATAAAAGTTTGGCTCATCTTCTATCGGCATCTTTATTTGCTGCACAACGCCGGAAAGTTGCAAAACCTCCAATGGCTTTAGAATGTAAGTGCCTGATGTTGCTGTTATTATATTGTCATTTGTAAGCCAGCCCATCTCTTCCTTATGTGGTGCGTTCAAGTGTCCACTTAAAGAGCCTAGTACATCATATGGGTCCCCATACTCATAGCTTTGGCAATTTGAAGAATAAGGTACATTTAAACCGTTGCTCAAACAATAGTAGCTATTTGCATGATGGCCCCCAAAATTATGGCCAAGCTCGTGTTCCACCACGCCGGCTGAAAAACACGGATTGTGAGATATGCGAAGCCTGACTGATGTGCCATCTGGCAAAGTAAATCCAATTTTGCCTATGAATGCAACACCGCAGTAAAATGTGCATGATGTGAATCTAGTGACAATAATTGCTGTTGTATAATTTGATACATTGACATTGTCATAGAATGCTGCATTGAGTGCATTGTTCATTATTGCCCAGTAATCACAAGTTGAAGAGGATAAATTGTAAGGGCCAACAACATCACCGTATAAGGACATCTTTTCATAAGAATTTTTGATGTAGTAATCATTGACGCTGCCAAAATTATTGCCAAACACAAGCTGTCCAGCCTGCCCAACAGTCGCTTGGGCTGTCAGATTTCCAATATTAGCAAGTATAACCAAAGCCTTTTGCGGACCTTGGTTTTCATTCCTTGGATCTTCAGGCACAAAAAGAACTTCAAAAGGTTCACCTTGCCTTGGGGTGCTTATAGCCATCCTATCTTCGAAAGCCAATCCTTCTACCTTGACTTGCGTTCCAGAAATTAACACTGGCAAGTCTTTGCCCGAAGACATCTCATACCTTTGCCCGTTTGAGTTCAGGTAAAAAACAAACTTTGAATTTTCAGGGTGTTCAAAATCATCGACATGCAATACATCCAATCTTCCACTAAATTGCCCTCTCTTTTCAATTAAACCTGTATTTGAAAATTGAGATTTAATATTATCGGGCAAATCTCGTACTGCTAAAGCCCTGTCAGGGTCTGTTTTAATTAACTCGGCAATTAGTTCTTTTCTCTTTTTTACTAAGTTCTCTAATTGATCATTAAATGCTTGCCTGCTTTCAGAACAAATCCTGTTGTTTTTAGTAGCAGATATGATGTTATCAGTCAAGCCAAATACATCACTTTGAGTTGTGCCGAATAACTCATCAAAAGTTTTACATTTGTCTTCAGCTAATCCAGCAGTCCTACTAGATGCACTCTTAGAAGAGCTTCCAATCTTAATAACCACATCATCGTTATCTGCGTAAACACTTCCAGGGCACGCTGGATTTGGGCTTTCCATTCTGTCAAAAGCAGCCCTTATTGCATGGTCGCCATCTGCATTATCTAGCTGTAGGTTGAAAGTAAATTCTTCAATACCCCCGCCTGCGCAGTTTCTAGAATTAATAATTTTCCAATCAGCAGCACTATTTTTGTAAACTAATTTTAGAATGTCATTTCTGCTGGAACAATAAGTAGTAATTTTTACTTCTACAATATCGTTTTTGTTAAATTTGTTGTTGTTTGAGTTTGTAATTGTTATAGACTCCACAGACTCGTCAGTTAAGTAACTTCCCAATGTTCCATCCTGACAGCCGTCTACTGTGTTAGGGGCATTGGGTTCTGGAGTTCCTTGTATATTATCCCTTGAGCCAATCCTTTCTTTTGAGGCAATGCAAGGGGAGTTTTCGCAGGTTACAATTGTTGGTCCTTGATTTGTGCCAAAGCATCCACCCAAATCTGGATGTGTGTAATCAACTCCT
>JACPTC010000052.1 GCA_016192985.1 Candidatus Woesearchaeota archaeon | reverse complement strand
TCATAATAAACTTTCATAGGACCTTTCATTTTATATTCCTCACAAAGTAAGCTGTGATTATAAAGCCATGCTCATTTAAATACTTAACGATTACAAGCAGGTATTTTGCTGATTCTCTTTCTTTGAAATACTTGTAATAATATTTGACATTCTCATCAAGTTCGTATTCAGTAATTTTAACAGGATTTTTTAGTGTCTCTTTTATATCTTCAAGGTAAGGTGCAACTTCAGGATGCTCTTGATTGAGATGTTTCCATCTTTCATCTGACAGATGAATTTTCCTGCCAGATTTGTCTTTAACCTCAAAAATCCACGTCATAAGACATATTACTTAAGCTCATTATAAATAACTATCGTGTGCCAGAAATCGTTAGAAAAAAGTACGGTTCAAACATTTTTTGGCACAGAAAAAAGTTTATAACTTAATATGCTCAATAAAATGCCTTAAACTCTCCTACTTCCAAACCTTTTTTTGTGAATTTCAGGCTGTTCATGCCCGGCACTATTTCGCTGCCCCTCATTTTCTTGACTGAAAGAGTTCTGTTTACATTCTTGCTCGTATCGTGCAATTGCAGATACACGACGCCATCACAGACAAACTCGGAAACGCCGTCTTTTGTAAGTATTTCAGAGCTTGGCGGCGTGTCAGTCAGAAAAAGCGTTGTTGCGCCCAAGTCGGATACTCTGTAGATAAAAAGATAAGTAAACTGCTGGGTGTCTTCAAATGGGATATAGCCCGCTGTATGAAGTATCTTTCCACCTATAGTGCCAGTAGGATCCGGCTGGTCTCTAAGAGGCAAGTCAAACCTCTTGGCATTTATGGACAAAGCGGAAAGGGAATCTATCACAATCCTTTTTGCATTTATTTCTGCTGCTTTATCAGCAACTGCATCCACTATTTTAAAGCCCATCCTGTCAATTGGTATTTCCAGGAAATCAATTTTTTTCTCATTTTGCAGCTTGTCTAAATTCCAGCCAAATTCACTGGCGTAAAATTTGAGTTTAGGGATATTGTCTTCAACATTCACGTAAAGGCCGTTTTCATTCGATTCTGTTATTCCCTTATACAGGAACTGAAGCCCAAAAATGGTTTTTCCGGTTCCAGGGGCGCCGCAAACAAGAACAGAGTGGCCTTCCAAGAAGCCGCCTCCTATCAATGAATCGAGGCCTTTTATGCCTGTTTTTACTCGCTTCATTTTGAGTTATTCTTAAATTGGCTAACCTCTTTTTAAATTTTTTTATTTTATTTTTGAATTATAATACAATTGTATCCGGATAAACCTCTATTCCATGCTCTGTTATTTTCATCGAGCATATCTTTGATTCATGCTTAGTGCCCCTCATTTTAAATACTTCTATTGCCCTGAATCTTAGGCCCTTTGGCTCCCTTTCATTGTACAATAAAACAATCGCATCAGCCATAAACCCCTCCACAGTAGAGTGGTGCTGGTCAGGATGCTGGTCTTCTTCTGAAACAACAATTGTTGTGCAGTCCCACTCTTTTATCATGTCGAACAAAGCGACAAGCATCTTTCTTTTCTCAGCTTCAGATTCGAATAAGGCTGTATAGGCTGACAAAGAGTCAATCACAATTCTTTTTGCCTCAACTTCTTTGATTGAATTTTCAATTTCCTTGCTTTTTTCCCTTACAATTTTTGCTATTCTTTCAGGGCTATACTTCAGAAATATGAATCTTCCTTCTTCCTCAAACTTTCTCAAATCCCACCCAAAGACAAGCATATGCTTGTAAAACCTGTCCTTTATTTCTTCAAATGATATGTAAATTCCTGTTTCATTGTGCTTTGTGATACCTTCAGTCAAGAATTGGGTGGCAAAAATGCTTTTCCCGCTGCCGCCGCCTCCTGCAACCAATACCGCGCTGTTTTTCTCAAAGCCTCCTTCAGTTAATTTATCAAGGCCTTTTATTCCAGTTGGCACCCTTTCTTCCCTAGGTATTTTATCAGGCATTGTCAATAAGATTAATAAAACGCTTTGTACTCTTCAACCTCAAGCCCCGATTCTGTAAATTTCAGGCTGTTCATTCCGGGAATTATGCTTGTTCCTCTCATTTTTTTAATAGAAATTGTCCTGTTTACTGCCTTGCTTACATCATGAAGCTGCAGATGTATAACGCCATCGCACACAAACTCAGAAACGCCGTCTTTTGTCAGTTCATTAGAGCCAGGGGGGCTGTCAGTTATGAAAATGCTTGTTACCCCCAACTCTTCAATCAAATTGACAAAAGAGTAAATAAACTGAGTGATGTCCTCAAATGCAAGATAAATAGCAGATAAGGAATCGATTACCATTCTTTTTGCGTTTATATCTTGCACTTTTTGCTTGACTGCTTCGGCTACATCAAATTTTCTCTGGTTCGGAGCAACTCTCAGAAATTCAAGTTTTTTTTCATTTTCCAGCTTCTCAATATCTTTCCATCCAAACTCTTTTGCGTATGCCTTTAGCTTGTTTGGGTTTTCTTCTATGCTGACATACAGCCCGTTTTCATTATGATTTTTTGCGCCTGTATACAAAAACTGAAGCCCAAAAATGGTTTTTCCGGTTCCAGGGGCGCCGCATAAAAGTACAGAATGGCCTTTTGGGAATCCCCCATTGACAAGATTATCAAGACCGTTAATGCCGGATATTATTCTTTCCATTTTTAATTTATGAGTTCGTCTATTGTTTTTTCCAGCTCCTTTTCTTCTTTTTTGGCATCGATGCTATAAGGCAGAACGCCCACCACCAACGCCAATACCCCAATAATAATGAGTATGTTAAGCTGTGTAGGCGTGACAAGCTTGTTTACAAGCCCAACTATGGCAACAGCAAAAAAAGCAAAAAACAGCATAATGCTTTTGTTTAAAATAAGCAATGACTGCTCTCTCTGCAATTTGACCTTCTCTATTTTAAGCATGATTGTCTGCTTCTCTGCTTCTGTCAATTTTCTCTTTGGCACATATTTATAATCGCCTTCGGTGTTCATTTTGACTCTTTACTTCTTAATCTTAATCACTCTAATTTAGCAACCTATTAATAAACCTTGCTTTTTCAATTATTAAATCAGATTTGACCTTTTTCTTCCATATCTTTCTTTAGTATGTCTATCATTTCCTTTTTAGTTTTTATGCCCTTGAGCTTTTCATCCAAAGGCTTGTCTGTCAATGAAAGCCAGTCGCTAACATCGTTCTTCTGCTCATTGACATGCTGCTTAAATACCTTGTCATCCATTGCTTCAAGCGCGTCTAACAATTCATTTTTCTTGCTGACTACAATCCCATTTTGAAATTTAAGGATTTTTTCTTCTTTTCCAAAGCTGGCCGCTTTGCCGCCGGCCTTTTGCCCTTCTTCAAACTTCTTTCTTGCTTGTTTTGCCCTTTCGAGCTCTTCCCTCAGCTCAGACTCTGTTACAAGCTTTAGCGCCCTCTTTGCAGGCTGCTTGCCAAGCTTGTCCCAATTTGATTTTATTCTGGGGGTTAAGCCCTCTAAGTAAATGTTTACCATATTGAAGCTGCCTGACTTTACTTTGTCAAGTGCCATCTTTAACTCTAGCTTCAGGTCAAAAACATCAATGCCTTCCTTTTCCAGCTGCTCTAGTTGATAGTCCAAGTCATCTATTACCTCATTGTATTTGTTATAATCATCAAGCTCCTCGTCACTCAGCCTTGCGTGCTCATGCAACAAAGGTCTAAAGGCTACGAAATAAGGGTTGCCTTTGTTGTATGATGCATTCTCCATCATGCCTGTGCCTGTCGCTGATTTAAGCAAAGACTGAAGCATGTAAGCCCCGTACTTGTTCTTGATTCTATCCAAATCGCCTTGGTCGCGTGTCCTCATCTGGATTTCTGTGTTTATGTTGGCTTTTGTTTCTCCTACAAAATCAGTCAGTACTTGGCTTATCAAAATCAAGCCAACGCCCCATTTTCTGAATTCCCTTGCAGCCCTTTCTATCTGGATGAACCCCTCTCCTGAGCCGCCGAATTTAGGCAACAGCCTGTGAACCTCATCAAATATTATCATTAATTTTAATTGCGGGCTTTCAGGTAAATTGGCATGGAATACCTGTCTTACAGTGTTTGCTACAAGTATGTCTATGTCTTCAGGGTCTAGCTTGCTTACAGAAAATACATTTATTTCGCCTGGCTTTATGAACTTTTTTATGTCAATAATCTCCCTAGCATTTAAAATCTGCCTTACGTTGCCGTTAAAGGCTTTTGCATCTGCCTTTTTCATCCCAAATTTTGGGTATAATCCGAACATCCTTTTATCTGTGTTCTTTCTCAGGAAGCCTGTCCACTGGGCAGTTGGGTCAAACACAATCACAGCTGCGCCTTTTGATAATGCCTCCTCCACAAGAACTTCGGCAGATACAGTTTTTCCGCCTCCTGTAGAGCCTGCAACTAAGGTGTGGGTCTGCAATTGGTCTAAGTCAAAATACGCTTTTTTGTTGGTTTCGGCAATCATTCCAGTGTAGGCTGACCTTGGGCCCGGCTTTGGAAGAGCATTGTAGTCAATCTTGGCAACATATCTCTTCGCCTTAGCCTTTTTCTTTCTGTAAACAAAAAATGCAGCAACCCCGATTAATAAGAATATGCTGCTAAACAGCACCCATCTTAGCGGAAGAATCCCAAGCACTTCATAATCAAGAATTGGCTCAACAACTCTAAAGCGTTTGCTTGCTGAAGATGTCAAGCCAAGATACTCCGCCTTTACATTAATCACATACTCACCCGGCCTTATGAAATCCGGCATATGAAACTCTTTAACTATTGAGGTGGTAGTAGCTAATTCAACATTGTCCGTTTCGGTAAAAAAAGATTTCTCAAATTTATAAGTTGATTGGTCTTCCTCTATTTTGTCAATGCTGGAATGGATAGCAACCGGATAAGTTTTGTCTGTTAAAAGATTTTGCAACCCTATCCTGTATTTTAGGATGTCCCCTATTTTTGCCCTTTCAGTTATTGGCTCTACTTCAATTAATAAAGCTTCTACAGGTATTGCACTTATATCAGTTACAGTGACATTTATTGGCACTTTGTCTTCTATATTTCCAGATATGATAAAAAAACCAAGTAAGGTTGTTATATTTTCTCCGAAAACGGTAAGCTTTATCCGCTCATCCAAACCAGGCTCTATTGAGGCGCTGCTTTTCTCCAAAGCAGTAAATCTTGCCACATCGCCTTCAACTGCAAATCTTAATGACAATGGAGTATTGCCATTATTTGTAATCTTAATTGGAATATCAACAAAATTGCCTAACTTTACTTTTTTATTTATTTGCTCAGGCTCGATTTTTATGCTGGTTTGCGCATATGAGTCAATAGAATTAATCAAAAAAATTAGGATAGTTATGGCTATAAAAAAATGAACTAGCCAGTTATGTGTCACCTCTTTTTTCATGTCCATCATTGAATTTTGAGTGAAATTTACCTTAAGTTAATTGCATTGTGCAATTCCATGCATCTCTTTGCAATCTCAGCTTTGTACATTTTTGGGATTATCTTGTAAAGAGGCTGTATTTGCGCATATATTTGGTAAGCCCCGCTTTTGTCATTTAATTTCACGAGCTCGTCAGCTTTTTCAGACAATTGATTTATATAAAGCAGATTAATCTTATTTATAAGCTCAACAACAGAATTTTTAACAAGCTCTTTTTTTCTTTTATCTAGGATATTGAACTTTGAATTTACTTCTTTATATTTTGAAGACGCATTTTCATAATCGCCATTGCCTATATCTTTCAATGCCGAACCAATCAATTTTTTAATTTCGCCAATTTCTTTGCCAGTGAATAATTGGGCAAATTTTTCACTTTCTCCAAATTGATAATACAGGAAGACCATAAACAGCACGATTATTGCAATAAACTCCACAGTTAATCTTACATCCAGCGTTTTGACAAAATCCGAAGAAAATTCATTCAAAGAAACGAAGCCTGTTATTAAGCTGCTGTCTGATTTTGATTTTCTGAGGTTGCTGTTCAGCAATATTGATTTTGTTTTTTCAGTTTCAGTGACACTCAGCTTTTTGTTTACATAATAAGAGTACTCTTTTATTTTAGCCACATCTATTTTAACAACAGGATCATTATCTATAATCTCATAGTCAAACAGCAGTTCAATTTCACTAATATTTTTTGCAATCTCCTTTGGTACAACCTCAAAAAAAACCATGCCATCCAAATTTTTTTGAGCGTTAACAGTTTTTTGTACAAGAGTTATGGTGTTTTTTCTTCCTGATATATAATCAACATTTACAATCTTGGCTTTGGTTGTCACTGTTATAAGTGACTGCAGTTTGTGATTTTCATTTGCTAGATTGCTGATTTCTTTTTTGCTGAACTTGAGATTGGTCGAATTAATCAGATACTGCAATGCCTTGTTTATGTCCTCTTTATTTGGATATTTTACAAATTCGTTCTTGTCAACAACTTCTATTGTTTTTGGAGTTGTGTCTTTAATATACCCTATTCTGTCCAGTATTTTTTGCGTCTCCTGCTGCAGTTCTGTATCATTCAGTCTTCTCCATTTCAGGCTATGCAAGTCTCTGTTGGCTCTTTGCACTGCAATCTTTGACTTTTCGAGGTTTTTTTGAAGCTGCATTGCTTCTGCAGATTCTTTCTCGTCTGCCTTTAAGCCTTCTAAACCTGATAAAACTGAATCAATTTCTGAGTTTAAGCCTTCAGCAATTTTATCCTGCTCGTTCAAGTCAACTGACAGCTCATTCTCAACTATGGAACTGTCAACTGTGAAAGTAAAGGAATTGCTGGCATTTGAATTGCCGTTTTTGTCAATACATTCTATTTTCCATTGGTATGTTCCATTCCTCAAGTTTGTGACAGCGAATAAATATTCAATGTCACTTTGAACCTCAGCATTTGTGCTTTCAATTTTCCATAAGCTTGAGTTTAGATTTGTAAATAGTGTGCAAGCCATACTTGAACGGTCAATCGCTTTATACTTAATCACAACAGAATTATTTGAAATGCCTGCCTTGTCTTCAGGACTTAAGATTTGGATGAGCGGTGCTTGGCTATCTTCCTGTGCAAGCAGGACTTCAAAAATCGAATTATCATTTATTTCTGTTTCATTTGAAAAAGTCATATAACCGGACTTTCTAACAACTAGATTGTAATCATCTGGATTTTTTATGAAAATAACCTTGCCGTAGCTGTCAGTGTATTTTGATTCATCGTCAAATTCCACTTCTGCGCTCTCAATCAGGCTTGCTGTTGAATTGTCCTTTACTACAATTGTGATATTATACAGCTTTCTTGCAGTTATTATTTCTACATCTGTCTGGTTCCATTTTGAGTCGCTGACTGTTAGGTTTGCAACAAATGTTCCGTTAGATGGATAAGTGTAAGAAGGTGATGCATCTGTGCTGTCAATTGTTCCGTCATTTTGGAAGTCCCATTTATATGAGATTGCACCTGAATTTCCTGTTACAGTGGCGCTGAATGAAACAGCATTGCTTTCGTCAATCGTGGTTGCATTTGCATTGATAACCACGCTTATTGGATTGCTTGACGGCGCGAGAACTTCAAATGTGGCATTTTTATACTCGCTAATGCTCAAATAGGACATCACGGCATTTATTGTATAATTTCCCGCATTGCTTGTGTTCTGTATTATTCTTGTCTCTGCAACTGGAGCGCCTGCAAATACAGGGACGAAAACGTATCTATAAGCAACTGCGTTTTCACGCGACACAGTCACGTTAACAGTGGAGTTGGACCTTGCAATAACAGTCAGGTAAGCATTGTCAGTCAGGTTGTATGAGCTTTTGTCAGTGCTGACGCTGAAAGCAATGCAGGCAGTGCAACTCCCTCCACAATCTATTCCAGTTTCATCTCCATTTTGAGCAGCGTCAGAACAGGAACGGGGATAGGTAAGCGTAAAATTAAATCCCAGTTTGGTTGCGGCATTGTTTTGATGCATGTCAGACGCATTTATTGTTACATTGTTTGTCCCATTAACAGGGGTAAGGTTTACTATTCTTGATTTGCTTGCCCCCAAGTCAATTGGCTGAGAAAAATTTGCGTCGTTTATTCTATATGTTATGTTGGCATATTCATTAGAGCTTATGTTTATGGACAACAATAAACCTGTGCCGGAGAATGCGCTGTTGTTTGTTATATTTAATGTAATGTAGGGTGCTGCTGTGTCATTAACCATGAATGACTGGTTTGCTATTGCGCTGTTGCCAATTAAGTCTTTAATGTATATTGATAAGGTGTGAAGGCCATTTGAGATTACATTGTAAGGCAGTGTTCCGCTTAGAAGAGCAGTGAATGACGTCCCGTTCCCCAGATTTACAAATGATTGGCTATCAAGCGAATAATTTGCGCTTACAGTTTCATTTATAGTGAAATTCAAATAGACATTCTCGCCGCTTTGAAGAACGCTAGAGTTATCTGGATTGTTGAGGGTTAGATTTGCAATGGCATTGTCCAGCGCTATTATGATTGAGGAAAAATGAGGGACAAAGATTTTGACGGTTTTGTCATTGCCAAGATAGCATTCTTTGCCTTCGAAACCATGCAGACATTCCTGCACAACCTTGCATGACAAAATTTTGTCATCAGGGCAATAGAGCACGCTGTTAAATGGCTCACTCATGGTTAATTCCACAATGCCGTAGTAGCTTTCATTATCAAGAAAACTGTTTATGCCTTGAATAGACACCAATGCCTTAGGGCTTATGCCCATTTCTTCTAACGAGCTGGTAAGTTCATGGTCTTCAGTTTTAATTTCCATGCTGCCGCTGTTCTCCCAGTTGGCGCTCAATGCATTGAAGTTATTTATTGAAACGATAACAGCAGACAAATTAAGTATTAAGCTGATGCTTTTATTAGGAGTTATTTCACTCAATTCTTTGCCGCTGCTGTCCTTTAGCTTTATGCTCTTGACACCGCTGTTTTTGCTTTTTATCTTTTCAATGTTCTGCCTTGCCTCTTCAATGTCCAGATTTCTTGTGCCAATATAGTCTCTGAATATGGCTGACAGGCTTTTCCATTCTGAGTAATGGATTTCTGAGTAAGGATGCTCTGCGCTTAGGCTATAGTCAGCATGAATAAGCTGCGCACTCACTATATTATTTTCCGATGCCCCGTGCATTCCGTATGCCAAGTAAAATGTTTCATTCCAATTATTTCTGGATGGTGCAATGCCTATCAGTATGCAGCAGTTTCCGCTTCCGTAGCATAATGTTGTTACTAGGTTATTCTCTAATGAATATACTTCCCATCTTGTGCACAGCTTGCTTTTGTCAGAATCCAAAACAGATTTTGTGCCGGCAATGCTGAAATCCACAACTCCTCTTAAATTTTCCAAGCCGTCATTATTGCTGTCGTAATTACTGTTTTCACCGTAAAAAAGCTCAATGCCAAATACTTTATTTTGTTTTGGTTTAAAATTCTCATCATTATTTTGGATGGCATCAGCAGCCCCAATAAATTTCGACAATAAAAGAGTGGATACTAGCATTATAACTGCTAAGTAAGATAATGTCTTTCCTTTCTTGTCTTTGAAAAATTTGCTAATCATTTACAAAGCCCTCTTGCTTCAATTGTGTTTTTATCTTCTCAAGCTCATTTGCTACTTGCTGCTGCAGTTTTTTCACGCTCTTTCGTTTTATTTCCTTCTCAATTTCTTCTCTCAATTTTTTCAATTCAAACAGCTCGGGTGCAGCATGGCGCAGCCATTTCTGCCTGACAATGCTCCTGACTTCTTCGCTAAGGTCAAGAAAGTGATGTGATTGTGCAAGCTCCTTCAGCTCTGCAACAAGCGCTTTCGGCATCCTTATGCTTACCATCACATCATTCATAGCTTGCACCCTTGCTTTTTGCCTGATTGACGTATTCTCTGCAGAATTCCCTTATGGCTTCAGACCTGCTCTTGTAGATGCCTTTACCCACCAATGAATCAAGCCATTTAACTATCTCAGAAGGCAATCTTACATTTAAGATTTCTATATCCATTGTATGTTTTGTGTAATTTATGTGTATTATAATATAAATTAGTATACTACTATATAAATATTTCTATTTAATATACTAAAGATAGACTTTAGACAATCAGTTTACTCTTATTAATAAGTTATATGTAATTTATATGTAAGTTATAAGTAAGCTATTTTTAAAGTTAGAAATACTCAACAAAGTTTATAAGGGAGTCAAATATTTTCTCACTAAAATGAGATTTTTAAAACAACAATATTTTTAAACAAAGTAGGAATATTATTTTTGTTTTATTTGCGGCAATGACTTGAAGACACCTATTGGCTTAGTGCCTACGCAGGTTCGAACCCAACCTTTTCTTTTAAAAAAGAAAAGCTTGACCAAAAGAAAATGCGCCGCAGGCGCGGTGGGCAAACCCACGGTCAAAATTGCTTCGAGTGAGAAGGTTGGCGAATGTCCTGTCCTCCGCATTTTTATTACTAATTAATAGTTACACAACAAAATTCGCTGTTCTAGTCTTTCCACATTAAATATATTTCTGCATGGGCATAAGTTAGAGAAATTAGAAATCTTTATAAATTGGTATACTAAAGTATATTTAAGTATACCATGAAGGACATTACAACAATTAAGCTTAAGAAAAGTACAGTTGAACTTCTTAATAAATTTAAAGTTCATCCTAGGCAGCCGTACGAAGAGATTGTTTTTGAATTGGCTGATAAAAAGCTGAAAGAAAAGAAAAAATTTGATAAGAAAGGAAATGTTAATTTTGGAATTTTTATGTCGTTTATTATTATAACCTCAATATTTTCAGGATTATTGCTATGGAAATATACAAGCATTTTTGGATTTGTAATAAAAACTCAAATTGAAAATTATGAAGATGTTTTAAATCTTGAAATAAATGCAAATACCACTTATGATTGGATTCCTCAAAATCAAGGCTTGCTAAAAAGCATTAAGTTAAGCGGCAATATAAAGGAGAATTCAACTGCTAAAGTATGGCTTGAAAAAGATGACAAAAGATATTTGATTTTTGACAGTACTTTGTTAAATTTCAAAGACAAGTATTTTGGAGATATCATAGGTTTTGTTGTAAAAGACGAAAAGGGTGAAGAGAAAGATAAAGACGATAAAAATAAAGAAGATAAAAATAAAGATGAAGACGATGAGGAGATAAATGAAACACAACAAAATATAACAAAAATAATAGAAATAAATCTTGAATATAATAAAGACAGCTTGTTTGATGAAGACAATGATGGAGCAGAAAGCGTAAATGGGGTTGTGGATTTAAATGTTGAGGGAAGCAATTTCAACTGGGCTGTTGATGAGTCAAAGCTTTGCACAAAATGGGAAACTTACTCTTTAGATGAGGACAAAGCAACGACAATTTGCTATGGAAATGAGCAATGCTGCAACTTTTTAGGATTTGCGCCTTTAAGAAGCGCTTGGAATGAGCCTTATCATGTTGCTTTCAACCAATATGGAGCTGGAT
>JACPTC010000049.1 GCA_016192985.1 Candidatus Woesearchaeota archaeon | reverse complement strand
GGATTTCTCGCAATTCCTAAAGGAAGAGCAAAAGCATAAAAGCCATACAATTGAAGACTTACAAAAACTGGAAGAATTCGGCTTTCATTTTGAAAAGCCAAAGTCAGAGCATGAATTGGCAATAATGAAGGGACCCTGCACTGTGATTCTTTACAAGAACGGAAAATTGCTGGTGCAGGGAGAGGAAGAGGCTAAGAGGAATGTGGAAAAATTTTTAGGATTATAATAATTTAAGTTTTAAGCAAATACATCTATAGCTTTTCCATTATACGCTCTTTTGGCTGGAATTCTGTCATGTCCACCATATTCTCCAGAATACTCTCTAAGCAATGTCCTAAGCCTGTCTTTTGCCCTGAAAATCCTAGACTTAACAGTTCCAACAGGACATTCCATAACCCTAGCAATGTCTTCCAAAATCATGCCTTCAACTTCAGCAAGAAGAAATGCCGTTCTAAATTCTTCAGGCAAATGGCGCACAGCTCGCTCTAAATCTGTGCGAACCTCAGTTGTATACCCATCCACTTGTGGTGCATCATGAAACATGTACCTATCCCCTTCCGGAATTCCATTTTCCGCAACTGTTACTACTTCCCGCTTTCTTAGCCGATAGAATGTCAAAAAAGTATTTCTCATTATCTGAAACAGCCAAGCCCTTAAATGAGTCCCGGGCTGAAATCGATGGCTAAACCTAAAAGCCCTCAAATAAGTTTCATGAACCAAGTCATCTGTTTCAGTAGGATTCCTTGTCAAAAACAATGCAAAATTGTAAAGAGAATCCAAATGTGTTAAAGTTAGAGCTTGAAAATCATAATCTTTATTTGTAGTTGGATGAACTGTCCCATTGACTCTTTCTTCAAGAGCTTTATCCCTCTTCTCGCCGATTGCCCCAGCAACAACAGCCATCCTTTTAATTATCTTTAAGCTTATATTTATTTATTTCGTTTTAGTCATATTTTCGTGTGTAAATGTTAAACTAAATGGTAGTATTTTTTCAAAAACCAAAACTTTTATATAACAATCAATCACAAGATTTACACAATGCATGACATAATAAAGAAAGACATAATCGCCGTATTGACGGAATTGGTAGATATTCTAAAAGTGAAGGAAGAAAGCGATGTTGCAGCGATAAAAGAGCTAAGCAATCATGTAATACACAATGCAAGCATATTCCAAGACGAAGACTCAATTTCTGTTGCAATCCTGATTTATTCATTGTCAAAGCTGATAGAGAGGAAACAGGGAGATTTGGACTATGCCAAGGCTTTAAGCATCCTGAACTCCTGCATCTCAAACCTAAAAAAAAATCAAGAGGAGCCATTTAGGAAATCAATAAAAAGCATGTTTAGCTTTATAAGAACCATAGACGAGAGATTGAGGCTTTACATCCACGAAGTCATAAACCAGGCGCAGATAAAAAAAGGCTGCAAATTATGCGAGCATGGGATATCAGTTGCGAGGGCATCTGAAGTGCTTGGCATATCGCAGTGGGAACTTATGCACTATCTTGGAAAAACAACATTGGTTGACCAATTCAGCGAACCTGTAAGCATCTCAAAAAGATTGAAAATTGCAAGGAGTTTATTCTCATGAAGTCTCTGATTTTTGACGCTGGCCCAATAATAAGCTTAGCAACAAACAATCTTTTATGGATACTTGAGCCATTAAGAAAGGACTTCAGGGGGAATTTCTACATAACAGAACCTGTAAAGCGCGAACTGGTGGACAAACCCTTGGAGACAAAAAAATTCAAGTTTGAAGCTATTCAAGTGGAAAAACTGATTGAAGAGGGCATATTGGAAGTTGCAGGCAACGGCTTTGTAGACAAAAATGCCTTAAAATTCTTGGATATGGCAAACGAGATTTTCAAAGCCTACGGGGATTATTATATGAAAATTGTGCATTTTGCGGAAATGTCTGTAATCGCAGCAGCTCTTGAATTGAATGCCGATGCAATAGTTATTGACGAAAAGACAACAAGATTACTCATAGAAAATCCGAAAATCATTGTTGAAATTCTTAGGAAAACATTGCATACGCCAATAAGCATAAACGAAAGTAATTTAAAAGAGTTTAACAGCATAGTTAATGGTATAAAGGCAATACGCTCAGTAGAACTGGTCACAATTGCCTATGAGCATGGAATGCTTGACAGGTATGTGACGCAAATACCAGATTCAAGGAAAAATTTGCTGGAAAGTGTTTTATGGGGAGTAAAGCTAAACGGCTGCGCAGTGTCAAAAGAAGAGATAGAGCAGATATTGGAGACAGAGACAAAATGAAGCACGAGCATGAAGCCGAAACAAAAATTGAAAATTATTCAAATCAATCAGCCAACAATGCAAACCCTACTTTCTGCGTTGCAATGCTTAAGAACGGCAGCACTATAAAAATTGAGGGGAAGGTTGAGGAGTTTTTGCCGACTTTAAAAGATGCCGATTTTGCATGGATAAATGTGCAAGTTGATGACCTAGAAGGTGAGGGGAGCAAAGTATCGTCAATGCTGGGGTTCAATCCGACAATAGCCCATGAGCTGGTGAAGCAAAGATTTTCTGGTTATGACGACCACACAACAGAGCTTGGATTGCTGCTTCCAGCTGTCAGGGTCAGAAAGCTTGAAGTTGAGACAAACAAGCTTTTGGTGCTCATGAAGAGCAACCTTATAGTCACATTGCACGGAGAGCATGTCACAAGGCTTGTCAAATTTGCAAGGTATGCTGTTACATCTTTCAAAAAAATTCCAAAGAACCTTGACGACATTGACAAGATATCTTTGGTGTTGATTAGGATTCTGGACGAGAACAATGAGAGAAATTTTGATGGCATACGCTCCATACAGGAGCAGGGAGAGGAAATAAGCAAATATTTGATAGAGCCCACATTTCCACGGCAGGAATTAGGAAATGACATATATAAAATGAAGCACGCCCTGATTTCCTATTTAGAGGCTTTATGGGCAACACTTGATGTTGTGCATTACTTAAGGTATGGCGATGCTGAGATAATAACAGATGATTCAATAATATTGCAGAAGATAGGCATGCTCAGCACAGACTTGACAAGACAAATCTCAATAAGCGAGCAGATGTCAACTGTTTTGGCGTCTGGATTGGAAGTATTGCAAAGCATCTATAATAATCAGCTCCAAATGCTTAACAACAGGCTTGCTTTGGTTGTTGTGTGGCTTACGGTCTTAGGAACCGTTGTTTTAGTGCCCAATACATTAGCCACTATTTTTGCCATTGGAACCTTTGCAGAAAAAATAGGCGAGATTAATATTGTGTTGTTAATTGTTTTATCTACCATAGTATCAGGAATCCTAGCTTATTGGCATGGTAAAAGGCTATTATCCCAACCAAAAGTCTGAACATTACATATTTTAACAGCAACTTTTATATACAATAATTTATTCTTTACTTCTGGGTGGTATGTTCAAGAACAAGTAAGTAAAAATTATCATGTATTGTTGTTTTTGAATATTACGAAGCCACAACAAATTAATAATAAATATTGTGGGTGAGTTTATGTTGATTAAGGGGCAAGTTATTTCTGGCGAGTTTGGAAGAATAATTGCAAGACAAAAGTCAGGCCAAAGCATTGAAATAGGCGAGCTTTTGATTGCTGACTCCGGTGAAGGGAAAATCCTGCTTCAAGTTTATGATTTGGTTTACGGAAGCCAGATATCTCAGCAAAATCTTGAGATGATTGCTGGAATGAAGCTTGAGGAAAACACAGAATTTGAGCTGTTTGACGCAGAGTTAAGGAATTACATGCTTGCAATGATGAAGAGCCTTGCCACAATAAGGGGTAAAAATGCGTTTATCAGCAAATCGCTGCCAAAAGTTTTTTCTGAAGTAAGGGGGGTTAATGAAAAAGATCTGGAATTTCTCGCAAAACCGAAAAATTCACTTCTTGTTGGCAACTTAAGAAGCGGCTCAAAACTGCTTGATTTGCCCGTGTATCTTGACGGAGAAAAAGTATTTTCGCACCATGTACTGATAGCTGGCACAACCGGAAGGGGCAAAAGCGTTTTGGTTTCGAATCTGCTGTGGAGTGCTGTTGGCAGGGGATATTGCGGCATTCTGGTGCTTGATCCGCATGACGAGTATTATGGAAGAAACAAGATTGGATTGAAAGACCATCCCAACAGAGGCAATATTGCATACTACACTTCAAAGAATGCCCCTATAGGAACAAACGCATTGAGAATTAACCTTGATGTCATAAAACCCCATCATTTTGACGGCGTTGTAGATTTCAGCGATGCACAAAGGCAGTGCCTCAACCTGTATCATAAGGAGCATGGGGATAAATGGATTGAAGCAGTCATATTGGAAAAGACTTTGAGCATAGAAAATGCTTTTAGGCCCGATACTCTGGCAGTAGTCAAGAGAAGGCTGCTGTACCTTCTTGATTTGGAATTTGAAAGCAACAAATTATTCTGCAAAGGAATTTTCCAGTTAAACTCCGGCTTTGCAACTATAAGCGACGTATGCAAACATCTTGAAGAGGGCAGAATTGTCATTATAGACACATCCAATTTCTCCGGAAGTGTTGAACTGCTGATAGGAAGCCTGATAGTGAATGAGATATTCAACAAATACAGATTTTATAAGATGAACGGAAGTTTAAACTCCAAGCCAGTTGTCTCCATTGTTTTGGAAGAAGCGCCAAGAGTTTTGGGCAGGGAAATACTGGAAAGAGGCCCTAATATATTTTCGACAATTGCAAGAGAGGGAAGAAAGTTTAAAGTCGGCATTTGCGCAATTACGCAGCTGCCTTCACTAATCCCTAGAGAGATACTTGCAAACATCAACACTAAGATTATTCTCGGCATAGAAATGAAGCCTGAAAGGCAGGCGATAATAGAAAGCGCATCCCAAGACTTAAGCGACGATGACAGGACAATTGCAAGCCTGGATATTGGCGAGGCGCTGCTTACAAGCAATTTTGCAAGATTTGCAACCCCTATAAGCATTCCATTTTTTGAAAATGTCGCTAAAAGCACTTTCAAGAACAGTGAAGACGCAATTGAATTTAGTGAATTGAAATCATAATTCAGACAATATGTTAATTAAATAATAAAAAAATAAAAGAAAAAGAATTTATCTTCTCTTCTTTTTTCTGCCGCCCCTGTTCATCTTTGCCATGGCGACATTGCCTTTCTTGTCAACAAAGTATAGGTAGCCTTCTTTTCTCTTGATGCCGCACTTGTGAAGCATTTCTACCTTTTTCTTGTAAGGCTTTCCGGGCCTTTTCATGTTAACCCTGGCGCAATTTCCATTTTTATCTACAAAATAAAGGTAGCCAGGTTCCCTTTTCACTCCGCATTTGCATACAACTTCTGCCATTTAACCACCTTTTTAAGTTATTTTTATCATAGAAAAATGGAACAGCTTAAATATATTGCGGTTTTGGAAAGAGTAGGCTAGTTATATCAAATAATTTTAAATAATGTTGTTCATTACCACATGGAATGAAATTTGCGCATATGGCGGACTGCCATATAGGTTCGTGGAGAGACCCCAAATTAAGGGATATAAGCACAGATGCCTTTATCAAAGCAATTGACAAATGTATTAAGGAAAAAGTGGATTTTCTCCTTATAGCCGGGGATCTCTTCAACACTTCATTTCCAAGGCTTGACAACTTAAAGGCTGTTGTTGGCAAACTTAAACAACTGAAAGACATGGAGATTCCCGTGTACATCGTGCCAGGCAGCCATGACTACAGCCCAAGCGGCAAAACAATTCTTGATGTTTTGGAGGAGGCTGGCTTGTTTGCAAATGTATTCAAAGGGACTGTTGAAAATGGACGATTAAGGCTGAGTTTTGCTGTTGATAAAAAAACAGGGGCAAAAATAACCGGAATTTTGGGCAAAAGGGGCGCTTTGGAAAAAACCTATTATGAAAAATTAATTACGGAAAATCTTGAAGCCGAACAGGGCTTCAAGATTTTCTTATTTCATTCAGGAATTGATGAGCTTAAGCCAAAGGAAATGGAGAATATAATATCACAGCCATTGTCATTATTGCCCAAGGGATTTGACTACTATGCTGGCGGCCATGTTCATATTGTTGATGACAAACAGATTGAGGGCTACGGAAGAATTGCATACCCTGGCCCTTTGTTTCCAAACAGCTTTGCGGAACTTGAAAAGCTCGAGAGAGGGGGCTTTTTTATTGTTGAAGGCAACGATTTAAAGTGGGAGCCAATACAGGTATACAACATTGAAAAATTGCAGCTTAAATGCGACCACAAAAATCCTGAGCAGATAAAAAATGAAGTTTTAAACCATTTTGAGAGCAAGGAACTGAATAACACAATAGTCTTGATAAGGCTTTTTGGAGTTTTGGGGGATGGGAAGCCAAGCGACATAGATTTCAAAGAGATTTTTAATGCGCTTTATGACAAGTCTGCTTACTTTGTGATGAAAAGCTCCCACGCTGTTACATCAAAAGAATTTGAGGAGATAATAGCTTGGAAAAGGAAGAGGAATTGATAAATAATTTGATTAAAGTGCTAAGCGCTGAAAAGCAAGAGGGAGAAACAGTTCCTGATTTTGAGAGAAGGGTTAAGGAAGAAGTGAGCAGAATTTTGGAGATGGAGTTGTGAAACAATTTGTTACTACTTTAGAAAAGTTTATAAAGATTTTTGTTTTCTTGCAAGAAAATGCCACAACAAAATTATAAAGTTGGACAAATTGTTAGGGTCGATATTCCTTCAACCTATGGTAGGATAATAGAATTATCGAAAGAGCCTGTTGCTGAAGGTAGAACCAGTACCGCCACAAGCCAGATTGTTGGAGTGACCATTGAATATATGAGTATTATATATGGTCTAGCTTCATATGATGGAATAACAAGTTCATATTATGGATTGGATGGACCATTTAAAGATAGATTTCATGTTATAGACCCAAGTGCTGAACTTGATTTACTTAAAACACAACGTGCTAAAGCCAGAACTGACGAAGCTTGGCAAAGGAGAATGTTCTCACTTGAGGAAGCCATAAAATTCCTAGAAGCAAATTTGCCAAAACCAAGATAACATTTTATTCAGCCAATTCATTAAATATCATTGACTTGTTTAGTAGTGGCTTTTTTGAAATTATCTTTCCTCCAGCAATCTCTCAGCATTCTTGTAAGCGAATTTTTCCTGCACATCATGTCCTAATTGTCCAATGAAAGAGCGGGACATCTCCTCAAGCAATGCATCTACATCTGAATCAAAATGCCAGCCGTATCCCCTGTCCGTGCCCCAAAGATAACTATCCGGGTGCTTTTCGATTCTGGGTTTCCATATTTCCAGGTTAACCTTAAGTATCTTGTCAAAATTGGCTTTAAATTCAGAAACAAATTCTTCCTTTTCCGGGCCGTAAATATTGGCTATTGTGTGCTCATTTGGAATATTAAAAAGGTTAGCATCAATAGAATAAAAAGCGTTAGGATAAGTGCCTATAATATTCTCCACCCACGGCCACATATTTTCGCCATGGAGCAGAAATTTAACATTCGGATTTTCTTTCAGAATTTTTTCAATAGCCTGCTTTTGGCCATCATCAGGATGGAGCATCACAATCAAGTTGTGCTTGTCTGCGATTTTATAGATTTCAAGCATGGAAGGATCGTCAGGGCTTACTCCTTTAAATGAGCCTTTGTAAAATGCAATTTCACCATACCCTTTGAATAGGCCTTTATTTGAATTCAGTATTTCTTCTGCTTCATTTGGCCTTAGGTCAAGCCCTGAAACATGGGTTGGCATAAGAAATGGCGTTATTCTTCCAGTATGCTGCTGTTCAATTTGTTTGATGAGTTTTAATGCCTGTCCTTTCAGTAGATTTGGTACGACATAAAAACCAAATGCAGAGCTGATTTTTTCCTTGTCAAAACCGCATATAATATCGCCTGCTAGAACTTCCTTTTCAAGAATTGGAGCTGGCCAGTCAGCCTGCTGGTAGAGTGATTTTGGCGCTTCAAAAGTAAATGGCATGTGAAGATGCGCGTCAATTAAGGTGCCTGTGTAGTATGGGCTAGAAGCAAACTGCCTTTGCGTTGGAATTTTGTCGCATTCCACTTCCTGCAGATTGCCTGAATCAGCGCCTCCGCCCAATATCTGCCTGGTTATCTCCTCTGTTCTTTGCTTTACTATTTCGTCAGTAACCCTGTCTATTTCGCTTTGAGTTGCTTTGTCAATTTCTTCATTTGTTATCCTGCCTATTTCTTCCTGGGTTATTCTTTTAACCTCTCTTTCAGTTATTTTTTTGACTGTGTAATTGAAAACAAAATATCCGACAACTAGAACTAATATTACGGAAACAGCAATAATCGGGATTAATTTTTTCATGTTTCATTCATTAAATCCGGATTTTATAAAGCTGCTGTTTGGGAAGGGTTTTCTATAAATTGTTCGTATAACGTACAATATTTCACGAGATTTTTTCCCTCCAAAATTTTCCCTCGTGAGCAAATTTCGGCAACCCATGAAATTTGCG
>JACPTC010000048.1 GCA_016192985.1 Candidatus Woesearchaeota archaeon | reverse complement strand
CCTTTCCAGATATCGCCAAAACAAAAGTTTTGTCATCAGCCCTATTCTTTGCAGTTCTAATAATTTTGTTTGAATATATTTGAAATCTAGATAGAAGAATATCCTTAATCTCTTCCAATATTTTTAGGGAATTAGATGTTAATGTAATGTTTCTTTTCTACTCATTCGTCTTTTTATGTAACCTAATCGCTACACACCCTTCATCATCATAAAAAGCCCGCAAATACTCAGCCATTATAGAGTCATCAGAATTCTTAATGCTTTCAGGAACTAATATATCGGAACTTTTGAAACTGCTAAGTTCTCTAAGAAATATCTCTGATTTTGATTTGCCATTGACTTGTACATATTTGGTTTTTGAATCTTTCCAACCTTCATTAAATTTAATATCTTTAAAAAGATAACTCATATCTTGCTTGAATTCATCAATTAGAATGTCACAAGAATTATTGTACCTTATGTAATAACGGTTAAGGTAGCCATCACCGCTTATTTTAGCCAAACATCTTGCGAAATTTTTTGAAATAATTTAAATCACCATCTTTTTACTGGTTGAAACTACATAAATGATTTTAATTTAAATATTATACGTGAAGATGTCCAGTGGTATAAGCCCAAAATCATAATTTGGCAGTTGAGACTTCTTAATGTAATTTAAATGTAAAAAATGAGTAATGGTGCTTTGATATAATTGATTTATTTTACAACTTAAAAGTTTTTATGGGTTTTATTTCTTTTTGTGTGGATTCTAGTTCATCACGCAGCTTTTTTTCTAATATAGCAAATGCTTTTTGATTTGTACCCGCTGTACCAGCAACCCCCTCGCTACTCCAAAAATCATCATTTAAACCTTCTTCAAGTTTAGATAATACTTTATAAAAATTTTCTTCTGTTAGCTTTCTATTTTCACAATAACTAGCAACATCTGGAAAAATTCTATGTAATACGAATGGTCCCGTAGTCTTTTGTAAAACAAATTCTTTAGGAAGTTTAAAAGCATTAGGAATAATTTTTTTTATTACATCCCAATACCTTTTTAAAAATTCTGCTAAATCATGACCATCATGAGCTTCAAAATTATGATGTAGTAAAATAGGTTTTAATGAATTTGTAAAAGAAAGTTGACTAATTAAAGTTTCACCTTTTGTATCATTAGGAGCCATTATTTTTCCTCGCCATACAGAATCACTTTTATTTAAAATATCAGAAACTTCAACAGCTTTAGGTTTCCACTCTATATCTTTTATAATTGAAGTAGGGAGTTGTACAAGTTCAGAAAATTTTTCCTTCTTGTATAATCTCGCTAAAAATTGAGTTACTAAGTCAGCTTTCAAGCCTTTTTGTGTACGATTTATTATAAAAAATTGAAATGCCTCTAAATATCTTGAGTCACTTTCATTACCGTCAACCCAATTAGCAGGGCACATAATAATAACGGGAAAAGTAAAATCATAACAGAATGTATAACCAGCTTCAATGGCTAATCTTAATCCTTCTAACCTGTGCTGGCCATCAACTTCCCATAGAGATTCATTATCCGGTATTTTTAAAAAACCATAATTATCTTTAACAGTTTCAAAATTTATTTTTTTCCTCACACTTAAAAGTATTGAAAGAGGAGAAGCACCCTTTGACTTTGCTATAAATTTAGTAAATTGTGTGATTCTTGATTGAATTGGTTTTCTTTGATAACCGTCTTGTTCCTCCTTTCTCCAAATATCTACTTTAATTTTATTTTTATCGTATAATTCTCTTCCATTCATAAAAGTTAAATAAAATTTCTTTCCATTTTGGTTAATTTCAAATGCTTGAAGTTTCATTTTAACAACCTCCACAATAATATCATTGTTGCAATTATGACTGAAAGCCCGATGGCTTGGATAGATACATTTATTTTAATCTCCAAAAATTTTTTTAAATCTTCTGGTCTAACCTTTAAAACCATTCTTTCAAGGTTTTTTAAAAAAACCATAATATTAAGGTTTATGAAGCTTTATTTATAAAACTTTCGGTCAAAATCGAGAAGTTAAGCAAGCCTCCGTTTCCAGCTGTACTGTGCTCCGCACGGGAAACTGGAAAAGCTGTCCACCTTTTTAATCCTGTATAAGAACTCGTTAAAAAAAACAACTTGATTAAGTCAGGCTTCTTAGTTTGCCTTCTATTGCGCTGAGATCCGCTTTCAGCTTGTCAAGCTCTGTAAGCTCTTTATTTGGCGCTTTTTCCTGCTTTTGCTCATCTTGCTTGGTTTTCTTGCCCTTTTTATGATGCACTTTCTTGGCGGCAGGCGCTTCCTTAACAACAACGGCTCTGAGATTTGTCTGGGGAAACTTAAGCTTTAAAACACCCATCATTTTATTGGTATCTTTCAGCAGTTTCCTCAGCTTGTTTATGCTCTCAATCTTTTCGTGCCTTATATGCCTGAACTTTTCAAATCTTTGCATCACTTCAAGTATGGACTTAAGAATCTGCAGAATATGTCTTCTCACCTCATTTGGATCTTTTACCCGAACGAAAAAAATTTCAGTATCCTGTTCCTTAGTCTTTACCATGTCTGCTCTGGCTCAAACATTATTTTATCAATATTATCTATCTTTTTCTCTATCTCATTTATCATATTGTTCCACATGACAAGCTCAGCGTCTTCCTCATTACGCAAAGCGTTTATGCTTCCAACAGTGTCTCTCATTTCCTTTATCTTGCCCTTTATCATGTCAAGGACATCTAGAATTTCCTTGTACTCATCAACTTTCACAAAAACAGGCATACCGGCTTTTTGCTCTCTCATTTTACTCACCTTTGAATAAAGTTTTGTCAATGAATATTAGCTTTTTCTGCAAATCCTCAAGAGATGATTTAACTTTGTCAAATGACCTGTCCTTTGATATTTTTATGGTTTCCAGCTTCATCAATGCCTCTTCGGACTTCCTTAAGTCGTTCCTAATGATGTTTACACTGCCTAGCGTGGCTTTGAACTTATCAACCCTGACATAAACTGTCTTTGCAGCAGACATTCTGTATGGCCTTTTTTCATGCGCAAAAAGTTTTCTTTCTGCTTTTGGGTGAGATTCAATTTCCATAGATTGTTGTTCAGTATGCAGCTGCTCTTCAGGCTCGGCTTTAATAGGAATAGGCTTAGGCAAAATATCCTCAGGCAGTTGCGGCATAATAGGCTCACGCTGATGGATTTCAGGAGCAGCAATAGACGGAATCTGATTTTGTTCCATCTCCTGAACCGACTCTAAATCCGGTATTGGCTCCTCTTTGCTCAAATCAGGCATCTTTTCCTCTTCTTCTAGAAAATCAAATTTTGGCATGTCTTCAGGCTTTATAGAAATTTTTTGTTCATCAAAATCAGGCAAATTCGGGAAATCAGGCAAATTCTCTTCAAAGCCTTCCAATGGAGGTGGCGCAGGAGGTAAATCTAATTCATCCACCGCTTCTTTCTTTTCCCTCTTTAAGAACTTGAAGAAACCCACTAACTCCACCTGTTAATCATCCAAAGATTTTCTCATTTATTAAAATTTTTGTTAGCATTACAAAATGGTGATAACTCCAGATACATATTATTGCATAAAAAATAAATAGCCGAAAATGATAGCTTAGTGCATGAAGGCAGCAATCCTATTGGTTATTCTGGCAGTTTTGCTCTCAAATAAGTCCTTTTCGCAACAGCCAGATTGCGACTACAAGGTTGAGATTATTTCAGATGGTGATGAGTTTGAAAAAGAGAGCTTTAAGTGGAGAATGAAGGCAATCAAGCTGGAAGGCAAACCCACAAACATAACAGGTACAGCAAAAATAGAAAGCTCTGACGGCAAGACTGTCAAGAGTTATAAGCCATGGACATCAGACCCAATTTCAAGGCAGAAAACATCAAATGAATACTCCCCAAATCTGAGCCCGGGAAAATACAAAATAACTGCAGAGGTAAATGTTGACTGCATTGATACAAACAAAGATAACAGCATCGACATCAAATTCATTAGGATATTGGGCGAAATAAAAGAAAAAGCAGCTGAAAAAAAGAAAAGCCAGAATTCGGAAAGCATAGCTGCTAATACGGAAAACACGCAAATGGGCAATAAAGTCAGCAATGATGTCGAAGAACCTCCCAAAGCTAAAAAAACTGCGACAAAAGTAGCCAAACCAAGCGGAGAGGAAGCAGAAAATGTAGTTGAACTGAGAAAAGAAAACAATAAAAAAAATCAAAGACCTCAACAAACAACAGCTAATGCATCCAAAAGCCAAGTTGTATACAAATCAAGCAGCGAAAAGGCTAAAGGCATGATAATGATTTTTCTTTTGAGCATTTCAATTTTGCTCAATATAATTCTGATATGGAAAAGGTGATTTATAGAAATAAGCTGATTATGTAATAACTCAAGCCAGCCGCAATTACAATCACGATGACAACAAGCGTTAAGTCAGCCATGCTTTACCACTATGCTTTCAATTACATGGGTGACGTCCTCGCATTTATCAGTTATTTTTTCCAGAAGCTCGTAAATCTCTTTGTACTTTATAATGTCAATGGAGTTTTTGTAGTAATGAAATAAGTCGGATAATGCGTCATGGTACACCTCATCAGCTTCATTTTCTATGCTGTGCATTCTTATATAATGCTCCTTCATGTCCTTTAACCTTTTTAAATCCACAATGCTTTTGTTCAGCTCGCCGACAGCATTTAATATCAGGTCAGCAAGCTTGATTATGTGCTTATCTATGCGCTCCACACCCATAAGCACAAATCTTGCAGCAACAGCATTTATTAAGTCTATAACATCGTCAAGAAGAACTGTCATTTTGTGTATGTCTTCCTTGTCAATGGGGGTTATGAATGTCTTGTCAAGCCCTTCGAGAATATTATGTGCTATTTCATCGCCTTTGTGCTCTATGCTTTTGATTGACTGCACATTTGACTTTCTACCGCTTCTTTCTAGCTTCTCATAATCGCTGACAAAATCCTTTAGCCCCTTAGCGCCTTCAAGTACATTCTGCGCCTGCTCACTGAGCATCTCAAAGAACTTCTCCTCTTTTGGCAACAGCCAGCGCATTATACTTACCATGACTTCAAATCCAGAAGAGCTGTATAAATAAGTTTCGTAATAAAAAGCAGAAATCCCAGAATTTTTTTTATTCCCAAATCCTATGGTCAAAACATTTTTAAACAAATTTGCTTTCTGAAAAACTATGGCAGAATCGGAAAAGCAAGGGCAGCATGCTCATATAAGGTGCAGAACTATCATAGAAGTTTTAGGAAAGCCAAAAGAGCACGTTGAAAAGGCAATAAAGGAGTATGTTGAGCATATAAAGGAAGACTCCGAGCTTGTTATTTTGAACGAGGATTATTCTGAAACAAACGAAATAGAAAAAACTATAACAGAGCCTCTTGAAGAGATGGAACAAAAAGATTTACAAAAAGATAAAAAAATGTATAATCTATGGGGCAAGTTTGTTGAGCTTGAGCTTGTTGTAAATGGAACAAAAAAATTAATAAGCTTCTGCTTTGAGTATATGCCGTCTTCAATCGAAGTTGTAAAGCCTGAGAATCTGATTTTTACAAATGCAGAGTTTTCTAACTTCCTTAATGATTTGCAGGCGAGGCTTCATGATGTTGACATGGTTGTAAAGAAGCAAAAGGCAGAAAATGACTTCTTAAAGCATAATATGGGCGCAATACTTCACAATGTTATTTTAATATCCCTGAAAATAAGTTCGCTTTCCCTCGAGCAGCTTTCAAGCGTCACAGGGGTTGACAAGCAGGAGCTTCAGGCTTTTGTTGACAAACTTATGCAGGAGAATAAAATAAAAAAACAAGGAGACATATACAGCTTGACATAATGGCAGAGCTTAAAAAACAAAGCATAAAAAACAAAGTAGAGGCAGTGTTGTTTTCTACAGGGCATAGGATTACTCTTGATGATATAAGCAGGCTTTGCAGAGCACAAAAGGAATATGTGCTTGCATCCCTGCAGGAGCTTCAAAAAGAATATGACGAGAAGCAATCAAGCTTAATGCTGGTAGAAGAAGGAGATTTCTGGAAGCTTACAGTAAGGGATCATCTCATATCAATTGTAAGGAAGATTGTTACAGAAACAGAGCTTACAAAAAGCGTGCTGGAAACACTGGCTGTCATAGCCTTTAAATACCCGATTTTGCAATCAGACTTAATTAAGATAAGGACAAACAAAGCCTATGACCACCTTGTAGAGCTTGAAAAATCAGGATACATTTCAAGGCAGAAGCGTAGCAGGACTAATCTCATTAAGCTTACAGAGAAATTCTTCAGGTATTTTGACCTTACAGAAGATAAACTTAAAGACCAGTTTAAGGATTTTGACAGCATAGCAAAGGCAATAAATGAGAAGGAGGAAGAAGTTGAAAAAATAAAAGAACAGCAAAGGAAAAGAGCAGAAGAGCTTAAAAAAGAAGATGAAAAAATAAGGAAAGAGATTGAATCGCTGGACGAGTCAGGTGAAGAATTTGAAGTGCCATTGGAAACTTACGAAGCTAAGCAAAAAGAGGATGTTTCTGAAGAATTTGAGCAGAAAGGCAATTTATTTGTTGAAAAGGAAAAAATAGGAGATATGGAAGTATTTGAAGAAACTCAACAGAGAAAATCGAAAAAAGAACAAACACAAGCAAAGGAAAAAGGAGCAATATTCCAAGACACTCTGCAACCAGCAAAAGGTCAAATACAAACCGAAGAAAATCTCGAATCAAAGCAAATTTTTGAAGATAAAGAAAAAACAGAGGCTAAAAAGCAGAAAAGAAAAAGTGAGGGAATAAATTTAAGCCCTGAAATGGAAGCAAGGGTAGATGAAAAGGTTGAAGAAATGCTGCATGGGCAAGAAAGTAAAGAGGAGAATAATGGAGTTTAATCTTTTAATATAATAATAAAAAATAAAATAACTTAAAATGTTTCTTCTGCAATGCCCCAAATGCAAAAACAAGATGAGATATCAAGGTAAAGACATTTATCTAACCGGCAAAAGGAAAAAATGTGTTTATTGCGGAAAAAGTTTTAAAGTAAATTCTAATATAACAAAAAACTATAAGAATTAATCTAGGCAAAACAACATTATCTTTCCATATTGAAATTTTCTATATAGAAAACAATACAAAAACATAACCCTTATAAAGCGAAAAACATACCAATTTATAGACGATAAAGTGTTAATCCAATTCTTTAAAAAATGACAGAAGAAACAAGCCATAAATTAGGAACAAAAATAATACCTAGAGTTATTCAAGACGAAATGAAACAAGCTTACTTGGATTACTCTATGTCAGTTATTGTTGGTAGAGCTTTACCAGATGTTAGAGATGGATTAAAACCTGTTCATAGAAGAATTCTTTACACAATGGAAAGATCAGGTTTAACACACGACAAACCTTTTAGAAAATCTGCTTTTGTCGTGGGTCGTGTGCTTTCAGACATGCATCCTCACGGAGATGCAGCAGTCTACGACACACTAGTTCGTTTAGCCCAAAATTTCTCAATGCGCTATCCTTTGGTTGATGGGCAGGGTAATTGGGGATCAATCGATGGCGATCCAGCGGCTGCAATGAGATATTGTGTTTCAGGAGATAGTTTGATTGTCACAGAAAAAGGCTTGATTAGAATTGATGAGATATCAGATGATGAGGACATAGATATAAAAATCCTTTCAAAAGATAAAAAAATAAACAAAGCATCTAAATGGTTTGATTCAGGACTTCATCCTACGCTGAAAATAACTACAAATAAAGGTTATTCTTTAACAGGATCAAAAAATCACCCAATATTAATTCTGAGCAAAGACGAAACAGGAAAACCAATATTTATTTGGAAATTGCTGGAAAATGTTAAAAAAGGAGATTTTATTGCAATTGACAGGTCATCTGATAGCTTATGGCCTAAAGAAAAAATAGATTTATCAGTGTATTATCCAAAAATAAAAAATACTACTAATGTAAGAATATTACCTAAATTCCTTGATGAAGGTTTAGCATTCATTCTGGGATCTTTTATTTCTGAAGGAAGCTTAACGGATATTAAAATAGAATTTTGCAACTCAGATGAAGTATGGATAAATAATCTCCTTGAGATATGGAACAAGGTGTTTCCTGATAGCAGACTTCATAAATTTAAAAGAAAGCCAAGCTCATACGGCAAGAAAGAATATTACAGGCTGGAATGCCATTGCAGATATACTTTGGAATTTCTCAGAAATATTGGACTAAACTCCTTAAAATCACATGAAAGGCAACTCCCTAAAACCATTCTTCAATCACCTAAAGAGATTTCAGCAGCTTTCTTGAAAAGCTATTTTGAAGGAGACGGAACCATAACTTATTCAAGAAAAATGATAGAGCTAGGATGCTGTTCAGCCAGCGAGAAGCTTATAGATGAACTGCAAATATTACTGCTTAGATTTGGAATAGATTCTTTCAAAAGATTTGATAAGCATAGATTGATTTGGAAGTTATACATAAGAGGATACAGAAATGTGCTCAGATTCTATAAAGAGATAGGATTTATTTCAGACTATAAGAATAAAAAACTGGAGTTTGTTGTTTATAGCTATAAAAAAGACTCTTCATTATTGGATTATGTGCCTTTTATCTCAGATTACATAAGAGATATGACTAACTCTGAGTTTGTTCTGAAAAATAATTTTGATAGATACACAAACATGGGAAATAATTATGAAAAAATATCTTCAATACTTCTTCAAGAAACAGAAATCAATATTTTGCCTATGTTTGAGTACCTTCTGACTTACAACTATCTTTTTGACGAAGTAATTCAACTGCAAGAAGCAGGGATTCAAAATGTGTATTCTATAAAAGTAGAGAGTGAATGCCATTCTTTTATCTCAAATGGATTTATAAGCCACAATACAGAATGCAGATTAACAAAGCTTGCGGAGGAAATGCTTGAAGATATAGACAAGAGGACAGTCAAGCTAGTTCCAAATTTTGACAACAGCACCACAGAGCCTGTTATTCTTCCTTCAAAAGTTCCTAATCTGCTTGTTAACGGCAGCTCCGGAATTGCTGTTGGAATGGCAACAAACATTCCGCCGCATAATCTGGTTGAAGTTATTGATGCAATAATGCATCAGATAGACAATCCTTCCATTACTATCGAGGAAATAACTGCAATTATTCAAGGGCCGGATTTCCCGACAGGAGCTCTGATATGCGGCAGAGCTGGGATAAGGGAAGCTTACTCAACCGGAAGAGGCAAAATACTTGTAAGGGCAAGAACAAGCATTGAGCAGGATAAGCACAAGGCTGCGATTATTGTCAATGAAATCCCATTTATGGTGGACAAATCAGAGCTTTTGGAAGAAATCGCAGACCTTGTTCGCGACAAAAAAATCATTGGAATTTCTGATTTGAGGGACGAAAGCGACAGGCACGGAATAAGGGTCGTTGTAGACCTCAAGAAAGACGCTGACGCAAATGTCGTTCTGAACCAATTATTTGAGCATACGAGGATGCAAACAACCTTTGGAATCATTATGCTTGCGCTTGTAAACAATGAACCCAAGGTGCTTGGGATAAAACAGCTGATTTATCATTATATAGAGCATAGAAAAGATGTTGTCAGAAAAAGAACTTTGTTTGACTTAAATAAGGCGCAGATAAGGGCACATATTCTTGAAGGGATTATAGTGGCGCTGGGCAATATAGACAGCATCATAAAACTCATTAAGGAGAGCAGCTCTGTTGAATCTGCAAAAGAGGCATTGACCTTAAGCTTTAACCTGACAAATGAACAGGCTGTTGCAATTCTTGACATGAGGTTGCAAAGGCTTACGTCGCTGGAGCAGGAAAAGGTAAATCAAGAGCATAATGATTTGCTAAAGCTTATTGAAGAGCTGAAGTCAATTCTCTCAGACCCGCAAAAAATATTTGACATAATAAAAAAAGAATCTAATGAATTAAAAGAAAAATACAAAGATGAAAGAAGAACACAAATAATAGATGCTGAAGCAAACCTAGAAACTGAAGACCTGATAAAAGACGAAGACATGGCAATAACAATAACCAACTCCGGCTATATCAAGAGGATTTCGCTCCAAACATACAAGATGCAGCATAGGGGCGGAAAAGGGGTGATAGCAACAACAACAAAAGATGAAGACATTGTGAAGGACATCTTTGTTGCAAGCACTCACTCCTATATCTTGTTTTTCACTAATAAAGGAAAAGTGCATTGGCTCAAGGTATATAACATACCTGAGGCAAGCAGGCAGGCAAGAGGCAAAGCAATCATCAACTTAGTGGAGCTTGGAAGCAACGAATTTGTTACAGCTTTTGTTCCTATAAGAAAGTTTGACAGCAAACATTATCTGATTATGGCTACAAAAAAAGGAATTGCCAAGAAAACAGAGCTTATGGCCTATGCCAATCCTCGCCGGCACGGCATCGTCGCAATAACTCTTGAGCAAGGCGATGAGTTGATTAATGTGGAACTCACTGATGGCAATCAGCAGATTATTCTAGCAACAAAAAATGGAAATGCTGTGCGTTTTGAGGAAAAGAATGTAAGGCCCACCGGAAGATCAGCACAAGGCGTAAGAGGAATTGCTTTGAAGAGTGATGACGAGGTTATAGGAATGGTTGTCGCTTCTGATGAAAAAACATTGCTGACTGTAACAGAGAATGGCTATGGTAAAAGAACACCTATTTCAGAGTACAGGCTCATCAACAGAGGCGGTTCAGGTGTTATAAATATACAATGCAGCGAAAGAAACGGGAAAGTTGTTTCAATCTGCCCTATAACAGATAATTATGACATATTATTTGTCAGCAAGAATGGCATTATCATAAGAGTTCCTGCAACCGATATTTCCATTATAGGAAGAAACACCCAGGGAGTAAGGATAATGAAGCTAGAGCCTAATGACAAAGTTGTTAGCGCCGCCAAAGTGCCAAGAGAGAACTTCAACTAACTTAAAATTTCATTAAAATGAATATGAAAAGCAGCAATAATACAAATCCAAGATTAATTTTTGAAGAGGTCCTTAAAAACATTCATCCAGATAAAAATTACGAGATAGAGATATTCAATAAACTAAGCAGCATAATCAGAAAAATAAATCAAAACCAAAAAAAGATAAATGCAATCTTGGGCGGCTCAGGCGCAAAAGGAACATGGTTAAAAACTTTTGATGCCGACATTTTTGTTCTTTTTGATTACACAAAATTCAGTGATAATAGCGACAAATTATCAGATATACTGGAAAAAATACTTAAAAAGAGATTCGATGATATAAAAAGGATTCACGGCTCAAGGGACTACTTCCAAATCAGGCAAGGGAATTTCACTTTTGAAATAGTGCCTATATTAAAAATCCAAAAATCAGAGCAAGCCAAGAATATAACTGACGTGAGCCCATTGCATTCCAAATGGGTTAAAAAGCACAAAAAACTGATTAGTGAAATTAGATTGACAAAGCAATTCTGCCAGGCCCAAAATGTTTATGGCGCGGAAAGCTATATAAAAGGATTTTCAGGCTATACTTGCGAGATTCTCACAGCCTATTACGGCTCTTTTTTAAACTTGATAAAAAATGCAGCTAAATGGAGAGATAAAACTGTAATTGATATTGAAAAACACCATAAAGGCAGGGATATCTTCAAAATCATAAATACGTCAAAATTGGCATCCCCTTTGATTGTCATAGACCCTGTGCAGAAAGACAGGAATGCAGCAGCAGCTTTAGGAGCTGAAAAATTTGAATTATTCAAAAAAGCGGCAAAAGAATTTCTGCAAAGACCCTCAATAGATTTTTTTACCAAAAAAAACCCAAAAGAGCTGCTTTTTGCCGAAAAGTCAAAAAACAGAAAATTGATATCAGTAAAGGCAAAGCCATTTGTCGGAAAAGCAGATGTTGTAGGGGGCAAACTGCTGAAAATTTACGAATTCTTGATTGGAGAATTGAATAAGCACGGATTCAGAATATTAAGATCAAGCTGGGAATGGGACAAGAATAATGATGCGGAATTTTATTTTTTGTTTGACAAAGGCGCATTGCCAAAAAATACAGAAATAGCAGGGCCGCCGCTTAAGATAAATTATCACGTTGAAAATTTCAAAAAACTGCACAAAAAAACATTTGTTAAAAACAGCAGAATATTCGCATTTGAGCGGAGGAAGTACTCGCTTCCAGAAAAACTTTTGTCTGACACTCTGAAAAAAGCATTTATCAGAGAAAGATGCAAATCAATAAAAATATATACCTCATAAAATGCAGGCAGTAATATTAGCCGCGGGCAAATCAACAAGGACATACCCATTGACTATAACAAAGCCAAAACCGCTCCTCAAAATCTGCAATAAAACATTGCTTCAGCATAACTTTGGCCAGTTAGGCAATATTGTAAATGAGGCTATAATAGTTGTTGGATATAAAAAAAATTTAATAAAAAACCATCTTGGCCATAACTATAAAAATATAAAAATAAAATATGTTGAGCAAAAACAGCAGCTTGGGACAGGAAATGCATTGTTGGCAGTTCAGAAATACATCAAAAATGATTTTATTTCTTTGTACGGCGATGACTTCTATTCCATAGAGGATTTCAGGAACATTGTAAGAAACAGGTACGCAATTTTAATCAAAAAGGTGAATAACCCCAATGCATTTGGAGTTATATTGGAGAAAAATGGCGTTCTGACTGATCTAATAGAAAAGCCGCAAAAATTCGTTTCTAATATGGCAAACACGGGCTTGTACAAGCTGGACAAACAAATTTTTCCTATAATAAGAAAAACAACAAAATCAAAAAGGCATGAATACGAGCTTACTGATGCAATAAAACAACTAGCTAAAAAAGAAAAGGTATACTGCGTTAGGAGCAGAAAATGGTTTCCGATAGTTTATCCGTGGGATTTACTGAAGATAGACTCAATCCTGAGGAAAAATAGGAATATTATAGGCAAAGGCTCAAAGGTGTACGGGAATGTGGAAAACTCAAGCATAGGAGACAATTGCATGATAAACGGGACTGTCAGAAACTCTGTGGTTATGGATAATACTTTTATTGACCGCAGCTCTATTGCTGAAGACTCAGTTATAGGTTCAAATGTCCATTTCAGCGGCAAAATTATTGCAAAAAACAATACATTTTCGCTGGTTAAAGGAAAAAGAATAAGAGCTGGCAGACTAGGCGCCATAATAGCAGACAATGTAAAAGCAAAAAATGTTGTTGTGAATGCAGGATGCAAAATATGGCCAAATAGGTCTATTTTGAACAAAACTATCAGCAAAGATGTATTTTGATGAAAAAAATAAACGGCACTTTAGCGTTTGCCTTATCTTTTATGATAGGAATTTTGCTTTTCCTTGTAGCCTTGAATTTTGACACACAAGTCAGCCTGTTCTTCAAAAACATCGAATTCCCAGTTTTTGATGCAGCTTTGAGCATCATCACAAATTTTGGCGCACTTTTTCTTTTATTTATAGCAATCCCGTCAATTATTCTCTATAAGAAAAATAAAAAATCAGTTTATCTGTTATTGCTTGTGTTTATAATTTCCATATTCCTGTCATTTACAATCAAGTTGATAGTTCTTAGGCAAAGGCCTATGGAAACATTTAGTCACACTGCTATAGGCATACTAAACTACCCATTCCTTAACATACTATACTACTCATTTCCAAGCATGCATTCAATGGTTGTTTTTTCCCTGCTGCCCATATTAAACAGGCATCTGGCAAAGCAAAAATATTTTTTTATAAGCTTTACATTCTTAGTTGCATTCAGCAGGATTTATTTTGGATTTCATTTTTTGAGTGATGTCGTTTTCGGAGCTTTTGCTGGCTATTTTGTCGGCAATTATCTGTTGAAGCTTCATTTGAAATTGAAATATGGAGAAAATAAACCAAATAAACCAATTTGAATGGAACAGGCAGCTTTTCCATATCTTTCTAGGCATCGCCATTGTTGCATTGCTTATGTACGGATTTATTGATGAGAAAATCATCTTAATAATTATAATATTTGGCTTAATTGCCTCTTACTTAAGCAGAACAATAAAAATACCAATCATACATCATTTGCTTCAAAGATTTGAGCGCAAAGACGAGATTAAAAACTTTCCAGGCAAGGGAATTATCTTTTATTTTATTGGAGCTTATATCTCTTTGTCCTTGTTTCCAAAGGACATTGCAATGGCTTCTATTATGGTATTGGCATTGGGCGATTCTTTATCACATCTTTACGGTCTTCATTACGGCAAAATTAAGCATCCATTGTCAAAAACAAAATTCCTGGAAGGAACTATCGCAGGCTTTATAGGGGCATTTATAGGCGCGTTAGTTTTTGCAAGATGGTATGAAGCCTTATTGGCGTCTTTTGCAGCAATGGTTGTTGAAGCTGTTGAAATGAAAATTGGAGCGCAACAAGTTGATGACAATCTCATAATTCCTTTTGTTGCTGGAGCTGTGATTTGGCTGATTAGAGCACTTTAGAGAGGTAAAAAACGAAAGAATAATATACAAGTTGTGGCATGAGTATATTGAGAGGTTAAAATAGAGTTGTTGTAAAAGAGGGATTAATATACCAAGATACGTAAATCCCATAAAAAGAGCAGTTTATTCTACAGGGAGCAGTCAAATACAACTTTGCAATAGTCTTTTGCAAATAATACCTTCACAATCACTAATAATAGTTAAATCATTTAAAAGTATAGTGAAATGACTAAAGAGTAGTGAAATAATAAAAAGATTTAAAAATATGGAGTGAAAAATCAAATAAAATGGCTGAAACTGCATCCCCATACGGGGTAGAAAAAATAATAGGAAAATCACCTAAAATTTCAGATCTGCGTGATGCGATTCTAGCAGTTGCGCCTTTGGACTGTACAATCATAATTTACGGTGAAAGTGGTGTTGGTAAGGAATTGGTAGCAAGGGCTATTTATGAGCATAGTAACAGAAAAAAAGGAGGATTTATAGGTAGAGATTTAAGGGTGTTGACGCCAACCCTATTGGAAACTGAGCTTTTCGGTGCTGAGAAGGGAGCCTATACTGATGCAAAACGAACCCGGGAAGGGGTGTTTGCGACTGCTAATGGCGGAATTCTATTCCTAGATGAAATTCACAATGCTCCACTAGATGTACAACAGAAATTACTGAGAGTTTTACAAGAAGGCACATACGAAAGAGTTGGTGGAACAGCTACTTTAAGAACTGATGTAAGGCTTATTACAGCAACGAATCGTGATTTGGAAAGATTGGTAAGGGAAGAGAAATTTGATGAAGCATTATATTATCGAATTAAGGTCGTGCCTTTCCAAATACCGCCTTTAAGGGAAAGGGGCGAAGACATTGGCCTGCTAGCAGATTATTATTGTAAAGTGTATTGTGAAAAATATCAACAATCTTTAACAATATCTGCTGATGGCAAAAAATATTTGGAAGAGCAAAATTGGCCAGGAAATATAAGGGAGCTTATGTATTTCGTCGAAGCGGCTGTTATATGGAAAAGAATTAACAAAAGAGGAAACCCACTAACTTTGGATAGAGAAGATTTCATAAGAGTAGCCGATTTGTATAACTTTACACCTAAAGCAAAAATTCCACATAATGCAATGGGTATACCTAATGTAGCGGGCACCGATTCGGATATTACAATTCTGCCTTTGGCTGTAGCTGAACAAAGATATATTAAAGCCGCACTGGATCTATGTGGTGGCAATATCAGTAAAGCCGCTGACAAGCTAGGAATAGCACGAAATACACTTAAGGGTAAGTTAAATGCTAGCAGAGTATCAGCTTCACATCAAGACAACAAATATCCTTAAGCCTTAAAATATATCTCTCCACTCCTTATCACCCGCTCATCCATCATATATCATGATGCAGAATGGTATTAGCTAAAAATTTTTGCTCCGACGAGGCATGAAAAAATCCTCAAAAATCTGTCTCGACGACAGCTAACTTTAATCTGCATTACGATCATATATCTTCAATACCTTTATAAACAATTGTGCCTTTTCTTTAAGGTTTAATTTTTGAAAAATGCTATCCGAACAACTAAAGGAAATTTTCCTAAAGAGCAAAGACCCATTTACCGACATTCTGGGTCAGGAACAGGCAAAGCAAGGCATTAAGTCAGCTTTGCTTATGAACAGGCACATCATTATAGTTGGTCCGCCT
>JACPTC010000045.1 GCA_016192985.1 Candidatus Woesearchaeota archaeon | reverse complement strand
GTGAACTTGGAAGAATAAACTTCAATGCATAAGGGCCTAATGCAAATCCAAGAATTATTAAGAGCAGAACGTCTGGAACTTTAAATCTATTGAATAAGAACTCTGCGAAAAATCCAAAGAAGATTATAGCACTTACAATTACGAATGTGGTTAAAATTTCTACCATACGTACGTCTTTTAGATTAAATATTATAAATCTTTTGTTAGTTTAATGAATCTGCCGCTTTCTTCTTGCAACTTTTCATCTTTCATTTGCCATTATAACACTTTTTCCTTTTTTCCAAATCAAACTCAAATTTGCCAAATCTATTAATATGGGAAGTTATCAAAGGAGTTATAAACCTTATGTCGTCATCCTTCATATTTTCCCCTTTTTCTCTCAATCTTTGCACGGCTTCGCTTATCTTTTTGGCATTCCAATAAGCAACAACATTGCACACAAGCTCAAGAGCTGTTGTTGATTCCTTTTGCTCCATCAAGTCATTAGTCTTTAGTTCGCCGCACTGCCCAAAGTACACAGATTTCTGGGTGATTGAAAACGGTTCACATAGGATGTATTTGGATCCCGATGATTTTGAAGGATATCGAGAAAAAACGTTAGCTAAATATGGGTTAATTACAGAACCGACAACTCCACATACTTCTTAAGATTTCATTTATCCTAAACCACAACTTTATGATAATCAATTATGCACCTACCGCATATTCTTGAGTTTTTCTGCCTTTCAGTAACCTTAAATTTGAAGAAATTATTGCACCTTCTGCATAATCTTATCTAAAAAGGTAAATTGTACTTCTAATACCCCTTCCCAAACAGAGCCCAGAACTTAGCTTCTTTCCCGCATTGAACGCAGGGCCCTTTAGCTGTTTTTTGCTCGAACGGAATGCACCTGCATGTTGCCCCTTCTGACTTGTCCTTTATCCAGTCTTCACATTCTGCTCCACCGCAGAATAATGCCTTTGCCATTTTTTTATTTTTAATCGTGCTCAAAAAATCGCTGAAAGTGTGAACTTCAATCATGCTTTTAGTTAAAAATTCTCGCGATTTTTTGAGTAAATTTTCTTGAATGTCATTTAATATTTGCTCTGTTTTTTTCTCCAAATCTTTTATTTTGATTGTTGTCTTTTCATTGGTGTCCCTCCTGACCAAAACGAGCTGGTCAGCTTCAACGTCTTTAGGGCCAATCTCTATTCTTAAAGGCACACCCTTCATTTCCCATTCGTTGAACTTCCAGCCAGGCGTGTAGCTGTCCCTATCGTCAAAATTAACATCATAATTTTTAAGCCTTAGTTTTTTAAAAACCTCCTTTGCTTTTTCAATGACCTTCTCCTTGTTCTCCTTAAAAATAATAGGCACAACCACAATTTGAGTCGGGGCGAGTTTGGGCGGCAGTACCAATCCCTTGTCATCTCCATGGACCATGACAATCGCCCCTATCGTGCGCGTGCTCAACCCCCAAGAGGTTGTCCATACATGCTTCTCTCTCTCATCCTTATCAAGAAATTTTATTCCAAAAACTTTTGCAAAATTCTGCCCGAGAAGGTGCGATGTGCCCATCTGCAGGGCCTTTCCGTCAGGCATGAATGCCTCAACAGTTGTTGTGTACTCTGCCCCTGCAAATTTTTCTTTATCCGTTTTTTTTCCTGCAATAACCGGAATTGCCATGTAATTTTCAATCAAGTCAACATACTCGAACAGCTGCTGCATCACTTCCCTTTCTGCATCTTCTTTTGTTGCATGCGCTGTATGCCCTTCCTGCCACAAAAACTCTCTTGTCCTCAAAAAAGGCTTTGCGTGCTTGAATTCCCACCTTACAACAGAGTTCCAAAGGTTCAGCAGCATTGGCAAGTCCCTCCACGACCTTATCCATCTTGCAAAGCTTTCATAAATCACTGTTTCAGATGTGGGCCTTATCGCAAGCCTCTCATTAAGCTTTGAGCTTCCTCCTTCAGTTACCCATGCAACTTCGGGGGTGAACCCCTCAAAGTGCTCAGCTTCTTTTTTCAGCAGGCTTTCCGGTATGAACATGGGAAAGTAGCAGTTTTTGTGTCCTGACTTTTTTATTTTATCATCAAAAATTCTCTGTATCTTTTCCCAGATTGAGTATGAGTTTGGCTTGAACACAATGCAGCCTGAAACAAGCGAATAATCAATCATGTCTGCTTTTAGAACTACCTGATTGTACCACTCATTAAAGTCTTCGGCTTTTTTTACGCTTAATCCAGCGAGTTGTGAGCGAGTTTCACTTCGCTCACTCGCATTCGACTGCTCTTCTTTTTGCTCCATGGCGCTTCTGCTTTTATTTTTGTTTATAAAGATTTTGAATTTGCAAGAAAGAATGTGCCAATCTCTTTCTTATTCACTATATTAAACAACACATTATTTGATTTGCCATTAGCTATAATAACATTTGAACCTGCTTTTGTGGCTATTTTTGCAGCTTTAATTTTAGTTTTCATACCGCCTAAACCTATCCCGTTTGAATTGCCGCCTAAAGATTCTATGCTCTTGTCTATTATCTTGACTTCTTTTATCAAAGCAGCAGGTCTATCCCTTTGCATTTTATTTAGTAAGCCCCCTACATCAGTAAGTATTATAAGCAAATCTGCGTGCATTTTGCTGGCGATTAATGCAGAAAGTATGTCATTGTCGCCAAATGAAGGGCCTATCTCATCAATTGATATGGGGTCATTTTCATTTATAATTGGTATTGCCCTCATCTCTAAAATTTTGTTAAGAGACCTGCATAGATAACTGGATATCTTTTTATTTGAAAAATCAGAATAAGTCAGCAGTATCTGGGCAACTTTGACGCCATGCCTCTTAAACAGGGAGTGATAACTTGAAATTAAGAGATGCTGGCCAATCGAGGCGCAAACTTGCTGCATTACAACATTTCTAGGCCTTTCTTTGAGCCTCAACTCCATCATTCCAGCCCCTATTGCGCCGCTCGTTATTATTAAAACCTCTTTCCCAGCAGATTGCATTTCAACAATTTGTCCAACCAGCCTGTTCATTATCTTTAGGTTTAATGTCCCATTTGCATTTGTTATTACTTTTGTCCCTATCTTTACAACAATCCTGCTTGCCTTGAACTGCCTCATTTTACTTTTTAATCACTTTATGCTTGAATTTTTTTGAATTTTTTCCGATGTAATCTCTGACTACGTGGCCTTTGCCGATTAATCTGTATTTATAAATTACAAGCCCTTCCAAACCAACAGGCCCTCTGCTGTGAATCTTTCCTGTGCTTATTCCAACTTCAGCCCCTTTTCCATACCTGTATCCGTCTGCAAACCTTGTTGACGCATTCCATATAACTGATGATGAATCAACCAAATTCAAGAAAGCATCGGCGGTTTTTTCATTTTCTGTTACAATTGCGTCCGTGTGCTTTGAGCCGTATTTGTTTATATGATTTATTGCATCGCTCAAGCCATCAACTACTTTTATAGACAATATAAGGTCATTGTACTCAGTTAGCCAGTCTTGCTGATTGGCTTTTTTGAGATGTTTTACAATCTTCCTTGTTTTTTCGTCTCCTTTTACTACTACATGAGCTCGCTTAAACTTTTTAATTATCAGGGGCAGGAATTGTTCAGCTATATCTTTATCCACCAGCATAGTTTCCATCGCATTGCATACTGCCGGATATTGGCATTTTGCATCAAAGCAAATATCCATAGCTTTCTTTATATCAGCATCTTTATCAACATAAACATGGCATATCCCTTCAGAGTGCCCAAAAACAGGTATTCTGGTATTTTCTTGAACGTACTTTACTAAATCATTGCTCCCTCTTGGGATTATCAAATCAATGCACTCATCTAATTTCAGCATTTGCAGTGCTTCTTCCCGCGTTTCAAGCAATTGCACCGCTCCCTTCGGCAGGCCAGCTTTCTCTGCAGCTCCCGATATTATCTTTACAAGTATTTTATTTGTGTTTTTTGCTTCCGAACCGCCTTTCAAAATTACAGCGTTTCCAGACTTTATGCAGAGTGCAGTTATCTGTGTGATAGCGTCAGGTCTTGATTCAAAAATCACCCCTATTACGCCAATCGGACAAGTAACCTGATAAAGCATTAATCCTCTATCTAATTCAACCTGCGATAACACCTTTCCAACAGGGTCATTCAGCTTTGCAACATTCCTTACTTCTGCTATCATCTGGCTTATTTTATGGTTATCGAGAATCAGCCTTTTTAATAAAGCATTTTTTATCCTTAATTTTTTAGCCGCATCATAATCTTTCTTGTTTGCCTTAACTATAAGGCTGCAGCTCTCCTTCAGAGCTTTGGCTATTGAAGTTAAGGCTTTGTTTTTTGCATTTGGAGGTAAGCACATTAAACGAAATGAAGCTTGTTTGGCTTCCCGCACATAATTAGCTACGCTCATTTTGCCATCTCTTTGCTCCTTTTGATAGCCGCGCCTACAGTTTTTATTATGATTTGGTTCAGCCTGTATTTTTTAAAATTGTTTAATCCGGCAATAGTTATCCCTTTTTTTGATGCAACCATCTGTATTAATTCATCCGGCTGCAAATTCTTTTCCGTCATCATTTTTGCAGCGCCTAATGCCGTTTTAGCCGCCAACTTAAATGCCATATCTCTTTTCAGCCCATTCTTAACGCCGGCTTCTTCAAATGATTTTACAAAGTATGCGAAAAAAGCAGGGCCAGAGCCGCTAATTGCCCCAACAGCATCCAATAAATCCTCTTTAAGCAAAAATGCTGTCCCGATTGAATTCAAAATTTTTGATATGCACTCGACATCGCTTTTTGTTGCATAATCACCAGATGAAAACCCAGCAGCCATTTCCCCCACCAAGCAATTTATGTTAGGCATCACCCTGATTATTCTTTTAGTTTTCAGCTTCTTTTCAAGATAATTTAATTTGACGCCTGCAGCTATTGAAACTATTAATTGATTGCTTACAGCATTCCCTATTTCATCAAGAACCACTTCCATATCCTGCGGTTTCACGCAAATAAAAACAATATCAGAATTTTTGACGGTTTCCCTGTTATTGCTGCTTATGATTATTGAAAATTGTTTTCTCAATTTATCCAGATTTTTGGCATTTTTGCCGCTCGCAATTATCCTTTTCGCAATTTTTTTATTGCAAATGCAGCTTATTAAGGCTGCAGCCATGTTTCCAATCCCAATAAAACCTATAGTTTTGTCCAGCATTTTTCTTACCACGGCAAGAATTTAAAATAAAAATATTTAAAGGTTTGTTTTTCTAAAAGTTTATTTCTGCCCC
>JACPTC010000043.1 GCA_016192985.1 Candidatus Woesearchaeota archaeon | reverse complement strand
TAACTCTTTATTAGCAGTGGTAAGCTGATTTTCTCTTTCCCTGTATAGAGTCACATCATGCAGCACAGATAACTTGGCTGGCTGCCCGTCATAAATTACAGAAATATCTAAAGCGTCTACTGATACAACCTCACCATTAGCGCGTTTCAACCTATACTCATATCTAACAGGCTCTGTTGTAACAGGTCTAGACAAATTTTCCTGCACTAAATGCCAGTCTTCAGGCATTACATGTTGGGCTAAAGACGCGTATGCTTCAGCAGCATTAGAAATGTCCAATATTCTTAGAAAGCTTGGATTAGCCCAAGCAATCCTTGTATCAACTGTCATTAAGACAGGCGCTGGCAATAATGCGTATGCACTCAATTCTCCGCTTGTAATTTTTTTTGCTTCAGTGCCTACAATTCCTTCTAGAGGTTTATCATCGCCCATTAAACAGCAACTAAGTTAATTATTTATAAATCTTCCTATTTTTTACTACTTTTAAATAGATACCAAAAATCAAACCCCAACCATCGCTTCAGTCAATCCTTTTCTGTCTCTGATTTGTTTGATTATCTTGCCCTGTAGCTCTTCCGGCAATTTTTCAAATAGTTGGTCAACAACTGAAGAAGAGCCTCTGCCGCCAGTCGCGCTTCTCAAGTCAGAGCTCCAGCCGAACATTTCCGCAACAGGCATCTTGGCTTTTACAGTTATCATATTTCCCTCCTGAACAACATCAAGAAGCTGGCCTCTTTTGTTGCTTATAAGCTTTGACAAGTCACCGAGATAATCAGCTGGAGCTTCTATCTGCAATATCTGCAATGGCTCAAGCATAATTGGATTAGAGAGCATCATAGCCCCTCTTATTCCTTCCCTTACAGCAGGATAAACCTGTGCAGGCCCCCTGTGGATAGCGTCTTCATGCAGTTTCATATCTGTCAGCATAACCTTTACCTTTGTGCACGGCTCCTTGGCAAGAGGGCCTGCCCCCATCACATCTTCAAACATGTCCATAACCATCTCTATAACTTCTCCAAGATGAACTTGTCCTCTTGTCAAATCCACAAATATATTGCCCTTGAAAATACCCTTGACTTTGACGGCATCTTTTGAGTCCATCCCAGCTTCAACAAAAGCGTCCCTTATTTCAAGCTCTTTTTTCTTAATCCTTGTTTCGGGGATTTTGCCTGAGCGTATTGCTTCGTAGATTGAATCTTCCAGCGGCTCCACAATAAAAAAGAAGTGGTTATGCTTGTTTGGGGTTTTGCCCATGACTTCTGGACTTTTTTTTGTTATGTTCTCCCTGAAGACAACTATTGGAGGAGAGGTCTGCACATCCACAAACTTTTCTGTCCTTATCCTGTTTTCTATTACCTCAAGATGAAGCTCGCCCATGCCGTGCATCAAATGCTCGCCTGTTTCCTCATTTATTTCAATCTTCACTGTTGGATCTTCCTTGCCGACCATGCGAAGAACTTCAATCAGCTTTGGAAGGTCGCTTGGTTTTTTTGCCTCAATAGCTTTTGTAACAACAGGCTCGAAAATATGGGTTATCTGCTCGAACGGCTCAGTAGGCTGCTCTGTGATTGTCTCGCCCACATAAGATTTTATGCCTGCAACCCCTATTATGTTGCCCGCAGGAACATTGTCAACAATCTCCCTTTTTGCGCCGTTATAAACAAAAACTTGCTGCACCCTTGAGCTTTGCTTCATCCTGTTTAAGTACGCTTCAGTGCCTTTCCTCATTGTGCCGGAAAAAAGCCTTCCAGCCGATATCTCGCCAGCCTGAGGGTCAATCACAATTTTTGTAATCACAAAGAATATGGGCCCGTTTGTATTACAGGCTACCAATGATTTGCCTTCCTCGCTTTCAATGTCGCCGTGCCATATTTTTGGAATTCTGTAAGGCTGGGAAATTAATGGATTTGGAAGATGTCTTACCACCATGTCCAGAATGACCTCATGCAGAGGAGCCTTTTCAGCCAGCTCATGGTACTTGCTTTCCTGCATGTAAGCCTCTATCACATCCTTGAATGTAATCTTTTTTTTCTGCATATATGAAATAGATAATGCCCACTTATGGAAAGCGCTTCCAAAGCAGACAGAGCCATCCTGAACATTGACCTGCCACTTCTCGCCATAGCCTTTAGGCGCAATGTCCATAATCAGCTTGTTCACGCTCATTATTATCTTTACAAATCTCTCCTGCATCTTTTCAGGTGTCAATTGCAATTCCTTAATCAAACGGTCAACTTTGTTGATAAACAGCACAGGCTTGACTAGCTCCCTTAAAGCCTGCCTTAGCACAGTCTCTGTCTGCGGCATTATTCCTTCAACACAGTCAACAAGAACAATTGCCCCGTCAGCAGCGCGCATTGCCCTTGTCACTTCGCCACCAAAATCCACATGGCCGGGAGTGTCGAGCAGATTAATTAGATACTCATCATCTTCATAATTGTGGACCATAGAAACAGCTGCAGTGTCAATGGTGATGCCTCTCTCCTGCTCATCTGCATGGAAATCAAGCTTCAGCGCTTTGCCTGCATCCTCCTTTGACATCATTCCAGCACCTGCAAGCAGATTGTCAGAAAAAGTTGTCTTTCCGTGGTCAATATGGGCGCATATCGCAATGTTTCTTATGTGGTTGGGCTTCTGCATAAGACGCATAACCTTATCCACCATTTTTTCTGCCATTTTAATAAACCTCAAAAGATTTCTTATAATTTTTATAATAAGCCACTTCAAAAGAATTTTAAGGGTATTTTTAAATGTTTTTAGATTATTTGACAGATTGCCAATTGCTGAAAAGCCATCTACTGCTGATGCAAAAAAACGCCTATTGCGGGATTAATTGTATTCAAAACACATGCTTTTCATGCACCGTAGTATAAGAATGCATCTCATCTTTTTTGAACCAAAGCTTTATTTCCTCTTCTGCTTCTTTTTTGCTGCCAGAAGCGTGAATGACATTTTTGCCTCCGAGCCCTTTTTTTGAAGCGTAAGCCATGCTGATATGCGCAAAATCACCCCTTATTGTGCCAGGCGCCGCCTCGTGAGGGGAAGTATGTCCGACAAGCCTTCTTACATTATCAACGGCATGAACCCCTTCAACAACAAACGCAACAACTGGCCCTTCTGTTATGAATCCAACCAGTTCCTTGAAGAAAGGTTTAGTTTTGTGGGCGCTATAGTGCTGTTCTGCAAATCTCTTGTCAATCCACATCATTTTAATGCCAACTATCTTTAGTCCTACGTTTTCAAATCTCTTGATTATCTCCCCGACAAGGCCTCGTTCAACGCCGTCAGGCTTAATAATAACAAGGCTTCTCTCAATCATTCTACGCCCTCTTGCTTTTCCCTCTTAAACCTTTTGCTCCATCTTGTCTCAAGAAATTTCCTTTTTAGCTTTATATGGTTTTTTTCGCACTTTGTTGAGCAGAAGTATAAAATTTTTGCGTCTTTCTGAACATAAATTTTTCCAGTTCCCTTTTCAATGTTATTGCCGCAAAAAGTGCATTTTGCCATTTTATTTTAGTTTGTTATTTAATATAAAATGTTTACCCAGAGCCCCTTCCGCCTTTTGTCAGCTGGCTCGCTTCGAATTCCGTTTCCCTAAGCATTAGAACATCGCCAAGCTGGATGGGACCTTTTATATTTCTTCTTAATATCTTGTTTTTGTCCCTGCCTTCCAAAACTCTGCACCTTACTTGAATCGCTTCACCCCTGGCGCCTGTCCTGCCGATAATCTCTTCAACTTTCGCAGGTGTTGCAGGCGAAAAGTTAACAGCCCCTTTTACCTGCTCCTGCTGCTGCTGGCGCTGACCATCTTTCTTGGCTTGTCCGCGAGGCGGTTCTTTTAAGTGTTTTGTTGGGTCTTCTCTAGCCATTTTTACTTATTCATTCTATCAGTTATCTCTTTAATTAGCTGCTTTGATTCCCCTTCCTGGACAATTGCCACGCTTCCAGTCGGAACGTCAATGCCGGCAGCTGCTCCAAGCTCCTCTTTGCTCGGCACCTGAACGCATGGCACTCCTTTCTCCTCTGCAAGAAGCGGAATGTGCATTGTTATTTCCGGCGGATTTACGTCTTTGGCTATTGCCACAAATTTTGCGGTTCCTTTTTCAATAACCTTTGTTATTTCGTTTGTGCCTTTTCTTATTTTTCCCGTAGCTTTGGCTACTTCTATAGCCTCATAAACCTTGTCTACCAAATCCTTTGGCGCTTCAAATACCATTTTTAACCCTCCAACGGCAAAGTCCGTTGATGCCTTAATTAAGTTGGATTTTGTGTGACATGCGAGGCGAGCTCGTCGAACCCCGCCCACCATCTCACTGCTCAATCCAACGAATTTGAGGATAAGACAAATAGAATTGCTTACCTCACTCAGCCGGAATTTCCAGCCTCATCAATCACAGGTAAATCCAAGAAATGAAAGTCTATTTATATAGGTTGTGGTTTGACGTTGCCCGAATATTCTTGAATTACAACTACAATATCAGGTCAAATAACCTTTGCCAAAACCTGATCTATTCCAAAAGATTATAACATCAACTTTATAAACCATAAAACTTTCTTTTATTTTTGCCAAGGTGGCAGAATCCGGCTAATGCGGCAGTCTCGAATTATCCAAGAGAACTGCTGTCCGCAAGGACTTCCCGGTAACCTTTTTGGCAAGCAAAAACCTTAGCCAAAATTCAGGGGACAAGCCCCAGGTTGGGAAATTCAAATCCGGGCCTTGGCGTTTAAATCTTGTATGAATAAGCCAAATAAAATGCCACAAACAATCTCGCTATGCATGATAGCAAAAAACGAAGAGAAATATATAGAGCAGTGCCTAAATTCTGTAAAAGGCATTGTTGATGAAATTATTATAGTTGACACAGGCAGCGCAGACAGGACAAAAGAAATAGCAAATGATTTTTGCAAAAAATTTTCCAGTGAGATGCGAGTGAGCTCGTCGCGAACTCGCTCACAACTGACGGGAAAATTTTTTGATTTTAGATGGAATGATGACTTCTCTGCTGCAAGGAATGAAAGCCTGAAGCACGCAACAAAAGATTGGATACTTGTGCTCGATGCTGATGAGATAATTGAAATGAAGGATTTGGCAAAAATAAGAAATGAAATTGAAAATTGCGAAGAAAATGTTGCTGGATTCCAGCTAGAGCAGAGGTCTTACATAAATAATTTTTTTGAAGGCGCTGTGAAAAACGACTCTGATTTTGAGCTAGTTAATGATTATAAATTTTATATCGGCAACCATTTAGTCAGATTATTCAAAAACAAATTGTCTATTTCTTTCAGGCACAAGGTCCACGAGCTGGTGGAAGATTCTATAAGTGAAAAAAATCTGAAATGCAAAAAAACCAACATTATACTACATCATTTCGGCTCTGTAAAAAATGAAAGTGCAATAAAAGAAAAGACCGAGCAGTATTCTGCAATAATTTTAAAGCAGCTTGAGGAAGAGCCGAAAAATCCGCGCTATAACTATCAGGCAGGAAGAATGTATCTTGGCATAAATGATTTAGGAAATGCGTTAAAATATTTTGAAAAAACAGCAAAAATAAATCCAAATTACAAACTTGTTTTTTCCGAGATTGCAAAAATATATCTGCAGATGAATGACAAAAATAGAGCCATTGAATATTTTAAAAAAAGCATTAAGCACAACCCAGATAATCCTTCTCCTGCAAACAATCTTGCTGTTGTTTATATGGCAATGGGGAAATTGGAGAAGGCGAAGAAAATACTTGATGGGCAATTGAAGAAGCACCCAACTAATCAAGCTTTGAAGTATAATTATGAGGAGTGCTTAAAGAATTTGGAAAAATAGTCATTTCCACTTAATCGAACATCCAATCGCAGGAGTTAGTTCAACAACGATTTTTTTGTTGTGGATTAATGCCTCAATTGCATTTCTCAAGTCAGTTGTCTGCACTGCACTTGGCTCTTTTGGGGAGTTGTCTATTCTTCCATGGTACTTTAATGCCCTCTTCTCATCAAAAACAAAGCATTCTGGAGTGCATTGCGCCCCATAAGCAGAAGCAACAGCTTGATTTTCGTCCCTCAAATAAGGAAAGTTTAATCTCTTCTCTTTATTGATTTCTATCATTTTTTCAAAGCTGTCATCGGGGTAATTGATCTCATCATTAGAATTTATTCCAACAACTTGCACGCTTTTTATACCGAATTCATTTTGTATTGCCTTGATTCTTTCAAGAGAACCTTGAACATAAGGGCAGTGGTTGCACATAAAAATAATGACAAGCGCTTTTTTCCCTTTGAAATTATTTAAAGAATACATCTTGCCATCAGCTCCTGGCAATCTAAAGTCAGGCGCCTTATCGCCTATTTTTAATTTGAGATTTTGTATATTCATTTCCATCAAAACCACCAAAAAAAGAGATATTTTTAGATTATTAAAAAGGTTTTGGTTGTGGATTTAAAGCTTGATTCGTATAGCTTCTCTTTGGCAAAATTGTACAAGATAAAGTTGCTTTTGCTCAGCCATTGCAACGATATCATCTGTCATTGTAGTCCCCCTATCTCTGTAATCTCCTTCTTTTACAACGGCCATAACTTCTACAAAAGTTCTTACCTCGTCCATTATAACTGGAACTTTATTTCTTTTTGCCCTGTACCTAAGAATCAACCGGCATTCTGGAATTATCCTTTATTAAAAAATGCCGCTGGCGGAACTTGAATCCACGACCTCTACGTAACCCAGTTAGATTTTGTTAGTCATCTCCCTTCGGATCAGAGCTCATAAGATATGAGCGTAGCGCTCTAACCAGGCTGAGCTACAGCGGCATTAAACTAAAAGAATAGGATATTGTTTTAAAAATATTGCTATCAAATCAAATAAATTTTTTGATCTTCTCTGCGTAATCTTTGATTTCGTCGCCTTCATACTTAAGATGGCTCCATTTAATCCTTAATCGGTCTTTCTGGAATCTTGGAATGAGATGAATATGTGCATGATTAACCAATTGACCCGCTTCCTTGCCGTTGTTCATTACAATATTGAAGCTGCCATTTCCGAAGCTTAAAGACAATGCTCTTGCGACTTTCTTGGTTGCCTTGATTGCAGCGCTTAAGTCTTCATCGCCCATTTCAACTAAAGTTTGTGCATGAATTTTCGGCACGACAAGGCAATGTCCTTTGTTGGCAGGCATTATATCCAAAAAGCTTATCACTTTTTCATCTTCATATATCTTTGCAGAAGGTATCTTCCCGCCGATAATCTTGCAGAATACGCAGTCTTCCATTGTCATACCTTGACAAACTCAAGCTTGTCATTCTCTATATCAAGGAGCGCAATTGTGTAAGGATAAATCCTGAATAAAGCTCCTGGATTTATAACTCTTGTTTTGCCTATCATTTCGTCTCTTTTTATATGGGTATGGCCTGTCAAAATGTAATCATATTTATTACTTTTGATTGCGGCATTAAGCTTTTCCTTGCTTGTCCCATGATAAGCATAGAGTTTTTTGCCATTGTATTCAAATTTCTTTTCGTCGGTTATTTCCTCATAGCCCAATTCCATTGCTTTTGCATTCAGCCCATTTTTCTCGCCATCATTATTGCCGAAAACAAATTTCATCTTTAAGCCATTAAAATGCTCAAGTATCGGCGGGCTTATTATGTCGCCGCAATGCACAACAAAAGCAGGGTTCTTATCTTTGAATATTTTAACTGCCTTCTTAATCGCTTCCTCATTTTCATGCGTGTCTGAGATTATGCCTATCATCTTAAACTCAAAAAGTTTCATGTTTTGCATGAAACTTTTTGCAGATATTTTCATTTATAATTCAAAATATTTGATATTATTCAAATTTTCAATATCGATAATAACGCAATTCAATTTATCTTCCGGGTAGCTGCTTCCAACATTGATGCAAATTGTGCTGCTGATTTTGTCCTGCCAAGAGCCGCTCATCTTTGGGCTTTCATGAATGTGGCCGTGCAATGCAAGCAAAGGCTGTTCATTCTCTATAAACTGCCTTATGGATTTGCTTCCAACATGTGTTCCTGTCATTATTATGTCCAGCTTTGTGTTGTATGGCGGTGCATGCATAATATAAACTGTCTTTTTTGGATTTGACATTCTTTTAATATTTTTTAAATCCTCTTCTATCGTCCCTTCTTCCATTTCAATGCTTCTTATTTCTTCTAAGAATAGTTGTGCCGGCATTTTATCTCCTCTGAAATCCGGCTTTTCCCAGTCTTTCAACCTGAAAGGTGTTGGGTTCACAAAGCTGTAGCCGGCAATGCCGAAGTTTTTATTTAGTTTTATAGATTTTTTATGGATTGACTTGAAAATTCCTACTTTGTCGGAATTTTCCAATATTTTAAGATTAATGCGGAAGTCATCATTACCCATGATTAGGTATATCTCTTTGTTTTTATTTTTTTGTTTAAATTGCTTAAATATCTGGATTAAAAAATTTTCAAGAAAAATTTTTTGATTATCAATTTTTTCTCTAATAGTATTGCCTTCTCTTCCACATAAATCGCCACCGATAACGACAGCATTGCATTCCTCATCTTCTGCTTTTTTCAGCAGTCTCTTGTAGAGTTCTTCATTGCCGTGCAGGTCTGCGGTGTAGATGAGTTTAAAGGTCATTTTTATTGATTTTATAAAATCGTAGGGCGAATACCCACTGATTTATCTGTGGGATGAAGCCCGTCGCCTCCTTCTAGTGTTTGTGCAAGAGGAACCATTCTATTTTTCCTGTGGCAATTGTCTTTGTTTTTTCTTTTGTGTTAAATGCAGGTAATTCTCTTTTGAGATAATAGACTTGCCTGTTTTTTGCTCTAACTCTTTTCTTGTGTTTTTTGCAATAGTACCTCCTTCTACTGCTGATTCTTTGCATTCTTCAAAACCTTCAGAATCCTTAGATATGGTTATGTCAGTGGTTGCTTTTTCACCCACCATAGTAAGAATCAATTCCCAGTCAGTCATGTGGTCTCTTAAATTCTGGCTCTTTTTCTTCAATCCCTTGAATTGCATATATTCCTGAACAGTCTTGTTAAAAGCAGCTTTTGAGATTTCATTTGTAAGGATGGCAAAATCTCCCTGCTCTTTAATTCCCCTGCCTTTCCATTCATCCGTTAAATCCTGCCTTATGGCAATACCCCTTAATCTCTTGTCAATCCAGTCTTTAGGATAGCCTTTTAGCTCGTAATACTCCTTAACCCTGTCCTGAGCAAGCTCCGGGTTCTCTATTTCCTGTATTCGTTCATAACCCACTTTAGCTAACCATTGCTTAAATGGCTCTGCCTTTTGGGATGGGATTGATTGTATAAGCCTGAATGCGTTTTTTGTGTTTACACAATCCGTATACCTCAGTTTGCCATCCTCTGCAGGCAATTTCAACTGTACCCAAATTGGGGACAGTTCAAGCGCAATAAACTCCCTATCTTTAACCTTGCCCCAATACTGCCTAGGGGTAGGGCTGTCAGTAAGGACTGCAACAATATCAACGATAGAAAAAAACCATTCTTTATTATACCAAATTCTCCGAATATTCTTATCCTGAAAAACAATCAATGCTTTATCTTTTACCATTTTTATATTAAACAAAAATGGACCGGCCGGGAGATGCATGCGCAAGCATGCTCGCTTGCGGCAATTTGAACCCGGAGCCTTGAGGGTTAAATGTTTATTGCATTTAATCACCCTAGCCAAGGGCGCATTATATTATCCAACCGGCTCGTTTGCGAGCGTCAACTGATTTTGCGGTTGCCAGATTTAACTACCGGCCCATCAAACTGATGAGAAAGATAAGAGTTTAAAATAGTTTCTCAAATTTTTAAGGAAAATAAAATCACTTAGCAGCCAGCTTGATATCTTCTTCATGCACTGTCTTCCTTCCTGCGTGCTTTGCAATGTCTGCTGCCTTTTTAGAAATCTTAAGAGCGATGTCTGTAAGCGCGTCTCTAAAGGCATCAGCCCCATCAGCTGACACCCTCTTTGCGCCAGCTTTCATAAGCATTCTTGCAACAGACGCTTTTGGAATTGTAGAAGTTTTTCTTTTCATAATTACCCCAATAAAGATTTGCTTGCCATCGTTACGTGGCATTGAAAATACCACATTGCATACTTTTGGTCAAGCTTTTCCTAAAAGGTTGTGGAAAACCAAAAACAACCCTTTAGTCTTTGTGTATCTAATTTTTTAGAATAAGTTATTTAAATAACTTTCTATTTTACCTAAAAATATGGACATCGGCATTAAGGCAATGATAACGAAATACGCTTTGCAGAATGCTGTTAGATATAAAGGCAAGGCGAATATCGGAGCGGTTATTGGCAAAGTCCTTGCTGAAAACCCTGACTTAAAGGACAAAGCAAAGGAAATAGGCAAGGAAACTGCAAAGGTGATAGATGAAATCAATAAGCTTGGATTGGAAAAGCAGGAGAAAAAGCTTCAGGAATTGGCTCCCGATATGCTTGTCAATAAAGAAGTGGCTAAGGAAAAAGACCTCTTTGCATTTCTTGGCATAAGGGAAGGCCAGAAAGTTGTGACAGCGTTCCCCCCTGAGCCAAGCAAGTATCCACATATAGGGCATGCAAAAGCAATCATTGTAAATTATGAGCTGGCAAAAAGGTACAATGGAACTTTCTATCTTAGGTTTGAGGACACCAATCCTGAGCTTGCAGAGCAGGAATTTTATGATATCCACATTGACAACTACCAATGGCTGGGCATAAATCCCGACAAAACGGAATACGCATCTGACTATATGGAAGAATTCTATAAGTATGCTGAAAAGATAATAAAAGAGAATCATGCGTATGTATGCTCATGTGCACATGACAAGATAAAGGAAAACAGGAGAAATGGAGTGGAATGCGAGCATCGCTACCAGCATCCAGATAAAAACATTGATCTATGGCGGCAGATGTTCAAGGTAAAGGCAAGCAAGGCAGGCAAATATGTTTTAAGGCTAAAGGGGCATATGCAAAGCCCTAACACTGCACTTAGGGACCCTGTTGTGTTCAGAATCATAGATGAAGCTCATCCAAGGAAGAAGAGCAAGTACAGAGTATGGCCAAATTATGATTTTGAAAGTGCAATAATGGACGGCATTGAATGCGTAACACATCGCTTGAGAAGCAAGGAATTTGAGCTTAGAAATGAGCTGCAAAGGCTTATACAAACTTTAGCCGGCTTTAGGGAAACTAGAATATACGAGTTTGCAAGGTTTAACCTTGAAGGTGTTGAAAGCTCTGGCAGGATTATAAGGGAAAAAGTCCATAAAAAAGAGCTGATTGGATGGGACGACCCTTCATTGACAACCTTGGTGGCTTTAAGAAGAAGGGGCTTCCTGCCTGAGGCAATAAAGGAATTCGTGCTATCGACTGGACTGACAAAGACAGAGTCCGTGCTGACATGGGATGACTTGATAGTCCACAACAGAAGGCTTCTCGACTCAAAATGCAGCCGATATTTTTTTGTTGAAAACCCAAAAGAAATCAAGATTGATAATGCTCCTGAGCAGGAAGCGGAGCTGAAATTGCATCCGGAATTTAAGGAAAGGGGCTCGAGAATATTCAAGACAAAAGACAGATTTTATGTGGCTGAAAAAGATTTCAAAGAATTTAGGGAAGGAAAGTTAATAAGGCTGATGGATTGCCTGAATTTTAAGAAAATTAAAAATAAATTTGTTTTTGATTCAAAAGAATATGAAAAATACAAGAAGCACGGAGATAAAATAATACACTGGCTCCCTGTCCAGAGCGGCCTTGTCAAAGTTGAAATTCTTATGCCTGACAAAAATATTAAAAAAGGGCTGGCTGAGCCCATGGTAGAAGATTTGCAAATTAATGATACAGTGCAGTTTGCAAGGTTTGGGTTTTGCAGGCTGGATAAAAAAGAAAAAAATAAATTAATGTTTTGGTACACGCATGATTAAATTTGTAGTTACTTATTAGTAACATTTTTAAATCAAACAATTTTTGTAATGTTATGTTCCAATACCAAAGACAAGATGGATTTAAAGATGCTCTTGAAAGAGATGGGCAAAAACTTGAGCAAGCATACAGAAGAGTTCTGAACAAAAATCTTGATGTAGTTATAAATTTAGTTTCTCCACGCCTATATGTGGCTTTCGAAAAAGGGGCTACACCTATCAGCTTTCGATCAAAAGATGACAACCCAATTAGTGCTGATGGATACGCAGCTAGATTTAATGCAGGTTGTATTAGGCAAATTGATGAATGCTTTGCTCAGGAACTTGATAAGAGGGTTCTTTCTGAAATAGGATACAATTCTAATCCGTGGATGGCTCATCTAAAAAAATTAGAATCTCAAAGAAGGATCGGTCAAGATCAAACTGAATGGACAAATGAAACTAAAAGGATACTGCGCGGAAAAACCTGGAAAGAATTTGTGGACACTGTAAAGGAATGGTATAGGTACTTCTCTTTTCCTAATGCTGTGGCATTGAACTTTTTACAATCTTATCAACAATATAAAGTATCTAAAATCAGGACAGATCAAGTATCAGACCTTGACAGAATATTGAGTTCTGGACAGTTAGTAAGTGAAAGGGAAGATGGAGTCACATACATAATTTGGATTGAGCCGGATTCAACTAAAGTAAAGGTAAGTAGTGAAGGGAGATTAGAATTGAAAGGTACGTCACGATTTGTGACAGCACCATTAATTGTCTTACCGGAATCTGTTGTAATTGACGAAGTATCCAAAGACCTTGCTAGTAGTGATATACCTCCCTACCTTCCTTTGCTTATTCACGAATTTCACCATTTCTTAATTTATGCAATACAAAGACATCCAACCGGTCTCGCCGCAGTTTTGCTTGAAAATTTCGACAAACTTAAATAAAAGTTAATCCCCGTAAAAATCCAAATGACCAAATCTGTTATAGTAAAATCGCAAGTCAAGGAATTGGCAAAAATTGAGAATAAGCCATTAAGTGTTTCAGAGGAATTCTACACAGCCTTAGAGGAAAAAACAAAAAAAGTTATAGAAGAAGCATGCAAAAGAGCAAGGCAAAACTCAAGAAATACAATCATGGCAAGGGACTTATAAAAATCAAAAATCATAGTATTTGCTCAAATCCACTTTTTCCCTAATCTTGTTTTCCAAAGCTTTCAGCCTCTGTTGCCTTTTTGCCCTTTCCATAAGCAGGTAATTTGTCTTGGATTTCAGGCCGCTTAAAGACTCTGTAAGTTGCGCTATTTTCTCATTGTTTTCAGATGTTATTTTGTATTTTTCTTCTTTCTCATTATGCAATTCCTGCTCAAGAGCGTTTATTCGCTTTCTTAGCTCAATAGTTTCCTCGTCAGGAACTTTAAAAAATTTTGCATACCTGCGCTCCCAGTTCATCAGATTGTCAATTTTCTGCTTTAGCCTGTCAACATCGCTGTAGCTTAAATTCATCCTTATTATTGATTTCCTCATCCTTTGCAACTGAGCGTCAACGTCTATTTTTGCCCTTTTTCTTTCGGTATACACCCTACCTGTAAGAAAAAGATGCTTTACAAAATGCCTGAGAGATTTAGTGTTTTGTATACGTTCCATCTTTACTTAATTATTATAAAAAATTTCATTTTTGAAATGAAATTTTTTCCCTATGTTTTACTTTTGAAAAATTTTTCATCCTCAAGATGAAAAATTTTTGTCAGTTATTTTTTGAACATTCCAAATAGCCCTTTTTTCTTTGGCTCTTCGTCTAATCCAAAATCTGGCGCTTCCAATTCCAAGTCAGGTGCAGGCGCTGGCTCCATTGGCGGAAGCTGCATCCCAAAGTCAGGACTCGGCATGGGATTGGGCATAGGTGTTGGCATTGCAATAGGCTGTGCAAATTGTGGCGGCTGCAAAATCGGCTGGGTTCTCTGCATAGGCTCTGGCTTTGGCTGCCAATCCTGCTGCGGCCTTATCAGCGGTCTTTGCTCAGGCCTTGGCTTAAACAGCGATTCTTCCCTTGGCTTTGGCCCTTCCGGCTCTTCCTTGGCAGGCACTAATTTTTCTTTCACCATTTCAACAATCGCAACCATGCCTTCTGCAATGGTCTTATTCTGCTCAATAATCTTATCAAGCTTTGATATTATCATCTCATGTTTTTTTGATTCTGAGTCATAGGATTTCTCTTCCAGCTGCATTTGCTCAGCCGCTGCACCAAAAACTTCAAGCATGTCAGCCATTGTCTGAATAAGTTTCTGAACAGCATCATGAAGCTCCCTCAAGGAAAGGTCCTTTTTGCCTTTCATGCCTTCCAATTCTTTCTTAAACTCAGAAATATCCTTAAAACTTTCATCCTCAGCCATTCCTATCAACCTCTTTTTTAATAGATATTCTTAATAGTATAATAAATCCACCCTAAAAAATTAAATGAAGAATAATAATATATAAAGATTTCGGATTTTTTCAGATGTAGTCCACCCATTCTTCGTAATCCTTATTTTTTCCTGTAACAATGTTGTAGAATATGTCCTTGAGCTTTGAGGTAACAGTGCCTACTTTGCCATCCCCAATCATGGTTTTGTCTATTTGGTTTATTGGTGTGATTTCAGCAGCAGTTCCTGTAAAGAATGCTTCATCAGCTTTTTTTGTTTCTTCCACCTTAAAATTCTTTTCACTGACCTTTATGCCGCTTTCCCTTGCAATTCTGATAATGCTTGCCCTTGTTATGCCCGGCAATATATTTCCTAAAGGAGGGGTGAATATAACTCCATTTTTGACGATGAAAAAATTCTCTCCAGGGCCTTCAGCAATATTCCCCTTGTAGTCCAGCAAAAGCGCTTCGTCATAGCCGTGCTTTTTTGCTTCCAAGACCGCAAAAACGGAATTTACATAATATCCAGAAAGCTTTGCATTCATAGGCAAGGATTTTGGATGTGGCCTTATGTAGGAAGATATCATAATCTTTACTGCCTCGTTGCCAAGATATCTTCCCCATGGAAGCACAGCTATTATTGAGTGCACTTCGTTGTCTTCAGCATGCAATCCCAATTTCCCATATCCATAGAATATAATTGGTCTGATGTAGCCGGATTTTAATTTGCTGACAC
>JACPTC010000013.1 GCA_016192985.1 Candidatus Woesearchaeota archaeon | reverse complement strand
CATAAATGATATTCTTCAATTTGTTCATCAGTCTTTTGGCTTTTTCTATTGCATCTTTCGCTGTCTTAAAATCCATTCTCTTGCCATAATAAACCAAAGAATTTCGTTTGTATCTGCAGTCGTCAAATAATCTAAACATATCATCATTTTTCAATACGTCCCTGAGGTAATATCCTAGACAAATATGGTTATTGACCTTATAGCCATCTAAAATTACTATTGCATGAACCATCTCCAAAATAGAGGAATAGTATCCCTCAAAAACATAATTGGCATTTTTTTCGCTCAATTTTTTTAAGGAAAATTTGATTCTATCATGTGCTGTTTCAACTAAAGATGCCGCTTTTTCTTTATCAGGAGTAATTTTAATTGCGCTGCTGTAATTCAAGCATTCATCCCATGAAGACTCTTTCAATTTAATGCCTCCAAAAAATTATTGATAGTTATTCCGTTTATTATATTGTTCGCTAAATGAGGATTTTGAACATCCTTGATGCTTTTATAATTGAAAATCTGTATCTTCCGCTTGAGGATTTTCTCAAACTTTTCCAGCTTAAAATCCTGCTTTTTTGGTGTTTCCACATACAAGTCAATATCACTGCCTTCGATGTCCTCGCCTTTTGAATATGAGCCAAAAAGCACGATTACCGGGTTAAAATGCTCTTCTGCAATATAATCCGCCAAGCCAGATTCGAATATCATCTTGATGTTAAACAATCTTTTTTCAATTAAAAATTTCCTTGAAGACCTGTCCGCCGAATATGCGGAAACTCCTGAAACCGACTCTTTCCTTAAACTCCCTTCTTTTTCCAGTTCCCTGCAGTATCTTATGACAGACGGCAGGGGCAGTTTTAGCTCTCTTTCCATTTGCCTAACCCTTAATTTGGCTGTCGGATTCATAAAAAAAAATTCTTTTATTCTTTCTTTGATATTATAAGTTTTCATTTGATAATATAAATTATCAACTGATATTTAAAAGTATCGGTTATTGTTCTTGTTCTTTGAATGATTTAATATTTTGAGATTTGCTTTTGGGTTATCATTTTTAAAAACATTTATATATCGTAAAGCTAATTCATCTATTGTCTGGGAGGGCAGTCTCTATATGCTTGAGTGACTTTCTTATTTCTTTTGTTTTTTGATTTCCAATACGCACATATTTTAAATTTTTATTGTTAAATTTAAACTTCATTTATTATAACTTCTTTGATAGTATTGATAAGTAATTGATGTCTTTCTTTTAGATTTTTGATATTCCAAACATTGTATTTTTCTATATCTTGTGTAATCTTAAAAGGTGTACTTTTTTTGTTAAAATAGACTAATTTCTTTTTTTCAAAATCACTATTCTGAGCTTTGGAATTTTTTCGTCCACTTAATAAAACAAGATTGCCGAGTTTATTTGTCCAGTCGTTTCTTTCTTCTTCAGTGAAAATCTCTACCCATTCACTATTATTTGGAGGACTCTGGGGCAGTATATGCTCTATAGTTATAGTACCGGGATAGCCGGGAAAGTTTTCTAAATCCCACAATTCCATATCTATCCTCAATAAGATATACCGGGCAAAATCGCCACCATAAAGATTGTAAAATTGATAATCGTCTAACTTACTTATTAGAATCTTTTCAATTTCTTCTTTATTATCAAAATTTACGATTCTGGCTTTTTTTCCTCTAGAGTCCTCTTCCCCTTTATAAATTAATAAATTATCCACAACTTGCTTTTCACTATTACTTGCTTCAATTAATTTTATTAATTTGTTTAAACTTGTTAGTCTTTCAGTAGAAGAGAATCCCGCTGCCCACTCAATTATAACTTTTTTTTCCAATTTTATAATAAATTCTAAAAGAAAATCATCTGACCCAAATTTATGATGAAAGGCAAGCAAAGGGGGAATCCAATCAGAAAATGGAATAAAATCAAACATTAGATTAATTAAAATTTTATATTTATTTTTGTGCTCAGGATATTTTAAATTAACTTCACCATCAATTACCTTATCGTTATAAATATTAGATATATCTTTTAAGTAGTCAATAAATTTAACTCCTTTTTCAAGTAATTTTTTATCAAAGATTTTTTTATATTCTTCATATATGCTCAATTTTGCTTTTTCTTTTGTTTTTATCGTCATTATGTCTACAATAATATTCTCTAAATCTTCCCTACCTAATTCATCTTCAATAGTTTTCCATATTTTTGCATACTCGTCTCTTTTGGAATTATTTTCGATAGCACCTAAATTTTCACTTTTTAAAAGGTCGGAGGTGTTCAATGGCAAACCTCTCGAGTTTAATACAATAAATAACCTAAATGCAGAGGTCAGACTTGATGCTTTTATACAAACTACATAGACTCTATTCAAAATATCTTTAACAAGTTGTTCTAGTTCATTGATTTTTGATAATTTATTATTGAAAGTGTCTATCGCTTCATAAATATGATATTTCGGGTCTTGAGTATCTTTATACCTGATTTTTTTACTTAAAAAATTACTTAAAAAAAGTTTTGTTCCTCCATCAGTAAATAAATACTTTTGAAATAAGTCATTTAATTCGTCCCATGGTGTTATTCGCATAACTGCTGGAAGTCCTTTATAAACATCTTCTTCTTGGTATATATATCCATTAATCTTCCTTTTTAAATTTTCATTATTAGTAAAGTCCCTAATTACCGCCATTAAAATTGCTATTGCAGTCAATCTTTGCTGACCATCAATTAAGTCGTATTTATTCTTTCCAGTTTCTTGAAGTATTATTGAGCCTAAGAAATATTGTTCTTCTTTGTTATCCATAGTATCAATTATATCTTGGAATAACTGATCAAAATTATCAGATTTCCAACTAAACGGTCTTTGATATATTGGTATATTGAAAATAAAATTTTCACTAAATAACTCTCCAACTGATGTCTCTTTAGCTTCAATTTTGTTTGTCATTTTACCCCAACACCTTTTTCATCTGATTCATCTTTATAGCATTCTTAATCTCAATTGCAATCCTTCTTCCTGTTGACATCGGAATGTTGTACTTGAGCCATGTATAAGGAGAGCCTTCAATAAACGGGTTGGTGCCAGCAACTATCCTTGCCGAAATCTCAAAAACAAATATTTCTTCTTCTGGGGTTAAAATTGTTTCCAGGCAGAATGGGCCAAACAAGCCCGGCGGAGCCAATTTTTTTGAAGTCTTTACAACATTCTCTCCCATCTCAATCAGCCTAGGCAGAAATGATTCCCTAACAACAACGGGAATGTTGCCAACAATTACATAGCTTGGGTCTATTTTCGGCAAGGCAACCTGGTCCCTTGCAGATATTCTTCCCAAAGAATCAACATTGCTTTCGTACCTTATGTCGCATCCCATTATCTCAATCTCATTTGTAAGCGAAGAGTAAAAGTAATGTATAAACAATGGAACTCCGATTATGTATTCTTGTATGATGTATTTCCTCAGCTTGTAAGGCTTGATTTTTTTGTTGAAGTCTTTCTCGTCCTTTGCCAAGAAATAGCCCTTGCCGCCTTCAGCGCCCATGAATTTCACAATCACAAGCCTGTCTATGTCTTTTGGCCTGTCAAACAACAATGGCACTTTCAAGCCGGCATTCTTGAGCCATTGCCTTTCCAAGTATCTGTCTGACTCCCACTTCAGAATCTTTTTGTTGCCGTAATAAAGCACTTTGAGCTTTTCAACTTCTTGATAGCCCATATAAGTTACAAATGAGCCATGAGGGACTATTATTGCATTTTTCTTAATAAGCAAGTCTTGTATTTTGGGAAAATTTGCATAAGAATCAACTATGATTATCTCATCTGCAGAATTAAACATCTTATATGGCTTTTCAGAGCCCTTTTTGCACACGGCAATTGTCTGGAAGCCTTCATCATGCGCTCCTTTGAATATCTGCAAACCAGAATGAGAGCCTATTGTTGCAATCTTGTATTTTGGTTGCGCCATATCATAGGATAGGGTTTGTTGTATTTAAAGTTTACTACCATGATGGAAAAATAACATTTATCTTCAATATAGAAGGAATCTATTAATCCCATAAACCCGCTTAAAACTTCATGATTTTTGAAAACCAATAAAATAAAAAATAAAGAAAAACTGCGTGGGGATAGTTGTTGGCCCTGACTCTTTCTAAAGACATAAGAGATAAGAGAGAAAACTTTAAGTATTGATAATTATGTGGTATGTATAAATGGGTAAGAAAAGTGTTAATTGGACTAAAATGGGGGTTTTTGTAGCGGCAGTGGGTGTTTTGGTAACATTTTTTATCAACTTTTATTACGGTGATAAAAGCCCAAGTGTAACCCTAGATAATGATTTGGTGGATAATAAATATTCAACAAATCCTACAACAATAATCAATTCTGAAAAACCCGATAGAGTATTAACTGATTTAGATATTTCAGATCTAAAGAAGAATTTACCATCGGATAAATCTAAAATGATAAACATATTTTATACATGTGGAACTGAATCACTTCAATTAGCTGAACAATTTAAAAATTATCTAGAAAATTTTAACTGGAAAATTAATTTTGCAGCTATGCAAAGAGTCCCGCCAGTCGTTGGTGTAGTTTATGGTGGTGACCCAAATCCAAAAGTAGGACTTGCAATTTTAGTAGGGTGTGAGTCTTAGCCACTTAGTGGATTCTGTGTGTATGTATTACAGCACAAATAAAAAGAGAACATATTCCACAACCTTTAAATAAAATTATCTGTCAATCTCTTTCAAAACAGCGTCTAGCAATGGCTCAAAGCAGCTTTTTGCCAAGGAAATTGTATCTTCCACCTCAATCAATTTTGGAGAATACCCATAATAGTTTATGTTGTGTCTTAACCTTCGCAAATTATCAACGAGCCTTATTGGCCTGTCGGTTAAAACTCTGAGCTTTAATAGTTCATTTATAGGAAGGATATGGTCTTTAGATTCTATTCCTCTTGCTACCAAAAGCGCATCGCCTAACCTTCTAAAACATTCGTAAATGTTCCTAACGATTGTAGCTCCTGACTCTTCTGTAGGCGTTAATGAAAGGGTGAATTTCATGTCTTTTTTTGCAGCGCCTATAATGCTTAGCGCATTCTTTTTATCTGGACGTTTATACCTTATTGTCACGGCTTTGCCTCCAAAAATCCCTCAAGCACTATTCCATTTGCTATGTTCGCAAATAAATTTAAGTCTATTTTATTTCTAGAAAATATATGTAGGTTTACAACAACATTTTTCCTGTAGCCAAAACTCGGAAATACTCCAAATTTTAAAATTTCAATTTCTTTGTCATCTAATACTTCAACAGCCAAATCTATGTCGCTATTTTCAGTATCGTCCCCTTTTCTATAGCTTCCAAATAAAATTATTGCTCTTGGGTTGTCTATTACCTTATTTATTTCTTTAGTTATGTTTGATTCATAAATCATGCTTAGGTTATAACTTATTTTTCTTGTATCATTATAATGGTGTTTTTGATCACATTTTATCTGCCAAGCTTTACCTATAATTTTACTCACTAAAAATCCTTCTTTTAAAAGTCGTATAACAACATGATTAGCTGTATTTTTTGATATCCTCAATTTTTCTGAAAGCCTATTTAAGGTTGTTTCATCATTGGGAAACGAGAAAAACCATTGCAATGCTTTTTGATAAGCCTCATTTATATTAATTGGTTTAACTTTATTTAGCAATTTTGTCATGTATAATAGTAACATTTACAACTATATAAACTTTTTGGTCACCAATTGGTCACATAAGAAACCATATAAACTTTTTGAGAACCATAATATGAATCCAAAACCTTTAAATAAAACGCCATTTGCCATTTAACTATGGCAAAGCGTTTTGGCCCTTCAAACATTGCTGTTATAGGCATGGAATGGGGAGATGAAGGCAAAGGCAAAATCATAGATTTCCTGGCTGAGAAAGCAGATTTTGTTGCAAGATTTAATGGAGGCAATAATGCTGGCCATACAATAGAGGCTGAAGGCAAAAAGATTGTGCTTCATTTAGTCCCTTCCGGTGTGATGCACAAAAACAAGCTGAACGTAGTTGGAAATGGGCTGGTTGTTGACCCAAAGGTTTTATTGCAAGAAATTGGATTTTTGGAAAAAAATGGAAAAAAAGTTTCTCCCGATAATCTGGTTATAAGCGAGAATGCCCATGTCATCTTGCCTCGCCACATTGAAGAAGATAAAAAAATCGGCGGCAAAATAGGCACAACAGCAAGAGGGATTGGCCCTGCCTATACAGACAAAGCGGCAAGAATCGGGCTGAAATTTTATGAGTTTGTGGACGATGCTGTTTTCAAGAAAAGGTTTGGTGAAGAGGAGTTTTATCAGGAATATAAAGGATATGCTTCAGCTTTAAGAGATTATGTTGGAGATACAACATTAGTTATCAATAAAGCCTTGGACAATAATAAAAAAATGCTTTTTGAAGGCGCTCAGGGGACTTTGCTGGACATAGACCATGGAACTTACCCTTTTGTTACATCGTCAAGCGCAATTGCTGGAGGAGTGTGCACTGGCTTGGGCATATCGCCAAAAAAAGTGCACAGCGTTCTCGGGGTTTGCAAAGCGTACAATACAAGAGTCGGATTAGGCCCTTTTCCGACAGAAATAACAGGCGCGATTGGTGAAAAAATACAAAAAACAGGCAAGGAATTTGGAGCAACAACTGGAAGGGAAAGGCGAGTTGGATGGTTTGACGCATTGATTGGAAAATACGCCGTAATGGTTAATGGCATCGACTCAATTGCATTGACGAAGCTTGATGTTTTTACGGCGCTCAATAAGCTGAAAATATGCGTTGCTTACAGGCACAAAGGCGGGATAATAAGCGATTTCACAACAAACATGAAAATCCTGCAAAACTGCCAGCCGGTTTATGAAGAGCTTGACGGATGGTGGGATGACTTGACAAAGATTAAATCTTATGACAAACTGCCTAACAACGCAAAGAAATACTTGAGAAGGATTGAGGAGCTGCTTAAAGTTCCTATTTCCATTGTTTCTGTCGGACCCAAAAGAGAGCAGACGATTGTGGCAAGAAGTGAGTTTTTGATTTAGCCATAAATGTCTCTTTCTGACTCTATAATCTTCAAGTTCCTGGCAGCATCATGGAAAGCTGAAATATTTATATCATTGCCTTGCAGTATCTTATAAAAAATATTGTTGCAGAGCTTCTCTAAATCCCTGAAAGACATTCCTTCAGTCATTCTTGCAACTTCTCCAAGCTCAACCTCAATCCCGGCTTTGCTTATCATTGATTTAAGGAATTCTCTCCTTTCAGCAAAATTAGGCAGTTCAAACTTAATCATGGCAAACCTGTCCCAGAAACCCATGCCAAATCTCGAGCTGTTGTTGACAGCCACTATAACCAAGGCATTGACGATGCTGTCAATCCCATCAAATATCTCATTTAGCTGGCCATCTGAAGGTGAATCCTCATCAAAGCTACCTCTTCCTATTATTTTCTCTGCCTCGTCCACAAATATTATGCAGTTATCAAATCTTTTGGCAAAATTTCCCAAGGACTCTATCACTCTATAGTTGCTGTAAGAGAGGAAATGTTTGGTTTTTATATTGATTACCGGAAAATTAAGCTCCCCAGCCAGCGCTTTGACCATGAAAGTCTTTCCAGTTCCGACTGGCCCGTCAAACAAGAGCAGATTATGCCTTTTAAGCCCAAGTTTCTTAGCCATTTTTCTTTTCTTAAAAGACAAAATCACATTATAAAGCTCTCTTTTCACTTTTACCTTTCCTATTACATTGCCAAAATTAATCTTTATATTATTGAGCACTTGGTATTTATTCAAAGAAGTCGGAACATAATCCTTAATTGATTTATTCAAATTTTTAATAGTTATACCTCCTTCCCCACACCTGTAAGCAATTTTAATCACTTCAGGCAAGTCCCTGAAATTATAGCCAAGAGAATGCCTTGCAAGGTGTTTCACAAGTCTTGGTTCCATGAATTCAGAATATTTGGCATTCAAAAAAGCCAGTTTTGTCTCCTCTATTGGAATGTCCATCTCTATTTTCACATCTATCCTGTCCAAAACTGACTCATCAAGAGATTGGGCATAATTAGAGGTCGAGAAGAAAACAACCTTTTTATCGCTGTTCTTTATCGTGTCAGCAACTTTCATGAAATCCTGCCTGTCAAATGCACTTACTTCCTCATATTCGCTGTATTTAAAGACATAGCTTAAATCGTCAATAAAGACAATGAACCGCTCAAGTTTCTGAATTTTTTCCAAGACTTCCTTTAAGCTCTTGCAGGCAACCAAGCTATTGTGTTTAATTTGTGTGCAGCCAGTAAAAATTACGGGCAAATTAAAAATATTCAAAAAACATTCTACAAGGTGTGTTTTTCCAACACCAGGTTCGCCTGTAAGAAGAAAGCTCCTGCTGGACAATCTCAAATCATGCTTTCCTTCAAGGAATTCTATAGCAAATTTTAAAGCTCTTTTGTCATTTTCTTTTATTGAAGATGTTTTAAGCAGCTGGTTAAATTGCAATAATCCTTCTGTATTTATCATTTTGTCAAAATGAATTTATGATAATGCATGATTGGCTGCGCCGATAATCTTTAACGCCAAGGCATGGCGCGTTAATCCCCTTAAAAGCATAAGTTCACAGAGCGAATATCTTTAATGCCGATGTTCAAGTCGCAAACTCCTTTAATGGCTTATTTGCAATGCAGGGACATTCTTCATTGAGCCGCGTCTGAGAGCTGAATCAAATCAGCTCGGTTGCGCAGCCAATCAGCACCCTATGATGCACATAGGATCATATTTCAGTTGACCAGTTTGATTTTTGGATTTCATTGTCAAGCTTTTGCTTCTGCTCTTCAAGCTCTTTTATCTTGACAGCAAGTCCAAGCTCCTCAAAAACATCCGAGTCAAATGAATCAAAAATCCTTCCTCTTTTTATCAAATTCATCAGCTTTGACAGCTCTATCCTAAGATACTTTATCTCAGCAAGCTTCTTATCAATTCCTGTCTCAACATTTTTCCTGTTGATGAGGTTTTTAACCTCTACAATATCCTTTGTAAGCTGCCTTGTTCTTTTGTCGCACTCTGCCACTTTGGATTTTTTGTTTTCCAAAAATTCCTTTTGCCTTTTCTCAACTTCTTTTGTTGTCTCTTTTTCAGTTCTTATTGCAGTTTCCTTGAAGCTTTGCTTTGCGATGCTGTCTCTTAGTTCATACAATCTTGTTAATTCCCCTTCCTGTATTCGTATTATGGCTAGTTTTTCTGAAACTTTCATTTTACCCACATTTGGTTTTGGAATTTCCACTAGTATTTAAATATTTCTATTATATAGTATAATTTCTGTTATTTAATAGAAAGAAATATAAAGCAGTTGTTCTTTTCCTTTTAGCATGGAAAATTATATAAACGAGCCGCTACTTATGGACGCTGGGGGTGAAAAATCTTTGGGCAAAAAGGTTTTAATAGCTACTCTATACAGTTCTGAGCCCGTTATTCTGGCAACTACAAGGCTTGGACCTGACCGCTTAATTCTATTGGTTGACAAAGAGCCAAGCAGCGAGCAGGAGAAAAGCCTGAAGCTCATAGAAGATTCCTTAGGCAAAGTTATTGATGTGAAAGCCGTTAAAACAGATGTATATGATATTGTTAATATAGCTTCAAAATGTGTTGAAATCATTGATTTGCAGCCAAAGGATGATTGGATTTACATAAACATAACTGCAGGCCGAAAGACAAAAGCTATTGGATTGTTATTTGCGGCTTATGCAAGACATGAGAGAGTCAAAAAAATTGCTTACAATCCTGAAGAAGACAAGAGTTCTGTTGTTTATTTGCCAAGATTGAGCTTTAAGCTGAATGAAAGCGAAAAGAAAGTTCTTGAAGCGATAGGAAACGACAAATACGAAAACCCTACGGAGCTTTCTAAAAAAGTTGATTTGTCCACAGCGATGCTTTACAGGGCAATTGACGAGCTTAAAGACAAAGATTTGATTACAACAGAAGAAGGATTAAGGCTGACTGATGCTGGGAAAATTGCGAGGCTGTGAAAATATGAACAAAGATAATGCTTTGGTTGTCTTTCAAGGAAAGAAAATAAGGAGAATATGGCATAATGAGGAATGGTGGTTTTCCGTAATCGATATTATAGCTGTTTTAACAGAGCAGGAAGACTTTCAAACGGCAAGGAAATACTGGAATAAATTAAGCCAAAGGTTAAGGGATGAAGGGAGTGAAGTGGTGACAAATTGTCACCGTTTGAAATTACCTGCAGAAGATGGAAAATTAAGGGAAACTGATTGCGCAAATGTAAAATCAATATTCAGAGTCATACAATCAATTCCTTCTCCGAAAGCCGAGCCTTTCAAGCAATGGTTAGCCCAAGTAGGCTATGACAGGGTACAAGAGATAGAGAATCCAGAGCTTGCCCAAAAACGCATGAAAGAAATATACAAAGCCAAAGGCTACTCCGATGACTGGATTGAAAAAAGAGTCAGGGGCATTGCTATAAGAGATGAGCTTACTGATGAATGGAAGAAAAGAGGAGTTGAAACGGATAAAGAGTATGCAATCCTTACAGCCGAGATTTCAAAAGCTACCTTTGGACTTACTCCAAGCGAATACCAAAAGCTCAAAGGGCTGAAAAAGGAAAATTTGAGGGACCATATGAATGACTTGGAGCTTATCTTTACAATGCTTGGCGAAAGAGTAACTACTGAAATAACAAGAGGCAAAGACGCGCAAGAATTTGATGAGTGCGAAGATGCGGCAAAAGAAGGCGGAGAAGTTGCAGGAAATGCAAGAAAAGACGCTGAGAGGAGGATTGGGAAATCAATAATTTCAGATGAAAACTATTTAGGGCAGCCTGAGAAGGCAAAGAGGAAGAGGATTGGGTAAGATGGGTGATGGAGGATAAATAGCATGGGAGGTTGTGAAAAATGACCTCCTCTGCGGGCTAAAGCACCGCAGTATCCCGCTTCGGAAATTTCAAGCTAAACCATGATGCTTAGCTTGGTTAAAAATGTACAAAATTGTATCACTCAGTTGGTTATAGCCAACAGTAACGGCAGAACCTCCTCTGCTCCAAAGATGTCCTTGAGGGTATCTAAGACGAGCTTCAGGATGATTTTTAAAGAAGCTGTGGGCGGAACCACCTTTAAGAAGTTGCATGGCATCTTCATCATCCACACCTTTAGGTAAAGTAACAAGCGTGTGCACATGGTCGGGCATAACACGAATAATATGTATTTTAATGCTATGCCTTGAAGCTGCTTTGCGTATGCAAGCTTCCGCAAGATTTTTGTATTCAAACTTTGCAAACATTTTATAGCGGTACTTGGTTTGTCATATCAAGTGCCAGAAGTTTATTCCAACCTTATGGTTGTAATGTTCCAGTTCAATGTTTGCGTATTCCATTTTCGTTGCTCCGTGCAACGAAAGCTAACGCTAAATCAAGTGTGATTGAGCGTGCCAAAATTTCGCTACACGCTCTTTCATTTTTAACATGACAGAAAAAAGTTACGATTTAAGCAAGGCAATTCCTCTACAGACTAAAGTCTGTCAGAGTATCCTTGCCTAGTACAATGAACTTGCTAGAATGATAAATGAAGGAGAAATCCATTTTGAGTTATTAAATTTATTAAATAGATTCATTGATAAGCAAGAACTTTTTAGGGTAAGCTTGAGAAAAAAAGTGAATTCCTCATCGCTAAATCTTCTCCACAACCAACTTCCCTTTCTCCACCTTCAAGACAACTTCATCTTTTTCACCAAACTGCGCAATGTCTGTCACAATCTTCGGCAAGAGAATTCGAGAAGCCCTAAAATCCAAATTTGTTATTATCTGCTGGGCTATCTCTCCGCTTAATCCCAAGTCTTCAAATATTTTCAATGTTGCCTCATCCCTATCCCTTGCAGAAAAAATTTCAGATTTTTCATAAAGATATTTTGCGATTTTGTCAGCGATGTTTATGCTTGTTGCTTTTGTTATTCCCTGCAATCCCGGCGATAAATTTGCCTCAATTACCAGCGGACCTTTCGGGCTTTCAAGCATGTCAACAGCGCAGATTTCTGCTCCGATTGAAATCGCTGTATCAATTGCAATTCTTTTCGTGTTCTGGTCAAGAACGCAAGCTTCTCCTGTTCCGCCTGCATGGATATTTGCCCTCATTTCCCCTCTGACAGCTTTTCTCTTCATTGATGCAACAACACTGTCTCCAACAACAAAAGCCCTGACATCAACTCCGCCTGTCTCTATGTACTCCTGAATCAAGAATGGCTGGTTCAAGGCAATCAGGGCATCAAGCATTGAGGAGGCTGCTGCATAGCTTTCTGCAAACATAACTCCCTTGCCTTGTGTGCCGTGCGGGAATTTCAAAACAATCGGGTATTTCACTTCATTCAAAACTTTCTTTGCAGCCCTTGTTGATGATGCAAGGTAAGTTGCAGGCATTGGAATATTGAAATGCTGCAGCACCAAGTGAGTCAATAATTTATCATGTCCAAGAGTGAATGTTTCAGGCTTTATTGGCATGTAAGATGACCTGTACAAAGTCCTTGTCACGAACCTCAGCAATGTGGAATACCTGAAAGACCCTCTCGCATATATGCAACTGTACTGGGGCAGCTGCTTTCCCTCGTAAAGAACATCAAGCTTTCCAGCTCCAAGGTTGACCTCAACATCCCTCAAGTCAATTTTGTCAACGGAATCAAAATAGCTTTTCATGGCTTCAATTGCCATCAGCGAGCTTTTGCTTCCCAAAGACATTACAGCTGCTCTCATTTTTTATTTATTAGGATCAATCAAAAACCCATCTTTTAAAATGTTCTGCCCGATTAAAATTCTGTATTTCATGTGTGCTCTGTCCGCAAGGGTGAACTCCGACTTGATTTTTTTGCCTGCAAGCTCGATTTTCGCTTCTATGATTGGCCTTAGCTTTGAGCCGTGTGCTGACTTTACAAGCTTAGATTTTATAACAGGGCCTAGATTTAATTCCGCAGCAAAGCTTGTGTCTATTGAGCTTTTAGTAGCGCCAGTGTCAATCTTTGCAATAACTATCTTTTTGCCGCCGCCGTGGCTTATGCTGACTTTCTCAGCCAAACCAATAACTGTTTTGCCCGCAAGCAGATTATATTTAACCATTAAATTGATAGAAACAAAAATTGTTTATTAAATTTGCGGTTATTTCTCCAAAATAAGCTCGGCATCTTTAACCCCTTCAGTTTTCTTGATTTTTTCCAGTAATTTCTTAACCCTGTCAGTTCTCCCCTTAACAACAATCAATTCCAAACAGGTATGGTGGTCAAGGTAAGTGTGCATTGAAGACAGAATTTGGCAATGATAATCATGCTGCAAATTTGAAACATTCTTGCTGTAATGCCCAGCCCTGTGGTCATAAACCACCTTAATAGTGCCAACGGTATGCTTGCGAGTCTTATGAAAAAGCTTCTCTCTCACTATGTCGTTTATCGCCTCTGACCTGTTGGTGTATCCTTTTTCCTTTATGAATCTGTCAAACAGCTTCAGCAATTTGGGCTCAAAAGAGATGCCGGTTCTCACAACTTTGTCCATATTATTAAAAAATTTAAATTTGAAGTTTAAATTTTTTTCGGATATTTTCGTAACACACTTATAAAAAACGTAATATTTATATAAGAAGAAAGATTATTTTTGATTATGATTGAAACTCTTGCACCATTAACATTAGGGTTCATTTTGGGTTTCCAGCATGCTTTTGAAATAGACCACGTAGCTGCTGTCGCATCTTTGATTAGCCAAACTAAAGAGTTTAAAAAAGTTATGCTGGACAGCCTGATGTGGGGAATCGGCCATTCACTGATGCTTCTTGTTGCAGGGATTTTCATAGTTTTATTAAAAATTTCAGTTCCGGAAAAAATACAACTTTCATTTGAGTTTGTTGTCGGGGCTATGCTTATTTTATTAGGCTCTTTTGCAATAATGCGCATCTTAAAAAACAGATTCCATATGCACTACCACAGGCACGGGAAAATAACCCATGCACATTTTCATCTGCATATAAAAAATCATTCCCATAATCATTTAAAAAAGCCATTTTTGGTTGGTTTAGTCCATGGTCTGGCCGGAAGCAGCGCTTTAGTGCTTCTTGTCTTGACAACTTTGAATTCCGTCTTTAGCGGTTTATTATTCACTTTAATATTTGGCATTGGTTCAATACTTGGAATGATGGTCATTGTGTTTGTTATCGGCTTGCCATTTATACAACAAAAAAAAGCGAGTATTGCAAAGCTGGGCTTAAGACTGTCAACAAATGCTTTTGCAATTATTGTTGGAATTTCAATAATTTACAAAAATTTGCCATTAATAATTTAATTTAAAATGGACAATTCATTAAGTCAAAAATACAATGAATTTAAAAAAGCAATCAAAGATGCGGGCAGCGCAATAGTGGCATTTTCTGGCGGGATAGACAGCTCTTTATTGCTTAAAGTTGCATATGATGTATTAGGAAATAATGTCATTGCAGTAACAGCAGACAGCCCCTCTTTATCAAGAAGAGAGCTGGAAGCGGCAAAAAATATTGCAAAACAAATTGGCGCAAGGCATCTGATAATAAACACAGAAGAAGCAAAAAATGAAAGCTACCTAAAAAACCCAAGCAATAGGTGCTATTACTGCAAAACAGAGCTTTACGTAAAATTGGACATTGTATCGAAACAATTTGGGGTTAAATGTATAATTAATGGCACAAATTTTGATGATTTGAGTGACTACAGGCCTGGATTGAAAGCAGCCGAAGAAAAAGGGGTGATAAGTCCGTTAAAAGACGCAAAAATCACAAAAAATGAAGTGAGGGAGCTTGCCAAGCATCTTGGCTTGGAAGTCTGGGACAAGCCAAGCAGCCCATGCCTTTCATCCAGAGTTCCTTATGGCAATCAAATCACATTAAAAAAATTATCAATGATTGAAAAAGCGGAGAATTTTCTCAAGGATTTTGGAATAAGGGAATTAAGGGTGAGGCACTTTGGAATCATGGCAAGGATTGAAGTAAATGAAGGAGATAAATTAGCAATAATGGATAATTTTGACGCAATTAAAAGAAGGTTCAATGAAATAGGCTTTAATGAGATAATAATTTCGAGCTTTAAAAGCGGCTCATTAAATCTGATGGTAAATGTACGAGCAGAAGATTAGGGAAATCATGCTGGATGCGGTAAACAAAAGAATAGGTATAGATAAAGCTGTGAAAAAATTAAAATTTCTTCCTTTTGAGGATTTAGGATTCGCGAAAATAGACCACCACAGGGCGCTGAGAAAGGGTTTTCCCGAAGTGGTTTTCTGCCAGAATAAAAGTGTCAATCAGGTTGCAATGATTGTTAAAAAGATGATTAAGAGGAATTGCAATGTGCTTGCAACAAGGGCAACATCAGAGATGTTTAGAGAGATTAAAAAATATGCTAAAAACGCAAAATACAATGAAACTGCAAAAACAATCACAATATCAAAAAATAAGGATAATAAGACAAAAAAAGGAAAAATCCTCATTTTAAGCGCAGGCACTTCTGACATTAATGTTGCGGAAGAAGCCGCAGTAGTAGCTGAGTCAATGGGCAACAAGGTTGAAAAGATTTATGATGTCGGCGTGGCAGGATTGCATAGATTGTTAAGCAGCAAAGAAAAATTGGAAGATGCCAACGTGGTTGTAGTTGTTGCCGGCATGGACGGAGTTTTGCCAAGCGTTGTTTCAGGCTTATTCGGCAAGCCGATAATCGCCGTTCCTACTTCTGTGGGCTATGGAGCATCCTTCAGGGGAATTGCGCCTTTATTGACTATGCTCAATTCATGCTCCCCTGGAGTTGTTGTAGTCAACATAGATAATGGCTTTGGCGCAGGCTATTTTGCTAGCTTGATAAACAAAAATGGCAAAAATGAAAACAGCTTACTTTGATTGTTTTTCCGGCATAAGCGGGGATATGTTTATTGGGGCTTTGATAGATTTAGGGCTAGATGTTAATTTTTTAAAAAAAGAACTGGGAAAGCTGAACTTGAAAGGCTACAATATTGAATCCAAAAAGATATTAAAAAATGGGATAAGCGCTACAAAATTTGATGTAGTTGAAAATCCTAAAAATTATCATGAAGAACTTAATTTGAAAGAAATTAATAAAATAATTGGCAATTCAAAATTTGACAATGAAACAAAAAACACAATTAAAAAAATATTTTTAAAAATAGCAGTTGCAGAGGCAAAAATCCATAACAAGCCAATCGAAAAGGTCCATTTTCATGAAATCGGCGCAATGGACACTATAATTGATGTAGCCGGCGCAGTCTTGGGACTTAAAAAACTAGGAATAGGGAAGATTTACTGCTCAAAACTTAACACTGGGACTGGATTTGTTGAATTTTCACATGGAAGATTCCCTGTCCCAGCTCCCGCAACTGCTGAAATTTTGAGAGGTGTTCCAATTTACCATAACAATGTAGAAGCAGAGCTTGTAACCCCGACAGGAGCTGCCATAATAAAAGCTTTAGCTGAAAAATTTTGTGAAATGCCTGCAATGAAAGTTGAAAAAATTGGGTATGGAGCTGGCACGAAAGATTTGGAGCAGCCAAATGTGCTAAGGGTATTTTTAGGAAAGAATGACAAAACAGAAAATGAAACCACCAATATAATTGAAACAAATATAGACAACATGAATCCTGAGATTTATCCTTATGTCATAGACAAACTGATGGAAAATGGCGCTTTGGACGCTTATTTAACAAATATAATTATGAAAAAGGGCAGGCCTGCAGTCAAGTTGACTGTTTTATCCGAAATAAAAGATACTGACAAATTGTGCAATATTATTTTTGACGAGACAACAACGCTTGGAATAAGAATTTTTCGCGCTGAGCGAAAAATTCTTCAAAGGGAAATTAAAACAATAAAAACACGATATGGCGATGTAAGATTAAAGATTTCGAAATTAAACAATGAAATAAAGAATATAATGCCTGAATATGGGGATTGTGTGAAGATTGCAAAGAAACATAAGATTCCGTTAAAAAAAGTTTATGAAGAAATGAAGGAAAAAATCAATTATTTTAATCACGAGGTTCAAACCCATTATTGACTAGAACTTCCCTAATTTGCTGATAATCATCTCTTGATATTCCATCTGTGTATTGAAATTCTGCTTTGCCTCCTCCAACATACGAATCCGCTTCCCACCTCCTTCCTCTAAAATAGCTAATATCAACTTGCGCCGTATTTAAGGGAAATAGTGCAATTACCCGACTAGTCAAATCATTAGGGTTTTCGGGAAATTCTGTAATAAAAGCATGCTCTCTAAATGCTTCAACAATTTTGGGTATGGGATTTTGAGGATGGTCTTTATTAGATGGAAATCTCTTATTTTCAAAAAATTCCCTAGTGACATGACCTAACATATTAAATCGCCTATTTAATTTTTAAATTTAGTTGGCTATTTAAATTTTTCGATTATGTAGCAATTAGATAGTGGTATCATAATTTTTCAAAATCCCTCAAACCTCTTTAAGCAACTTAACAATCCTTTCCTTCCCAATCGCCAGAATAAAAGGCGCTAATTTTGGCCCTTTATTCCTGTTGAGCAAAACCTTGTAAGCTGCCTCAAAGAATTCT
>JACPTC010000047.1 GCA_016192985.1 Candidatus Woesearchaeota archaeon | reverse complement strand
TATTTAAACCTTTGCAGAAAAGTTTATATATTAGTTGATATTACCTACCTTTCGTTGACTTTAAGTCAACCAGATAAAGCAAGCGAGGTGTATGAAAGATGTTTAAAAACAATATACTTGACGAGATTGAGAATGAGATGGACATGTTCTGCGGCAGCAAGTGTGTCGCTGTAATGAAGAAGCCGGAGCTGGAAATTGTTTCAAGAATTCCAGTGGCTGACATGCAGGAAACTGGGAATTCAGTCATAGCAACATTCGAATTGCCAGGAGTTGCAAAGGAAGATATCCAGCTTAATGTGGCAGAAGACAGGGTGGAAGTCAAAGTGGAGAAGAAAGCTGAGAAAGAAATTGAAGAAAAGAACAACTACTCTTATGAAATGAGAAGCCACAGCTTTTACGGCGCTCTGCCGCTGCCATCTGATGTTATTGCTGAAAACGCAGAAGCAAGCTACAAAGACGGAATTTTAAGGGTTGAAATTCCAAAGGCAAAAAAAGTGGAAACAAAGAAGAGAATTGAAATTAAGTAATTCAACTGTTCCGTCAGTTGAGTGCGGGAAACTTTTTGCGAAAAAGTTTCATCAAAAAAGTGCCATCTTTAGGATGGCACAAAAATAAAAATTGGCGAGTTGTCGCGATGTGGCAAAACAGCGACAACGAGCACTAAATTTTGTCAGAAAGACGGATTGAAAAAAATGGCGAAATTCAAAATAAAAGGATATAAACAATCAGCTATCCCCATTAAATGGGAAGGTAAGAAAATCCACCTTGATGGTGGAAGAGAGTATGATAGCAACAAAATTCCAATGCCGGGTGGCACAATTTCCATACCGTTTGAAGAAGTACAAAAACAACTAGGGTCAAATATTTTGGAACATGAATATGACAAGGAAAAACCGGATTTAATAAAAAATATTGAAGATTTAAAAAAACAACTTGAAGAAAAAACCCAGAAAATCGATGAATTAACCGACACTTTGAAAAGACTGCAGGCAGAGTTTGAAAACTACAAGAAATGGAATGCAAAGGAAAAAACTGAGTTTGTGAAGTATGCCCACGCTGATATGATTGGGAAAATGCTTCCTGTGCTTGACAGCTTTGAGATTGCGCTAAAAAACACTAATGACAAGGAAAAATTTGTTGAAGGAATAAAAATAATTTATGCCCAATTTTACTCAATGCTTGAGGCAGAGGGACTGAAGCCGATAAAGGCAGCGGGGGAAAAATTCGACCCTTATAAGCATGAAGTTTTGATGAAAGAGGAATCTGACAAGCCGGATGAAACTATTTTGGAGGAATTCCAGAAAGGGTACATGCTGAATGACAAAGTTTTGAGGCACAGCAAAGTAAAAATTTCGGGAAATGATAGAGTATTTAATTATAAAATATGATGATGGCATAGACAGATTGAGCGAAATACACCAAATGTTGGAAAGCAGAAAAGGCATTCCTTACGAAAAGTTTGGAAGTGAATTGCAAAGAAGATTTGGCTCACAGCCTCCAATATTGGCCAAAATTAGCGAGCCGCGTAAAGTTAGGGAAATGATGATTGAAGGCTTTTTAGCTTACGATGTGATAGACGGAATCGTACAATCGCAATGCAGTGCTGGACAAAGCACGATACAATAAAATTTAAAAAAATCAAAAATAAAACTTGGAGGTTTTAAATTAAAATGGCAAAGGAAAAAATCATTGGAATTGATTTGGGGACATCCAACTCTGCAGCATCAGCTTTGCAGGCAGGCAAGCCTACAATAATCCCAAGCGCAGAAGGGACAACAGCTTATGGAAAGGCATTTCCAAGCGTAGTTGCATTTACAAAAGACGGGCAGATTTTGATTGGAGAGCCGGCAAGAAGGCAGGCCGTCTCTAATCCAGAAAATACTATAATGGCTGCAAAGAGGAAGATGGGAACAAACCATAAGTATAATATTGACGGCAAGGAATACACACCCCAGCAAATATCAGCTTTTATTCTTCAAAAGATAAAAAAGGATGCAGAGGAATTTTTAGGGGAAAAGATAAGCAAAGCTGTTATTACTGTCCCTGCTTACTTTGACGACAACCAGAGGCAGGCAACAAAAGATGCTGGAGAGATTGCAGGATTGGAAGTAGTTAGGATTGTCAACGAACCAACAGCAGCATCTATGGCTTATGGAATTGACAAGCAGGATAAGGAATTGAAGATTCTTGTTTTTGATTTGGGTGGCGGAACCTTGGACGTTACAATAATGGAATTTGGCGGCGGAGTTTTCCAGGTTCTTTCAACTTCTGGAGACACACAATTAGGCGGAACGGACATGGACCAGACATTGATTGACTATTTATCTTCTGAGTTCAAGAAAAAAGAAGGCATTGACTTGAAAAATGACAAGACTGCAATGCAAAGGTTAAGGGAGGCTGCAGAAAAAGCAAAGATAGAGCTTTCAACTGTGTTTGAAACAGACATTAATTTGCCTTTTATAACAGCAACAAACGAGGGGCCAAAGCATTTGCAACTAAAGCTAACAAGGGCAAAGCTTGAGCAGTTAATAGACCCGATAATAAAAAGATGCAAGCATCCTATGGAGCAGGCAATCAAGGATGCAAAACAATCCGTTAATCAAATTAACAAGATAATTCTAGTTGGCGGCCCAACGAGAATGCCAATTGTAAGGAAATTCGTTGAGGATTTTATAGGAAAGCAGGCAGAAAGAGGCGTTGACCCAATGGAGTGCGTTGCAATGGGCGCTGCTGTGCAAGCTGGCGTTCTTGCAGGTGAAGTCAAGGATATTTTATTGCTTGATGTAACTCCATTAAGCTTGGGAATTGAAACACTTGGAGGCGTCTTTACAAAGTTAATTGAAAGAAACACAACAATCCCGACAAAAAAATCGCAAGTTTTCAGCACTGCTGCTGACAACCAAACAGCCGTAACTATAAGGGTCGGGCAAGGAGAAAGGCCCATGTTTTCAGATAATAAGATTCTTGGGCAGTTTGATTTAATCGGAATTCCGCCTGCGCCAAGAGGCATTCCGCAGGTTGAAGTTGCTTTTGACATCGACGCAAACGGAATACTGCATGTTCATGCAAAAGACCTTGGAACAGGCAAAGAGCAGAGCATAAGGATAACCGCTTCCCAGAAATTAAGCGACGAGGAAATTGAGAAGATGAAGAAGCAGGCTGAAGAGTTTGCAGAAGTGGACAAGAAAAAAAAGGAAGAGATTGAAACAATCAACAAAGCAGATGAATTGGTCTACCGCTCTGAAACTCTCTTTAAAGATTTTGAAGGGAAGGTTTCAAGCAAAGAACTGGAAGAAGTCAAGGGAAAAGTTTTGGAATTGAAAGAATTGATTAAGCCAGAACAAAAAGATGTTGAATCAATCAAAAGAAAACTGGACGAGATAGAATCCCTTATCCAGAAACTTTCAACAGAACTATACCAGAAGGCAGGACAGCAGTATCAGCAAGAGCATAGTCAGCATGGAGAACAAGAGCAGCAAACAAATGAATCCAACGAAGAGACAGAAGAAACAAAATCAAAAAACGGCGACAATGTTGTAGATGCTGATTATGAAGTGAAGGATGAGGGGAAGAAGAAAGAAAAGAAAAAGTAGATTATTTATGTAAGGAGTAGATAAAAATTATTAATAAAACTTATATCAAATCAGTTTTTGATATGTTAGGAGATTATTTTTGGGATGTCGGTTTAAGTTTAGCGGTTGCTGGAGCTATTCTCTTTTTTACCAACCCTCTCGGTATATTTATTGCAGGAATAATTTTGTTCCTAGTAGCAGTAGTTATTAAATCCATCAATAAGAAAAAGAATTAATATCATCAATATTTTTAATTATGATAATACCCACACGCGAAGAATGTTTAATTATTTTTTAAAATCCAATAATCCAATATAATCCTTACCCCTACTTTTTGTGAAAAATTAACAAAAATATGGAAAAGTAGGGGTAAACTTATAAACCAATAAAAATGACCATCCCCACCAAAGAGCAATGCCTAAAAATATTGAAAGACAACAACGTTCCTGATAATATCATTGCCCACTTAAATGCTGTTCATGATTTCTCAATGAAGATTGTTGATTTATTGCAGAAAAAAGGCGTCAAGATAAACCGCGAGTTAGTTGCAGCTGGAGCATTGCTTCACGACATTAAAAAACTAAGCCCAAATGACCATGTTGTTGCGGGCTATGAGTTTTTGAAATCGCTTGGTTTTTATGATGTTGCACTCATTGTAAAAAGACACGGCCTAGCAAACCTTGACAAAGAAGAGTTTGTGCCAGAAAGCTGTGAGGAGAAGATTGTATTTTATGCTGACAAGAGACTAAAAGGCGACAGAATAGTCACTGTTGAAGAAAGGTTTCAATATATAAGGCAAAGGTATAAAAAAGAGGATGTTGAAAAGGAGATTGAGTTCACAAAAAGGATAGAATATGAATTATTAGGGAACGAAAAATTATAAATAAACATTAAAGTACAGGACAATACAAAAAAAAGAGGAAGAGAATATTGATCACAAAAAATACACCTTTAAAAGAAGTTTTGAAACTAGCATCCCCTTGCAGATGCAGTGCCTGCAACCATGGATGCAAGTACGGAAGCGGCTCGCTTGTGGGAGAAGATGCAGAGAACATCGCAAGATTTTTGGGCATATCCGTAGAGGAGCTTAAAAAAGGGTTTTTGGAAGAGGTTGAGCTTTTCAATAAAAAGATGATGAGGCCTAGATTGATAAGGGATGACAAAAAGCCGAGTGGAAGATGCGTGTTTTATGATGATGAAAATGGGTGCACAATACACGAAGTTAAGCCTTTGGAATGCAAGGCATCGATGGGCTGCAAGGATTATGGCGAGGAGCTAAGCATCTGGTTTATGGTAAATCATGCAGTTGATGCCAATGACCCCGAAAGCATAAGGCAGTTTGCCCAATACATAAAAAGCGGAGGAAAAATCATACCTGGCGCAGAATTGGAAAATATTGTTCCTGATAAGGAAAGATTAAAAAAAATTTTGAGTTATGAAACTTTTAAGTGATTTTTTATAATATTTAATTGGTGAGCTGAAAATGCCAGTGATAGAAGTAAAAAACTTAACAAAAAAATATGGGAATACAGAAGCGCTTAAAGGCATTTCTTTTAATGTCGAAGAAGGAGAGATTCTTGGCTTATTAGGCCCAAATGGTGCAGGCAAGAGCACAGCTATTGATATTTTGGCAGGACTCCTGACGCAAGATTCTGGGGAGGTAAAAATTCTAGGTAAATATGTAGAAGAAGCTAAACAAGATATGAATATTGTTGCCTCTTATAACTGGCTTACTGGATTGATGACTGTTGAGCAAAATTTAGAAGTATACGGAAGATTGTATGGTGTAATGGATATAGATAAAAGAATAAGCTATTTACTGGGTCTGTTCGAGCTGACTGAAATCAAAAATAAAAAATATCAAAAATTGAGCGCAGGACAGCAAACAAGAGTGAATCTTTGCAAAGGCTTGATTAATAGTCCAAAAGTATTGCTTTTAGACGAGTGTACTGCCAGTTTAGACCCGCACTTAGCAGATAAGACTAGAAAGATAATAAAAAGCTTGAAGAAGAATACCTCTATCCTATTTACATCCCATAATATGCACGAAGTTGAAGAGTTGTGTGACAGGATAGCGTTTCTGCAAAAAGGCAAGATAGTATGGATTGGTCATGCAAAAAAATTAAAGGAAATTCATAAAAAGCGAACTTTAGAGGAGGTATTCATAAAGCTTGTAAGGGATGAGTTATGAAATTCTACAGGGTAAATGCTCTAATTTTGAAATATTGGTATATTGCAAGCAGAAGGCTTGACAGAGTTTTGGATACTTTTTATTGGCCTCTTATCGGCCTGTTAGTATGGGGCTTTACAACTTATTACATTTCAGATTTGGTGCAGAACAACAAAGTTGTTGATTTTCTGCTTGGGGGCGCCATCTTGTGGACAGTCTTCATCATAGCCCAAACAGACATTGGAATTTATATATTGGAAGATTTCTGGAGCAATAATGTTTTTAATCTCTTTGCCAGCCCTGTCAAAAATTCAGAGCTGCTGGCTTCAATTGCAATATTTGGCTTGATTCGCTCTGCAATCAGCTTTTTGTTTTTGATTTTAATAGCATATTTGTTATACTCTTTCAACCTCTTCAAGATAGGCGTATTGTTTCTTGGCATATTTGCGTCCAGTCTTATACTTTTTGGATGGGTTGTAGGCATATTTGTCACAGGCTTGATTTTTAGATATGGGGTGCGTGTGCAGTCATTTGCATGGACAATAGGCTGGCTGATACAGCCATTCAGTGCTGTTTTTTATCCATTAAGCACTCTTCCCGTTTGGCTTCAAAAAATCAGCATGCTGCTTCCCACAACCTATATATTTGAAGGCATGAGAAACGCTTTGAGCAGCTATTCAATTGACTGGAAAAGCTTAATAATTTCATTCACAATAAACATACTTTTATTAATTTTAGCTTATGCCTTTTTTGACTCATCTATAAAAAATGCTAAAAAGAAAGGAAGATTAACTAGATTTTTGGAATAATAAAATGCCGGCAAAAGAAAAAGACTATTACAAAATACTGGGCATAGGCAAGAGCTCTACTAAGGAAGATGTTAAAGCAGCCTATAAGAGATTAGCCAAGCAATACCATCCTGATTTGAACAAAAGCCCAGATGCGGCTGAAAAATTCAAAGAAATAAATGAGGCTGCTGCAGTGCTGGGTGACGACCAGAAAAGGGCGCAATATGACCAGTACGGGACAACAGGAGAGCAATTCCAGCAAGGCGGATTCGGCGGTTTTGATTTCTCAGATTTCATGTCAGACATAGGCGGTATGGGTTTTGATTTTGACAGCATATTTGAAAATTTTTTTGGAGGGGGCCAAGGGCAAAGGTCAAGAAGGAGGCAGAGAGGCTCTGACTTAAGGTATGATTTGGGGATTGAGATGGAAGACGCAGCTTTCGGCGCAACAAGAACAATAAACATACCCCGCTTGGAAGAATGCGGGAAATGCAATGGCAGAGGAGCAGAAAGCGCATCTGACATTGTAACATGCCACGAGTGCAATGGCAGGGGGGTATCAACAAAAACCCAAAGAACCCCTTTTGGATTGTTTTCAACAACAACGACCTGCAGGAAATGCAGAGGAGAAGGCAAGTACATAAAAAATGCCTGCAATGAATGTGATGGGAGGGGATTTGCAAGAAAAACAAGAAGCATAGAAGTCAGGGTTCCGGAAGGCGCTGTTGATGGCACCAATTTAAGGATGCAAGGCGAAGGCCAGGCAGGCGAAAAGGGCGCGCCTGCAGGCGATTTATACGTTGTGGTTCATGTCAAGCCCCATAATGTTTTTGAAAGGCACGGCAATGATGTTTATGTGAAAATTCCAATTCCTTTTACGATAGCTGCATTAGGCGGTGAAATTGAAGTCCCAACATTAAAAGGAAAAGCGAGCTTGAAAATTCCGGCAGGAACGCAAAGCAGTACGATTTTCAGGATGAAGGGATTGGGCATTCCTGACTTGCATAGCCATCATAAGGGAGACCAGCATGTTGAGGCGTATATAACAGTGCCTGACAAATTAAATAAAAAACAAAAACAATTGCTGGAAGAGTTTGAAAAGGAAAGCGGGAAGAAAGGGCTATTTAAGGGAGTGTTTGGCTAACCGAATATTTATGCTTTAATTGGTGGTTGTGTCTTTAATTTTTGATATTCAGTAGCAACAGCAGAAAGAACCCGATGAACTTGTGCACCTAATGCTTCTGCTATCTTTATTAATCGTAAATTATAGTCTACTCTGGAACCTTGTAACAATTTTGCATAGCCAATATCCGCAATATCCTCTGCTTGAATTGGAACTCCAATTCGTTTAGCTTTTTTCAGCATATCGATAATTTGAGGATCTTCATTTTCTCCATAATAATAATCAGTATCTTGAATATCTTTAATGATTGTACCTTTTAAGAAAATATCTAATCTTACGGCACCCCTTATAGGACTTTGCTCTGATTTTACGACATGCGCAGTTTTCTTCTTGCCTTCTGGAACATACCAAAATGTATTCAGTTCAACTGACAATCCTTCTTCTCTTGCGAATTGTATCAAATCAAAAGCATATGCCAAATTAGGAACAGTACTCTCAGAAACTGAACGCTTACTTTCACGTACTATTGTAGAATAAGCATTATCTACTACTTTATCTAAAACTGCATTATAAGCTGTTCTATCTGTTATTTCGTGAGCCATTCTAAGTAAGCGCTTTCCTAATTCAACATCTGAAGGAAGAGTAATCCTAGCATAACCAAGATCCAACAAAGCAGTACTCTGAACTCGAACTTTCATAGAAGCATCAATAGAACCTATTTGTAGTAATTCACGAACTCCTTTTCCAATATGATGTTGGGGATCAATATCCCTTACAACATTTAGCAACATTTTTTCTAAATCAGAATCATCAATTCTAGAACTAACATCATCTCTTCCCACCATAAATTTCAGGAATAAAACAGAAATATATAAACTTTTCTATTTTTAAGTGGTAAATCGTTAACTAATTTCTTCCTGAAACATTTAAATATAAGATAATTTAATAGTGAAGGCATATGAAGCAAGAAAGCATTTTTTTGGAATACTTTGGAGACACGCCAATGGTTAGGATACTCAACTTCCTCATACTTGGCAAGGACTTTGACTACAGCATGACTGACATTGCAAATGTGGGCAACGTTGGTTGGACATCTTTTACAAGAGCTTGGAAAGAGCTGGAAAAAAGAAAAGTTGTTGTGCATACGAGAGAGATAGGAAGGGCTAACTTATACAAGCTGAATACTCAAGACCCAACAGTACAAAAGCTTGTGAAATTGCACTGGGATATTATAAAAACAGAAACAGGTAAGACGCTAGGCAAAAAGAAAATGCTTGCTACTTCATAGAATAAATCTTTTTAATTCTTTCCACTCCATTTATTTTTTCAATATAACCGGCAATTTCCTTTGGCACTAATTTTTTCCAGCTTTTGTTTTTGAGGATGTTGTCCCTGATTATTGTGCTGCTTATCCCTTTAATCAATTTGATTTTCTTTATTTTCGAATCAAATTTTTTAAAGCATCTTAATGTCCACAAATTGCCAGAATAAACATAGTCATGTATTGGAAGGTTTTTTTTAATATGTTCGGTCCATTTCTTGTCATTGTACAAGTCAGGAACTGGATAAATTTTATAGTTTTTTATTTTATTTTTTTTAAAAACATCGGTTATCATCTGCTTTCTTTCATTATAGCTGAAAGGATTCTCCAAAGTATTTTTCTCCTGAGAGCTGCCTATTGCAATTATGACCTCATCAGCTTCCTTCAGAATTTTCATTATATCGGCAAGATGCGCATTGTGAAAAGGCTGGAATCTGCCGATGAAAAGGGCGCGTGACATATAGGAAATGTTTTTTCGAGAATTTATAAAGGTTTTCAGGCAGCTCTTTCAAAATTCAAGTTTGCATTGCGGTATCCTGTGCGTTTGTTCCATGGTAATAGTGGATTTTGGAAAAAATCAGAATCTTCAACTATTTGCCTGTACAATGCTGGATTTCTCAAACCAAAAAAGAAAATTGCATCATTAATTTTCAGCGGCACATGGTCACGAATCCATCCCTGCAGGTATTTTTGGCTTTTCCATGTTGTGCCGTTTGTCGTGACATATACCATTACATCTTCGCGCCCTATCCTGTATCCAAGTGCAACTTTTGCAAAATCGGCTAAGTCGTGGTCAATTAACTGTAAACCTGAGTATCTTGCCACAAAAGTTCCAGTACCGGAGGGTTTTTTTGGATTTTCTCCACTAAAGGAGTCTTCATTCACACCATGAGTTGAAAAACCATCCCTGTAAGGCTTTGCTTCCCTTGAGCCTGCATCGACAAAGTAGCCTCCATTATTCCACGCGCCCAATCCATTTATTACTATATCCGGCTTGCCTAATCTGACGTTATAATGGTCGCCCAAGCTTTCAAGGTAACTCAAAACAATTTTCCCGAGGCATTCCCGTAAATCTTCGACAGGAAGGTTTCGTTCATGTTCAGCGGCTATTGTTATAAATGGAATACTATGTATTGAGGCGCCGTGGTATAATGCGTCAACCCCAACTTTGCCGTCTGCTCTTAATCCCGGAAGGTTTGCAATGCCGCTTATGCCGGCAATTCGAGACGGCACTTGACCATCATTTTGAAAAATAGAATCAATAATGTCCCTTATTGAAATTGCCAGATATCGTTCCCATGGCAGGCCATAGGGGGTTTTGGCATAAGCAACTGCAATAGGGTTTCCTGAATCGCCTGCATTGCCATTGGATCCCAATCCAGCTTCTTGAGGTTTAGGCGTACACGAAATAAGAAAATCATCTACTGTATGCGAGGTTCTATTAACCTTGTTAAAATGGGCCATGACAATATCTGCTACGTCTGCTTTGAAAGTTGGTCTCTTTATTATGTGATCGGAAATTTCTCCTGAAACTCTAATTTCTAGTTTGTCATATTCTGGATTGAAGTCTCCGGTAACTCTAAGGTCAAACTCCGCAAATGGGTCAATTTCAAGAATATATGCTCCGATTAAGTGAGCCCTCATAGCGTCCTGCTCATCGGGTTTTGCTCTTCTACCAGCCTCAAAAGAGTGAGGCTGCAATTCACGGAGATGGTTTATTAAGCGCAATAATCCTCTTCCCATTTATTTGAAAAAACAACTTTGAATTATAAATTATCCTGAAAATTTTATTCCAATAAGAATAATCATCCCTTAAACCTATTCGTTATCGGCATTCGCCACTCCATGCCATGAAATGAGCGTTCAGAAACTCTTATGAGCATAGCAGTCCTTCTTTTGTGCTCGTTAAGTCTGATTCTGTCAAGGACATTTTTGACAAAATTTTTGTTAAATCCTTTTTTGGCAATTTCTTCAAGTGACAAATCCTGCTCAATGTGCATCTTCAGAATTTTATCAAGAACATCGTAGGATGCGCCAAGCTCCTTTTCTGCTGTGACGCCCTTAACCAATTCTGCACTGGGCTTCTTGTTCAATATTGAGGATGAAACCCCTAAAAATTTTCCAAGCCGCATAACTTCTGTTTTCCACAGGTCGCCAATAACAAGAATGTCGGCGGCATTATCGCCGTATTTTGTAGTGTAGCCAAGCGCAATTTCCGATTTGTCTGAAGTGCCTATGACCAAAGCATTCTCAAGGTTCGCAAAATAGTAGAGAATCACCATTCTGGTTCTTGCCTTGAGGTTTGATATTGCATACAGCTCATTCTTAAATTTAAACTTTAGACTTTTATACAACTCCCTGAAGTATTTGATCTGCTCATTGATAGGAACAATATAATGGTTTATATCCAATCTGATTACCAGCTTTTTTGCATGATTCATGCTTAAAGTTGATGTTGTTCCGATATCCGGCATTAGGATTGCAGCCACATTGCCCTTTCCCAAGGCTTTTACAATCAGGCATGTTGCAACAGAGCTGTCCAAGCCTCCGCTCAGCCCAATTACAGCTTTTTTGAAATTATTTTTTTTGAAATAATCCCTGATTCCCAAAACCAAAGCGTTATAAATTTCTTTTACGTTCATTTTGACAAATTTAGTATTTCATTAATTTAAATTTCAACAATCAAAATCTCTTCTTCAAAATCCTTGCATTTTTTTACAACTTTTCCATTGTTAAAATACATGCTGTGCCCATAATAGACAATGCCATCCTGCGCGCCTACTTGATTTACATAAATGATAGGCATTTTATTTTCCTCCCATCTTTGTTTTAGAATATTCTCTATTACTTCAATTTTTCCGCCCCTATACGGAGAGGCAGAAATGTTTATTATTAAATTTGCGCCCTTGGCTTTCTGCTTTTCAGCTGTGTCCGGAAACCAAATGTCCTCGCAAATGCTTAACCCAATTATCTTGCTGTTAAAATCAAATATTGTT
>JACPTC010000046.1 GCA_016192985.1 Candidatus Woesearchaeota archaeon | reverse complement strand
TTTGGTTTTTCAATTTTTCCCATTCAATTTTAAATTTTGCATAATCTTCCTTAAGTATACTATTTTCTGACTCCTTAATCTGTGTACTCCATGGTTTAATCATTTTCCTAAATGCTGCCATTTCTTCTGGAAAAATCCTACTTTCTGAGGACTCAAATGACATATTTAAAGAATTAATTACTGAACTGTATAGTGTTGAGTATAACCCATTTACCATATTATCAAATTCCCGATGAATTATTTTTTTATTTTTTGGGTTTTCTCTGGCATTCTCTACTAAATCCCTTATTTTATTTATGCCATCAGTTATAATTTTGCTTGCTTTCTCAGTCTGTTCGCAATTGCTACACAATTGTGACATTAATTTGTTAAATCCAATTTTTTGACCGCAGTTTTTGCATTTCATTTTGATGCTCCATGCAATTTTTTCATGAATTTTATGAATTCTTCCTGCCCGAAAAGGACAACGCCTTTCTTAACTGCCTCAACAAAAGCCTTGTTTGGTTTTAAGAGTTCTTCTCTAAATTCCGATTCGGTAAAATTGATTGTGTGAATGCGCTTAGATTCGCTTTTTTGGATTTTATCAAGCGATTCGTGAAGCTTTTTAAAGCTTTTTTGGTCTGGAATGATGCCAACAACATCTATGTCTTTGGCTTTCGCATACGATTTTAACACGCTTCCGTAAAGAATGAAAAAGCTTACATGCCCTTTAACTTCCGTAAAATTGAAAATCCATCTTTCATGCTCTTTTGCTTCCTTGCTCAGGACAAAATTAAGATATTTTTCCAATAATTCATTTCTTAATTTAAGTTTTGGGATGAGCAGACTTTTTTCTTCAGTTGTTTCCAATGTTATGTAATTTTCTTTTTTCAGTTTCATCAAGACTTTCCATATCCCGCTTCTTGTCATTCCTAATTTTTTCCCAATTGAAGTAATAGTGTGCATAGTAGAGAAATCTTTAAGCAGCAGCAATGCTATCCTCATTTGGTAAGGTGTAATTGTTTCCATGTTGGATATAATTGTTTCCATATAGGAAATAAGGATATTTATATACTTTTCGGTTTTAAATCTACCAAAAAGGCATAATTTACCGAATGGTAAATAGATAACCTACCTACACATGTCTTGCAGAAACAGGGACTGCGCCATCTAAAGATACGCGATGCGGGATTTCTTCTTCTTTAACCTTATTCTCCCTTCTAACAACAGAATCCACTACAGCCCAATAATAGTCTATAAATTTATTTACTACTGGATTTTTCAAATTCAGCCTGTACATCTTTGCTTTTCCAACAACTCTTGTCTGCACTACTATCTTTTTCTCCTTAAACTCTTTCCATATCTGTTTTAATGTAGTATAACCTACTTTAGAATATCGTGCAATGTCCTTCATTGAGTAATCATATTCTGAATGGATTATCAAAAAGCTCCATATCCTGTTTTTTGGAGTATTTCCCTCCTCCTGTAAAAATACTGATTTTGGCATTGTAAGGATGGTAAATATCAATGCCTATTTAAAGGTTTCTATTTAGGCTCATAAGGGACTAAATTTAGACTATATGTTTATATAGCTCCTGACTCATGTTTTTTCTATGACTAAAGTAAAGAGGAGCGAATACATAAGAATAAGCAGGACAATAGTAAAGAAGCTTTTTGACCAAAACTGCTTTGGTAAAGGCTCTGTTTACATTCATGTTTTAAAATCTGGAGTATCAAAAGAAGACTTGGACAAAGTCGAGACTGTATTGGAAGCTTTAGTTAAACAGAATATCTGCGGCAAAAAGAAGAAAGAGCATGGTTGGAAATACTACCTTAATATGGACCGCTATGACAAGATCAAGGAAATAATAAAAGAGAAAGGCAATAGCTCTATAATTCCGATTTTATTGATGCTGTAAATAACTTTTTCGTTTAAACAAAAATTAGACGAAAATGCGAAAAAAATAAATACTTGAAGGTTTAGCGTAAAAGAAAACTAAAATGGAAAAGGGTGGGCATCTCAACTAAGGTCTGTTGCTCCGCAGGGGCATATAAAAATGCCATTAACCAAAAGAATATTAGGCAAAACAGGAAGGAATGTTACTATCTTCGGGCTCGGAGGAGAGGGGATTCTTAGGTCAACCAGCTACCATAAGGAAGCACAGGCTGTAATTGAAAAAGCTCTTGAAGTAGGAATTACCTATTTTGATACAGCACCTGCTTACCAGCAGAGCAGGGACTATCTTGGAAGTTATCTTTGGAAAAAAGCAAAAAGAGAGCAGATATTCCTTGCTTCAAAAACTCATGACCGGACATATGAAGGTACAATGCTTTTGCTGAACGATTCTTTAAGAAGGCTCAAGACAAGTTATCTTGATTTATTGCAGCTGCACGATTTGAGGACAACACAGGACATTGAGGAAATTTTTTCAGATGAGGGTGCAATACATGCCTTAAAAGAAGCAAGAAAACAGGGAAAAGTAAAATTTCTAGGAATAACTGGGCATCACGATCCAGAAATTCTGATATCGGCCATAAAGAAATATGATTTTGATACTGTACTGCTATGTGCAAATGCTGGAGATGCACATTACCTTCCTTTTATCTCAACAGTAATCCCTGAAGCAAGAAAAAAAGGGATGGGCATTATTGCAATGAAAGTGGCTGGACAAGGACATGCCCTTTCTTCTGTAGCAATCAAAGAAGCCTTGTATTATACTCTTTCCCAAGACGTTGATTTGGCTATAATTGGCTGCAGAAGCCCAAAAGAGATTGAGGAAAATGCAGAATTGGTTGAGGAGTTTAGGCCATTAAGCCGAGAAAAGCTTGCGGAAATAGAAAATAAAACAAAAGCAGATTTTGAAAATACAAATTTTTTCAAGAAAGGGATGTATTAGCAAAAAGATTGCCTAACTTTAAATAAATTTGTTTTTATTTTCGCAGTGGCATTTTCCACTTTTTTTATGATTATTCATACCTCAAAGCATCCACAGGCTTTAATTTTGATGCCATATAAGCAGGAATTGCTCCTGCAATCATTCCAATTATGATTGATAGGAATAACGCTTCAACTAAAAGGCTGATAGGAACAACTGTTCTAACACTGCCTCCGGGCCCCAATCCTGTCAATATTTTTGGAAGCACTGTAGAAATTGCAGAGCCTAAACCAATACCCACCAACCCACCAACTAATCCGACCAAACCTGAATTTAATAAAAATATAACCATGATGTCAAAATTCCTTGCGCCAATTGCCTTCATAATTCCAATTTCCTTAGTTTTTTCAAGGACTGACGTAAACATAGTATTCGCAATGCCGACAGCCCCGACAAGCAAAGAGACGGCAGCTATTGCGCCTAAAAATATTGTGAAAGTTTGGGTTATGTCTTGCAATCTTTCCTGAGTTGCTTTTGATGAGGTTACACTGTAATCCTTATTCCTGGCAGTAACGTGCCTTGATATCATAAGCTTTGAGTCAATTTCTGTTACAATTTGGTCAACTAAATTTGTGCCGCTTGCTTTAATCACAATAGAATCAAATTTTTCCCTCCCAGCATCTTCTAATATGTCCCTTGCTTGCTCTATCGGCATAATTATCCTGCTGTCATCTCCGCCAAAACCTCCAGATTCTTTTAGAATACCAACAACTTTAAACAATCTTCCTTCAATTGTGATGTCTCTGTTCAATACCAATGGCTGCTTGAAGGTTGATTTTGCAACTCTGTTTCCAATCACAACTACATTTGTATCTCCAGCATTTAAGTATCTTCCAGATTCAAGTTCTGTTGATATTATATTGCCCCATGCCAACGAATCAACGCCTTGAACAGAAACAGTAGCGCTTTCAGCAAGGTAAAATACATCTGCCCTTCCTGAAACAATCCCATTGACAAAACTTACACCTTCAACTGATTTTATAATCTGCAAATCCTTATTTGTTAAATTCTTTGACCTTGTGGTTATTGATGATGAACCAGAACCTCCGCCACCGCTTCTAAATCCGCCGCCAAATCCCCCTCTGAAGCCACCAGAAGCTCTCTCAAACCCAGGAGAGACTGTAATTAAATCTGCCCCTAATCCGCTAAGCCTTTCCTGAACATTAACTTGTGCTCCTTCGCCAATTGAAACTATGGCCACTATTGCAGCCACCCCTATAACAATTCCAATTATTGTAAGCCAGCTTCTTAGTTTGCTGTGCAACAAAATATTTAAAGCAAGCTTGAAGGATTTTCTGAATCTCATTTCTCTTTAAAGATTCTAGTTGTTTTTTCTCTTAATCCCTTTTTCCTATAAAGAGCAAAACCCACAACCAAAACAATAATTATTGCTGGGATATAAAATGTCTTGCTCTGCCAGAAGCTTGTTTGTTGAGTTCTTTGGAATTGTCCAGCCTGCAAAGTTCCGCTAGAAGCATCCCCAGTAGCTGCCCTGAATTGTATAGGAACATTTTTCTCAACGCTTCTCCTTTCTCCTGTTGTGTCTGTATAATCTATTATTACTTTGAGATTATTGTTCCCAATCCCAGTCTGGTTTCTTAACCTTTGCAAATCTTGTTGTGAAGGCCTTTGTCCACTTTGTCTGCTAAAGTTTGCCATTCCGCTTGAGACTATCTGAAACGAAACGATTGTATAGTCTCCTTTGTCAAGATTTCCTATGATGGCTGAATTGCTTCCAGTAACCCTAAAACTGCTTTGCTCAGGTATCTTCACTGAAACCGATAATGCAGGATTGTTTCCCGTGTTGGCAACAGACAATGAAGTCTGCCCTTGCGTGCTTTCTGAAAATGCGACATCAAAATCCGTCTCGCCGCCTACAAAAACCCCTGCTTTTGTTTTTATCGCTGTTGATGTGGCGTTTGTGGCTTCATATTTTAAGCTTAAATCCAAGGCATATAAACCTGGCTTTGCATTAACATCTGCAATAACTGTGTACTTTAATTCTATAGAATCTCCAACGTCAAGGTATTTTATGTATTTTGTATCATCAGAGTAAACAGGCAGTATAACTCCATCAGCCTCTGACCATGAGAATACCATGTTTTGCAAAGGGGCATTTCCTATGTTTGTTATGGTGAACCTCATCTCTGTTTCTTTTCCAGGCTCTAGCTTGGCTTTATCAACATAAATTATTTGAGCGAACTCTTTGCTTGTAACATCAATATTAAAGTCTGAAGTTACCCATTCATTGCCTTTATACCTGTACCTTATTTTTAACTCATGCTTGCCCTTGACAGCATCCTTGTCAATTTTTAGTTTGTATTGTGTATTAACATAATTCTTGTCTGTTTGATAAGCATACAAGGTTCCTAAATTTTGCAGAGCTGAGCCGTCTATAACTCTAAAGGGATAATTCTGCAAGACTTCAACTTCAAGATTTTCTACAGCGCCCCCACCAGTGTTCTCAACCCTTAGCCTTAATTCAACTGTATCGCCAGCTCTTGCGGGAGTTGGGTCCTGATTGAGCATAGTAACCTTTAATGCAGGCGACTCGTATTGAACTGCTTTAACCCAACTTAAAATTAATAATGACAAAATCACGCTTAAAATTATTTTTTTCATTTACATCATCCTCCCTTGTATATTTGGCCATCCTTTAGCTGAACAATCCTTTTTGCATGGCTCGCAAGTTTTAAGTCATGCGTTACCATAATAATTGTTTTCCCTTCTTTTTTCCACAAATTTTCAAGCAAGCCTATGACGTTTGCTCCTGCCACGCTGTCAAGATTTCCAGTCGGCTCATCTGCAAGAACCACATCAGGATTATTGGCCAAGCTTCTTGCAATCGCAACTCTTTGCTGCTGGCCACCTGAAAGCTGCGATGGCAGATGCTCTGCTCTGTCTCCAAGGCTAACCTTGCATAAGATTTCTGTTGCCTTTTTCCTAGCTATATCAGTTGGGATGTCTTGAAATTCCAAAGGCAACATCACATTCTCTACTGCACTTAAAGTCGGAATTAGATGGAATTGCTGGAAAATAAACCCAATCTTCTTGCCCCTAATTTGAGCAAGGTCGGATTCTCCTAATTTTGAGATGTCCTTACTGTCCAAATATATCGAGCCTCTAGTAGGCAAGTCCAAACAACCAACAAGATTCATCATTGTACTTTTTCCTGAGCCGCTTGAACCGGTTATCGCAACAAAATCCTCTTGGGCTATTGACAAGCTAACGCCACGCAGGGCATTTACTTCAACCTCGCCCATTTTGTAAATTTTCCATATATTCTCAAGCCTTATCACTTCGGGTTTTGCCATCTTATTCACAAAATTTATATATAATTTATGCTTCCTGAAACCAACTGAAACGAAACCCTTTATAAATGCTTCCTGAAACCAACTGAAACGAAACAACATGAAACCGAAGGAACAAAACAATAAAAGAAGATTGTACTGGTTTATATCTATCTTATGTTTTATCTATGCTGGAGTAGCTTTGATTTTATTTGTTTATCTGTTATATTTCCTGTATGTAAGGGGGCAGTACGCTCCTCCTAGCTTTAGAAACTTTACGCATGCAGGAAATCTTACAGGAGCAGCTTTCAGGCCGCCTGTTAGAACCATAACTACACCATTTTTAGGAGTATTCCTCTTTGGTTCATTAATTTCAGTATTGGCAGGCATTTCTTTAATGAATTTGCTGAGAGCAAAAGAATCAAAGGAACTGAAAAGAGAGATGATTGATTCAATGGTAATGCCAGATGAAAAGATTGTCATCAAGGAATTAGAGAAAAATAACGGTTATTTAACTCAATCTGAATTAGTTGCAAGCACGGGGCTTACCAAAGTTAAAATTCATAGAATCATAAAAAGACTGGAGTCTCTTGGTATAGTAAGCAAGTATCCCTATGGCGTTACAAACAAGATAAAGCTGGAAAAAATTTTATATGAAGATTAATTTATGTAATTTGTATTTTTTCTGTCAATTCCCTTGACAAATTCTATGCTGGCATCTTGCGGTGGCTGATAACTAGGAATCGAGAATGTCAAGTTTGGCATGAACCTCCCTATGTCCGAAGCTAGTTGTGTGATTGTATGGTGCCTGCCAAAATAATGCTCACTTATCTCATAAACTAACTGCCTTGTTCGCCACTCATCATAAGAGCCTATTGAATGAACATACTCGTGCATCATAACGTGAAAAATATAATAATTGTACAATGAAGGGCTTGTCTGCAGTATTCTTGCTAATGGCCTTTTGTTTATTATTATTGTGTTTGCATCCAATGAATAGAAAGCGCCAACAAAAGCTTGACTACTCCCGCCCAAATCGGTAACCCCAACTAGAAGCCCTGCCTGCTCTATTCCAAGGTGCTCTCTGACAATCCCTTTTACAATTTCAAATATATCTACAAATGTTTTTGCCTTTTTCAGCTCTTTTTCGTAGTCCATCTTATGCTAACATCTCTTCCCTTGGGAATCTTATTTTTGGATTTGGTTTGTCGCTTGCGTAACCTATGGGGCATAATGCCGTAGGAATTAAGTTAGGCAGAAGCCCAAGGACTTTAGAGTAACCCTGCGGCTCAAAGCCTTCCATAGGGCAGGAATCAAAGCCAAGCGCCTTTGCCCCATTTATAGCGTTGCCCAAAGCAAGGTATGTCTGCCTTTGAGCCCATGCTAATTTTTGCTCTTCGCTAAGGCTTTTATCAAAATCTTCCATCATTTTTATATAATCCTTTATGTCATTTGTTTTTGCGCCGCTCTTAATCATCAACTTTTCAAGCTTGTCGATGTTTCCAGCGATGTCCTTGTTTGCGCAAAACACCAAAAGGTGCGAGCAGGACTTTACTTGAGGCTGATTCCAAGAAAAAGATGACAATTCTTCTTTGACAGCAGGATTAGTCACTATCTTTATTACCCATGGCTGTATGTTAAACGATGAAGCAGAGTATCTTATCATCTCCATCAGCTCATTGACTTTTGATTCCGGTAACTTTCTGCCATCAAACAATTTTGTGGCATATCTTTGCATAACAATCTGCTTGAATTCCATAGTTTCTCACCTTTAATATAATAAAAAATAATAAACAAAAAATCTTATTACCTTTGCAGTTCTTTAATCCTTTCTGCAACGCCTTTTGCTTCTTTTTCAAGGGAGTCTTTGTACTCTTTCAGCATTTCTATTTTCTCCTCATTTGTAAAGAAGCTCCTTGTCTCACAGCATCCGTGCATGATTAACACCTCCTGTACTTTTGTATCGGATATACGATATTAGAAAACAGAGGTCGTATTTAAATATATCGGTTATGCGATATACATTTTAAAGCAACTAAAAAATTATAAATATGGTTTGTTTTTTCATTGAATTATGGGAAGCTGCTGCGATATGAGAGGCTTTTTGAGCTTTATAGTATTAAGGCTAATAAGCAGGAAGAGTATGTCCGGCGAGGATATAAGGGAAGAAATTAAAAAAAGAAGGGGAACAAAGCCAAGCCCCGGTACAGTATACCCTGTGCTGAAAACCTTGAGCGAAAATGGTTTTATAAAGGAAGTGGAATATGCAGGCAAAGAAAAAAAATACAAGCTAACGAGCAAAGGCAAAAAGGAGCTTGCAATGGCAACTAGAAAATTCTGCATGATCTTTTATGATATGAAAGAAGAATTTGGTAGATTTTGCTGATAAAATGCCAAAATACAAGCTTGTTTGCTTTGATGTTGATGGCACTTTGATAGACAATGTTACATTTTCTTGGCAGGTGTTCCATGATTATTTCCAGACAGACAAGCACAGAAGAGAAGATGCGAGACGCAAATTCTTTTCAGGCAGGATAAGCTATATGGAATGGGCAGAGCACGACATCAATTTGTGGAGAGAGAAGGATGCAAAAAAGGAGGATTTTTTTCAGGCGATAAAGCATTTAAAACTGATGCATGGCGCAATGGAGACTTTGAGCGAATTAAAAAAGAGAAAATTCAAGCTTGCGATAATCTCTGGCTCTCTGAATATAATTCTTGAAAAGTTTATCCCAAACTATGAAGAATTTTTTGATGACGTCTTCATAAGCAGGATTTATTTTGACAAATCAGGCATTATAAGCAGAGTCGAAGCAACGGAATTTGATATGGGTGCAAAGGCACTTGCCATGAAAAAAATTGCAGAAAGGGAAAAAATAGGCTTGAAAGAATGCGTTTTTGTCGGTGATTACCTTAACGACAAAAAAATAATACAGGAAGCGGGATTGGGAATAGCGTTCAACTGCGATCATCAAGAATTAAAGGAGGCTGCTGATGTTTGTATAGACAAAAAGGACTTAAGGGAGATTTTGAAGCATATACTTTAAGGATTTTCTTAAAATTTTTTCATTTTTATAATCTTTTATTGCCATTTTTAATTTGACTTTATCGCATTTTTTAAGATGATTTGCTGCATTTATTAATAATGGCAGCGCCCTTGTAATATTGTCAACTATTGTAATATCTGCCTTTTGCGCTGTTCTCGATAATGGGTTTAAGTCTATGGTTATTACTTTCTTGCCATTTTTCACTAATGCCTCAGTCCTATCGCCATCTTCAAGCGGAACAAATACAATATCTGCTTTCAGAATCCCTTCAGGGTTTACAAATTTCCTGTTTGACTCAATAAACCTTATTTTTGAATTTTTTTTGGGAAGCAGGACGTTTGTTGCGCCAAATCTCTCTAAATGCTTCTTTATTTTAGATTGCCTGCCTTTGGATTCATGGAAAATATTGATTTCCAAGGAAGCGTTAATTGCTTTTGACAATTTTGCCAAATCTTTTGGGACCAATGCAGCAGCATTTCCATTGACTGATATTACAGGATGTCTTGCAAGTAAAAGCATCGCAGCAGCAGCCATGATTGCTTCGCTAGCGAAATCATTTGTTTTTTCTCCAATCAAATAATCAAAAGCTTCGCCTCTGCCGTGCGCTATCAAGCCATGAAGAGAGGTAATGCCTTTCTTTACTCCGCTTACTATCAAATCTCTTGTCTTTAATGATGCGTAGCGAGGATGCGATTTTGGTATCATAGCAGCTTAGCCCCGTTGTCTGATACTCTTAATTTTAACGAGCCTTTGAAATGCGTATCACTGAAAACAGCATTGCCAAGCATTATCATTGATGCACTTCCATTGTTTTTTTCGATGCCCATTATTGTCCCAGCCACTTTTTTGTTTTTCAATAATCTGCTGTTGACAGCAAACTCTTTTGATATTTTGATTATTTCCCTGAAGTTTATTTGCTTCCTGCTATTTTTCATATGCTCAATTTTGTTTAACGACATTGACGCCGCATCACTTATCTTATTCTTTAATTCTTGGTTTGTGATTATTGATTTTGTGCTGATTCTGCCGAAGCATCTGCAATAGACATTGATGCCATTTATCGGCAATTTTTCAATAATAAAATGCGAGCTGGGCTTTAACTTCAAGCAAAACCCCCCATAAAATTGATTGACGACATCGCCTAACCCGGTTTTGCACTCAACTTCAGCTATGTGGGCGGCTACTGCCAATTCCTTTTTGGATTTTTCTAAGCCCAGCAATTCATTGGCAGCATAAGCTGTTGCCAAGGCACTAGCGCCGCTCAGCCCGAAGCCGCACCCCAGAGGAATTCTTGAGTTGATATGCACCCTTAAATTTTCTTTTGTTAAGCTTTTTATTACATTTTTTACTGTAGCAAAGCCTATGGGCTTATTATTGAATGCTACTTCTGTCCTTTTTGCTGTTGATGCACTGACAATAACGCCTTCATCCAGCGTAAAACCCAATCCATAGGAGCCCATCCATCTGGAGCTTTTATGTTCGTAAACCTTAAAGATGCAGCTTATGTTCGCCGGTGCGAATGCTTTTGCTGAAATCATGAGTAAAAATTAAATATTTTTATCTATATAAAATATTAGTATAAGAAGATTTAAATTTAGCAAGCGAATATAGAAAATTAAAATTCCAACCTAACGAAAACTTCTTCTTGCCATTTTTGTTTTCCTAATGCTTCAACTAAATCTCAAACATCTTTTTCAATTTTGGCAGAGCAGTTGGCGCTGAGCCTCCGTGCCATGTGTATCTTGGCCTAACTCTGATGGGATAAAGCTTTTCATTTACATCATCAAACACAATTGCGGCCCCTTCTTCAGGAGGCAGCAAGTTAAGCTGCTTGTCAAGCCCCTCCCTCATATAGCTTTGCATTACGTTGCCCAATGCTTGAACATCAATGTTGGCAGTTATGCGATGTGCGATTACAATGTCTGCCTGCGTGAATACGTCGCTGTGTATCTTACCGGGCTGCTGGGAAGCCAAAACAAGGGAAATTCCGGGCTGCCTGCCTTCCCTGAGCACGGTTATCAAGGGCATTGTTGCTGGAGTTTTGCCTTTGTAAGGCAGGAACTCATGTGCTTCATCGATTATAAGCCAGACTATCGGCTCTTTTTTCTCTTCTTTCTCCTCTTCAAAAAAATGGATTTCCTCGCTTATTGAAGCTTCCTCTTCGGCTTTTCTCGCAACCATCCTCTGAACAAATAATTTTTGAGCCACTAGCCCAATCACAAGGCTTCTCAGGTTTTCTGCTCCTGAAGTTGTGGTATATGCGCTCACATCAAGGACAGCTACCTGTCCAGGCACAACCAGCTCCTCTATTAGCGTCCCTTCTTTGCTGAATAAGCCCCATTTTTCAGCAACCAAAAACCTGTTTTCAACAGCATCCTTAACGCTTTTCTCCGACCTGTCATCCACATTCACTGATTTTACAATATCTTTTAGGTCATACTCTATGCCTCCTTCTTTCATATTATTGATGACTCTTTCAATCAAAATACCTATAGGATCGGTTATCGAGACATTGAAAATCATGCACCACTCCTCGGCGTTTATCTCGCTCGTTTTTATTGAAAATGGGAAATCTGTTGGAATGCCCTTTTCCCTGTACTCTTCGTAAAAGCCAACAGGAGTGAAAATCTGCACATTAATGCCTTTGCCTTCAAGTTCCCATTCGTCCAGCAGCTCTTTTTCCTTGTTGTTTGGATACTTCATAGTCCAGTAAATTCCCATAGTGTCAAGCATCACAACGGCAAGGTTTTTTTTGATTTCTTCAGGCAAGTCATAAATCCCTTCTGCAATAACCCCCATGCTATAGCTTTTTCCGGAGCCGCGCTTGCCAACTATAAAAACAACATGCGACTTTGCTACGTCAAGGTAAACTTTGTTTGACAAGGACACTGTTTGGCCCATTTTGACATAGTGCTTGCCGAGAATTATTGAGCCTTGCGTGCCGTACTTTTCCTTGTCAGCTTCGCTTCTTCCTATAAGAATGTCATACATAAAACAAAATCCGTTGAGAGATTATAAATGCTTTTATTGAAACTTATTAGTAATAAAAATATCTATCTTTATTAGAAAGATTTATTTATTACCTTAATTCTGCTTTTTAGGGTTCTTATGGACAATAAAACTCAAAAAGAAAGGCTAGAGCAAGAACTAAGGTTCCTAAAAGAGAGCTTTGAGGCAGAAGTCATAAGTAAAGAGGAATTTGAAAAAGGCAAAGTCAGAATTGAAAAAAAGCTTAAGGAAATCGAACGTTCAGGTTTGGAACAAAAAAAACAAGAATCAAAAATAGAGGAAACTGCAGAGAAGATTGAGGAAAAGAAGAAATTCGAACAAATGCCAGCGCAATCAGAAGAGCAAAAGAAAGAGAAGACAGAGGAGCCAAATAACAATTCTTCAACTGCGGTTAAAGAAGAAAATGCACAAGCAGCCAAACCAGATAAAGGAGAAGAGCAAGAGTACCTTGAATCCAATGAAAAGTCCGAAGAGAATGCAAAAGAGCGTGCTCCGCAAGAGTCAAAAATAGAAGAAAAAGGGCAAAAAAAGGAAAGTAGACTGTTTGCTTATGCTGTTGTTTTTGTTGTTTTAGTTATTGCTGTGTTTTTTTCATATTCCTATTTAAAAAGCAGCCTGCTGAAGCCGCAATACAAAGAGAACCAGCAATTTTTTGTTGCTGTGTGCGCCTCTGATAATGATTGCAGGCAAGAAGGGAAAAAAGGAATCTGCCTGAACCCCGGTGATATAGATGCAAAATGCGAATTTAAGGAAACTCTTAAGACAGATGTAATCGTTTTGAATGACAAGAAAGATTGTTTTAACTGCGATACGCGTAGGGTATTAAGTATTTTGGAAAGCTGGTTCGGGGCTTTAAATGCCAAGGAGTTTGATTATAATAGTGAAGCTGGAAATAAATTAGCGGAAAAATTTGGCTTAAGGATGTTGCCTGCTTATATTTTTAACGAGAGCATCACAAAAAATGACGCATACATAAAGTTTAAGCGGTCTTTTATTCAGAAAGGCGATGCGTATATCCTTAGCGAAGACGCTGCTGGCTCCACATATTACATTGCAAGGCAGAATGCAGCAAATAATCTCGACTTTTTTGTGATTTCTGGAGATCAAGCAAGCCTAAAAGCTGAAAAGAACCTAAAGGAATTCCTCGATAATTTTAAGGATGTTAAATTTGAGAAGCACCTATCAAGCGACAAACTTGCACAGGAGCTTGGCGTCAAGAATTTTCCGGCTTTTTTAATCAATAACAGGATAAAATTCAGCGGCGTTCATGCGGCAGAAACTATAAAAGAGAATTTCTGCAAATTAAACAATTTAAAGGAATGTGGAAAAGCTTTGTCTAAGAATCTGATATAAATCTCAAAGCTCGTTGACTGTCAATAAATTGACTCTTGTTTCATTCTGCCTGACCCTTGAGTCCATCCCAATTAGGAACTTTACATTGGTTTCTTCCGCAGCCTTCACAAACTCTCTTTCTATGCTGCCGTCAAACACAACGGCATGAGCATTGCTTATGCTTTTCAAGGCAGTTTGTATCTCGCTTACAGGAACTTTCCCGAGTACAGAAAGCTTAGCGTCAAGTATTTCAGCACCTCTTGTGCCTATTAAGTCTTCCAGCATAGACTTGAATATGTTTTTCTCCTCATTTGAAATTTGAATTCTTCTCAGATTAGGCACAGGCTGATATGGCCTTTGCATTTGGGGTTTTTGGAATTGCTGGTGCTGAATATTGGGCTGCCTTTTGACAAGTTCCATAGATGTTCTGTCCGTCTCTCTAGAAAGCTCCAGCTTCGCCTGTTCGCCAGAAATCCTGCTTCTTAATGCCTTGTGTATTTCTTTCTTTGTCAGCTCCTCAACTTCTTTGCCGTCAGGCGCCTTTGTAACGAAATCTATGTCAGCAATTGAAGTCAGCTCCTTAATTATTAGATTTCCGCCTCTATCGCCGTCAACAAAAGCAGTCACAACCTTTCTGCCGCATAATTCCACTATTGTTTCTGGCACAGAAGTGCCGTTAATGGCGATGGCATTCTTAAAGCCATGCTTCAGCAGGTTAAGCACATCTGCCCTTCCTTCAACCACTGTAACTTCATCGCTCTCTTCTATTGCAGGACCTGCCGGCAGTCTGTCTTTTCCATATTCAACTATCTCCATCACTCTAACAGATGCAGCTACCTCATCTGCAAGCTCCTGGGAGTCTGGCATTGTATTCTCCATCATTTTCTTGAGCAACTCTTTTGCTCTTTCAATAACCATGCTTCTTTTGCTTATTCTTATGTCTTCTATATTAGTAACATCAAGCTTTGCGTTGCATGGCCCTATACGCTGTATTATCTCTAAAGCAGCTCCCACAATAGATGTCTCTGCTTTGTCAAGTGATGACGGAATTATAATTGTGCCTTTTGTCTTTCCTGTTCTTGTCTCTGTGTTGACTTCTATTCTTCCAATTCTTCCTGACTTCTGCAATTCTCTTAACTCTAGGTCAGCGCCAAGAAGTCCCTCTGTCTGGCCAAAAATAGCGCCAATTACGTCTGGCCTGTCAACCACACCTTCTATTTCTATGTTTGCATGCACTATGTATTTTGCCGCTACAGGGCTAATCTTTCCCATATTAACCACCTTGTTTAAAGAAGAAGCTAACCTAATCAACAAATTCATTAATTGAGTGAATTGGGTTGATGAACATGATAGCTTCCCTGTTTTTGAAACATTTAGAACAAGTTACTTTTTAGGTTATCTTAATAGGCTATTCCTGCAAATCAGCCATAATTAATGAATGACAATGATGATAATCCTGTTCTAAATGCTTCTCTTAACTATTAAATTTTGCAGCCCGCTACACTAACTCCCAAGCTCATTGCTTGAGTTTATCGTGAGCTCCATTGGGTACTCTCGTGACGGGCTTCAATCTGGTAACATATTCAAGTATATAAATGTTTTTAGTTGATTTAAAATAATTATCTTCTATATTGAAAGACTATATAAATACCACTAATAAGTAATAAAAATAGAAAGATTTAAATATCGATAGTTGTTGTTAACTTTCATGTATCAAGATAGAAGGGGTTTTTTAAAAACTACCGGCAGATTAGCCTTAGTTTTAGGGGTGGATCAGAGTGTTTTAGAAGGAAGAGCAGCGGCAAATATAGATAGTATCGTTGCTAACGCCCAAAAAGCTGACCCAACGCAAATTAGAAAAATAACATACTCAGAGGCTGCAAAAGGAGATGAGGTTCTAAAGCAACGATATCTTGATCAACTTCTTCGTGATAATCCTTCACCTTATGTAAAACGCTTGATTTATGACCCAAAAGGGGAGCGAATAGCCGCTTATGGGAAAGAACTTGTTGCTAGAGGGCTTGTAAATCCTGATGACATAAAAGACCCAAAACTTGAAGACATTTTGGCTCAATATATAGGAACTCTCTACCCTCAACTTGATGCTCGTCAAAAAGATGCGCTTAAAGCATGCATGAAACCTAGTGCTCAAAATATCATGAATTTTCAAAAAAAATTATTAGATGAATCAACGGTGGCGGGATTGTTGTATAGTCTTAGAATGATGGGCAGAAATGAAAAACAATATGTATTTGTGAAGTCTGCTTTTTTCGATGGGAGTGAAGAATTAGCTCAGGTATGGTTAGAGCATGAAAAGGTACACGGCAGGCATGGTTATGGAGGAATGAGGCTAGGCAGCTTAAAGATAGACCATACAGTTGAAAAACAAATTTCAGATGAGACTGTTACTGCTTTAGACGATTCAATAGCATGGATAGATACAATAAAAAGATTAAAAGCGCATCCTAAATTCGGACCTAAAAGTGATGAATACATAGAAGCTGTTGGAAATCTTTATTTTTACGACCTTGATTTATTAACAAAAACTCTTAAACCAAAATCCCCTTTTGAAAAGGAAGGGATAGAGTACCAACGAAAACAAAATAGACAATATCTGGACAATGCGGCTGTTACAGAAATGTTAAAAAAAGTTGCTACTCAATTAAACGAGTTTCTTCAACAAAATGCCGGAGATATCGGAAAAATTGCCGAATGCTTGGAGAGGAACATACAAAAAAAATAATCTCCCAGTTAAAGAATTTGTTTCAACAACAACCATTAATTTTTTAATAAATTTCTCAATATAAAACCCCAGCAAAGCCTTGAGCAAAGCGAGCGAAAGACGAGCTTTCGCATTTCACCCGAAGCCCTGCTAGGGAAAAAGAGGTGATATGGATCTCAAAAAGTATTAATCAATGTCAAACGTTCCCCAACGCTTATGTCACTACTATATAATGTAACTAGTATTTAAACTTTTCGGTTAGTTTACCATTTTAGAGTGGTATAACTTACTAAGATACCCTTAAATACCCTTTTCTATTTTCAAAAGCCATGTCCAAAAAATCAAAGCCGAAGGAAGACTTCAAGACAATGCATGATGTATTTGACGGATTCACCAACAGGACAATCTACAAGCTGATAACCCAAGGCCTTTTTGAGGGATTGGAAAGCCCAATATCTATAGGAAAGGAGAGCAATGTCTTCTCGGCAATTAAAAGAGACAGCTCAAGAGTCATGGTAAAGATATACAGGCTTGAGACATGCGATTTCAACAGGATGTATGATTACATCAAGGATGATCCAAGGTACCTGCATACAAAGAAAGGCAAAAGAAATATAATTTTCACGTGGGTTCAAAGAGAATACAGGAATTTGCTGAAGGCAAGGGAAGCAAACGTCAGCGTTCCAACGCCATTGGCCTTTTCAAACAACGTGCTTGTGCTTGAATTCATTGGCGATGATGGAATGTTCGCCCCAAAGCTTAAGGACGAGATCCCAAAAAACTCCAAGGATTTTTTAGCAAAAATAATCAGCAACATGAAAAAACTCTACAAAGCAGGACTTGTTCATTCTGATTTGTCAGCATTTAACATACTAAACTACAACGAAAGCCCTGTTTTCATTGATTTTTCGCAATGCACAATGCTTGACAGCTCAAGGGCGAAAGAATATTTGGAAAGGGATATAAAAAATATATGTATTTTTTTTAGAAAAATAGGATTAGATGTTGATGAATTGAAAGTTAAAAAACAGATAACAAGAATTCATTAAAAATATCTAAAAAAATAAAATCAATAAATTTTAAAATCAAATATAATTTCGAAACAAAATGGTGGAATATTCTTACGAGCTAAAGGTCCCTAAAAACAGAGTCGCTGTCATAATCGGAAAGGAAGGAAGCATAAAGAAAGATATAGAGGAATCCACAAAAACTAAGCTCAACATAGACTCTAAAGAAGGCGATGTCTTTGTTTCTGGAGAGGATGCGCTTGGATTGTATACTGCAAGGGAGATGATAAAAGCCATTGGCAGAGGATTTAACCCGGATATAGCAAAGCTTTTGCTGAAGACGGACTATATTTTTGAGGTTGTAGATGTAAGTGAATATGTAGGCAAATCCAAAGAGGCTATGCTTCGCTTGAAAGGAAGGGTAATAGGCAAAGAAGGCAAGTCAAGAAGGTTGATTGAGGAATTGACAAATTGCAACATCTCTGTTTTTGGCAAAACAATCAGCATTATAGGGCTGCCTGAGTCGGCTGCAGATGCAAGGCAAGCAGTTGAGTCTCTGCTCAGAGGCTCAACTCATGCAAATGTGTACAAGTGGCTTGAAAAGAGAAGGAGGGAGCTGAAGAGAAGGGCTATACTTGAGATGTAACATTTAAATATTCTTAGTATTGGAATGGTTATAATGGTGACAAAACAGCAAGGAAATGAAGCAGAAACGCCAATAGCCTATGAGCTTGCTAAAAGGCAGAAAGATATTTCAGTGGCGGAGTTTTTCACTAAGAACAGGCATTTGCTTGGGTTTGACAACAAGAGAAAATCTCTTCTCATGGCTGTAAAGGAAGCTGTTGACAACAGCCTGGATGCTTGCGAAGAAGCAAGAATGCTTCCAGAGGTCAGCATTGAAATAATACAGATGGGCGAGTTTAAGTATAAGGTTATAGTTGAAGACAACGGGCCTGGAATTGTAAAAAAGCAAATCCCAAATATATTTGCAAAATTGCTTTATGGAAGCAAGTTTCACACTTTAAGGCAAGCAAGAGGTCAGCAAGGCATAGGCATAAGCGCTGCTGTCCTTTATTCCCAATTAACAACCGGCAAGCCTGTAAAGATTGCCTCTAGAGTATCCAAAAAAGAGGCTGCATTTTACTACGAGTTAAACATAGACACCCAAAATAATAAGCCGGTGATAGCAAAAGAGGAAACCATTGAATGGTCCAAGGAGCATGGCACAAAGGTAGAGCTTGACTTGGAAGCGGAATATGTCAAAGGCGCGCAATCTGTTGATGAGTACCTAAAGCAGACTGCAGTTATTAATCCACATGTAACCATTATATACACAAATCCAAAGTCAGAGCAAATTATCTATGCAAGAGCTACTGACAAGCTGCCTGATGAGCCAAAAGAAATCAAGCCGCATCCTTACGGTGTAGAGCTTGGAATGCTTATGGACAAGCTGCGATGGACAGAATCAAGAACCTTACAGAGCTTTTTAACAGCTGAGTTCTCAAGGGTTGGCCCAGGCACTGCAAAAGAAATCTGCGAGCATGCTGCTTTGTTGCCAAACACAAAGCCAAGCCAAGTAAGCAGGGACACGGCAGAAAAGTTGTTACAAGGGATACAAAAAACAAAGATTATTGCGCCGCCAACAGATTGCCTGAGCCCGATTGGGGAAGAGCTTCTTGAAAAAGGATTGAGGAAGGAAATCAAGGCAGAGTTTTACTGCTCGGTTTCAAGGTCGCCTTCTGTTTACAGGGGAAACCCTTTTACCATAGAAGCAGGCATTGCTTACGGCGGCGAGATTCCAAAGGAAGAGAAAATAAACATACTGAGATTTGCAAATAGGGTTCCTTTGCTCTATCAGGAAGGGGCTTGCTCAATGACTGAATCAATGATGGAGACAAACTGGAAGCCTTATGGCTTGCAGCAGTCTGGTGATGCTGTGCCGATTGGTCCTGCAGTTATTGTTGTGCACATGGCTTCTGTGTGGGTTCCGTTTACAAGCGAAAGCAAAGAGGCTATTGCCCACTATCCTGAGATAATAAAGGAGATAAAGCTGGCTTTGCAGGAATGCGGCAGGCTGCTTGGCATTTATGTAAGAAAGAAGGTAAGGGTTTCTGAGCAGATAGAAAGGGCAAATATGTTTGAGAGTTACATCCCGGAGGTTGCTGATTCGTTGTCTGTTTTAACAGGCGAAAAGAAAGAAAAGATATTAAAGGGCTTGCAGAATATGCTTGTTAAGCCCGAGATAAAAAGAGAGATTATTGAAGAAGAGGATTCTGACGATAAACTATACAAAATGGAGTTTGCCAATAAAAATGAAAAGGCAAGAGAAGAAGCCGGTTAAGGAATTAGAGAATTTGGGAAGCAAGCTGGTGAGCGACATTGACAAAGGCAATAATCCCACAATTGAGTTTACTTTAAGAAGCCTGTCAAACATTGTATTTGACACTAAATCAAAAACACTGGGCTTGGGAGAGAAGCAGCAAAAGAGGACATTCTTTAATGTAGGCCATGCCAAAAAGTTCCTGCAGACACTGGAAGTTGCCAAGGTTAGCAAGAGCCTGCTTGATGTCGGTAAGCACGCAAGCTTGAGGGATGTTTTCTACATGGCAAAAAGGACAATCCAAAATTCCAACATTAACATTGTTGATGAGCAGGATGAAAGCGATAAAGCGATTGAGGATTTGGAGCTTATAACTGACTGCTCAAGGGAGCAGCTGCACATTAACGCCAATAAGATGGGCTCTGTTGCAGGCAACGTGCTTATAGAAGATTCGGGTGACACAATAAACTGGGCAAAATTAGGAAGTGGCGGCTGGAGCATTCCTTCAAATGTAGAGGACATTGAGTTTAAAAGCGTCAAAGCTAAATATGTCATCTACATGGAAAAGCAGGCAGTTTGGGAAAGGCTGCATGAAGACAAGTTTTGGGAAAAGCAGAATTGCATCGTGGTTACATCCCAAGGCCAGACAACCAGAGGCATAAGGAGGCTTCTGCAAAGGCTGTCGCAGGAGCATAACCTTCCGATTTATGTGCTTGCCGACTTTGACCCGTGGGGGTTCTATATTTACTCTGTCTTGAAGTTCGGCTCCATAAACTTGGCTCACATGTCTGAGACAATGACACTGCAGAATGCAAGATTCTTGGGCGTTACAGCAGACGACGCTACAAACTATGACTTGAAAAAGCACTTCATCAAATTCAAGGAAGTTGACATGACTAGGCTGAAGCAGATTTCTGACTATGACTGGTTTAAGAAAAACAAAGGGTGGCAGCGGCAGTTCAAGATGATGAAGGATTTTGGCGCAAAGCTTGAAATACAAGCATTGTCATCAAAAGGCATAACATTTATATCTGAAAAGTATTTGCCTGATAAAATAAGGAAAGGGGATTTTTTGGATTGAAAATGCAATGAAAGTAAGGAAAAAAAACAAAATATCAAAGTATAAATTGAAGAAGGATAAAGAGATTGTTGTTCATTCAACATCCTTGCCTTATTTTGATAACAAAAAAGTTAGCTTATATGCAATAGAATTTGGGAAAATGATTATTGACGAAAATAAATTTACTGATTTGACAACAGAAGGCGGGAGATTTCATCAGTTTTATACATATAGGATAAAGATAAAATAAATCTAAAAATGCCAGAGCAAAAAACAGAAGAAAAGCCAAAGAAGGATGCGCCAGCTTGCTGTTTAGGCTGCGTTCGATGGGAAAAATTTGGCAAGAACTGCTATTATTATTGGGAAGGCAAGAAGCACTGCACAATGTGGACTGGTTCTTGGGACGAGGTTTTCATACAATAAACAACAAACTATTTAAACATTAATAAAACATCAGTTCTTATGTCTTATGTTGTCAGTTTGGAAAAATGCAGCTCTTATGATCAAAACAAAATTGGCATTTCTTTAAAAAAACTCGTAAATAATTTAGGCGGAATCCAAAAATTCATAAAAAAGGGACAAAAAGTTCTTCTTAAGCCAAATGTTGTAAAAGGCATGGCGCCGGAGGAATGCGGGACAACCCATCCGGCAGTTGTTGGAGCAATGATAAAAATTCTGAAGGAACAGAACTGCGATGTTTATGTTGGCGATGCGCCATTTGTTGACGACACATTAGCGGCAATGAAAATTTGCGGCATTTACGATGTTTGTGAGAAACACGACGCAAAAATGGCAGTTTTTGACAGAAAGGAAACCGTCACCAATAATAATTTGATTGTTGTAAAAAAATTCCCTCTGACGGGTTATTTCAATGAAGTTGATGCTGTCATCAACATTCCAAAATTAAAAACACATGCGCAGCTTTATTTTACTGGGGCTGTCAAGAATCTTTACAGCATAATGCCGGGCCCTAGAAGAGGGTTTTACCATTTAAAGTATTCCAATATGGAGTATTTTGCCAATATGCTTCTGGACTTATATTCTATATTAAGAAAAAAGGTTGTTTTGAGTATCATGGACGGAATTTATGGAATGGAAGGCAATGGCCCCTGCGGAGGCAGTCCAAAATTTGCAGGAATGCTTGGGGCTTCAACTGATGCGGTAGCTTTGGATTTTGTCATGTGCAATATGATTGGATTGAACACCAGCAATCTACCGACAATTTATTATGCTAAAAAAAGAAAAGATTACTTATTTGATGAAAGTAAAATAAGGCTCATTGGAGAAAAAATCAGAAACATCAGAATACCCCATTTTAAAGAAGCGGAATTCCAGACATTAAACATGATGCCAAAGTTTGTAAATAACTTTAAGGAATACGTCACAAGGCATAAGAATGAGTTAGCCTATTAACAAACTTTTATAAACAATTACTTTTACTGTTTTTCTTTATTGGGCCAGTAGCTCAGCTTGGATATATCAACTACCAAAAAGAGCGGCAGCCTTCTAAGCTGTAGGCCGGGGGTTCGAATCCTCCCTGGCCCGTTCTGACTTCTGGGTTGGGAATAGCAAAGTATTTAAACACTAAATTCGGAGGTATACAAATAACTAAAAGGAGGTGCAAAATGGACTCAACATGCCATGATGGTGCGTGTAGTAAATGCTGGGCAGGCAAATTCATTGTCATTGGTCTTGTTTTAATTTTGACTCAGCTTTATACTACATGGGATGTATGGGTTGTTATTGGAGTATTGCTTGTTCTGAAAGGCGTACTCAAGCTGGTAAAGCCCGCATGCCCCCATTGTGAAGCTGCATCAATGAAAAAGGCCAAGAAATGAACCTTTTTTTGATTAAATTTTTATAGCATAGATTTTTCTATACTTATTCATGGAGGAACTTAAAAAGATAGTTATTACAAGGCAAGGAAGAAAGTTTTATGTGAAAAATGCCGATGAGGATTTTCATACGCAGTATGGCTTTATAAAAAAAGATGATTTGAAAAATGCGGGCGAGGGCGATCTGCTCAAATCAAATACAAATAAGGAATTCTTTATTTTCAACCCCTTTTTTATAGACCTATACAGAAAAATAAAAAGAGATGCCCAAATTGTCCCATTAAAAGATATAGGTTTTATTATTGCGGAAACAGGCATCAACAGGGAAAGCAGAATCCTCGATGCTGGCTCAGGAAGCGGTGCACTCTCATGTTTTCTTGCCGGCATCGCAAAAGAAGTAATCACCTATGAGATAAGGGAGGATTTTATCGAAATTGTCAACAAAAATATTGATTTTCTCAATCTTAAAAATATAAAAGTGAAGAAAATCAATATTTTTGATAATGTTGATGACAAAAATATAGATGTGGTTACTTTAGATGTGCCAGAGCCATGGAATGCTTTGGATAGTTGCTCAAAAGCATTAAAGCCCGGTGGATTTCTTGTGTCTTACAGCCCTTCTGTCCCGCAAGTGGCTGACTTTGTCAACGCCCTGAGAAAGAATGCGAATTTGGTTTATTTGAAAACTGCTGAGATAATAGAGCGGGAGTGGGAAGTTGAGGAAAGAAAGGTAAGGCCGAAAAGCAGCGGCTTGTGCCATTCTGGTTTTTTGAGTTTCGCTAGGAAGGTGAGACAATGATTTTCAAGCAAATCGCATTAGGCCCAATGCAGAATTTCAGCTATATATTAGGAGATGAAAGAGCAAAGGAAGCTGTTGTTGTTGATGCAGGATGGGAAATTGACAATTTGATTAGAGTTGCTGACAAGGAAAAATTGGAAATACGAAAAATAATTTTGACTCATTCTCATTACGACCATGTGCAGAAAGCAGATGAACTGGCATCAAAAACTAATTCAACAATTTACTTTCATGAAGATGACTGCAATGAAATCAAAAAAACAATCAGAAATCCAAGCATAAAAATTCACAAATTAAAAAACAATGATGAAATAAAAATTGGGAATGTGCAAATAAAAGTCATACATACGCCTGGTCACACGCCTGGCGCAATTTGCCTCCTTGCCAAGAATAAACTGTTGACGGGAGATACTCTGTTTGTGAACGCCATAGGTAGGACAGATTTGCCAGGAGGCAATTCAGTAAAACTGTTTGAAAGCCTTCAAAAATTAAAAAAATTAAGTGACAATATTGAGGTTTATCCTGGGCATGATTATGGGGAAGTTCCATTCTCAACAATTGGGGGAGAGAAAAAGACAAACCCTTATTTTATGTGCGAAACTAAAGAACAGTTTTTGAATTACTTAAAAAGTTAATAACCCGGGCAGAACAATCATAAAGGCGAGCAAAACATGCTTTGCATTTTGACTGTCCTGCCAGGAAAAAAAGAGGTGATAGATTGTAATTCCTTAGATTATATAATTACTATTGAATAGTTTGTGCTTATTATCACTTTAAAATGAATAAACTTATATTTAAACTTTTCTATTGGATAGGGGCTTTTTTATTGCTTTTGGTTGTTTTAGGCGGATGTTCACCAAAAATTAGCGGCAATATAATAAAGGAAATACCACAGGAGATAAACAAAAACCAGGAAGTATATTTCTGCCCCAGACAAGATTGCAGTAAGGTGTATGAAAAGCATATAAGCTCTGCAAATTTTTCCGCTTATTGCGCATTTTATGATATAAACTTGAGAAATGTGATAAGAGCTCTGGCTCGCAAAAGCAAAAATGCAGATGTCAAGGTTGTGCTTGAAAGCTCGACTTACGAAGAGCAGATAAAAGGGGATAGTGTAAGGCTCGACAGCAACAAGCAGCTGATGCACAACAAGTTCTGCGTGATTGACAACGATATAGTAATAACGGGCTCATTCAACCCAACAGACAATGACAATAACCTAAATAATAACAACATTGTGGTAATTCATTCAAAGGCTCTGGCAGAAAATTACAAGGACGAGTTCGATGAATTGTGGAATGATGAATTCGGCGGAGGCAAAAAAGTAAGGAATCCTGCGCTGTATGTGAACGGCATAAGAATTGAAAATTTTTTCTGCCCTGAAGATGGTTGCGCTTTGCGCGTTGCTGAATTGATTAAAAATGCAAAAAACAGCATTTATTTTATGGCTTTTAGCTTTACAAGCGAAGACATTGCAGACACCTTGATTATGAAAGATGGTTTGGACATCAGAGGGATTTTTGATGCAAGACAGTCTTCAAACAGGTATTCTCAATTTAATAGGTTGAAAGGATTTGGCATTCAGGTTAAAAAGGACTCAAACAGATATACAATGCACCATAAGGTGTTTATCCTAGATAATGAAACGGTGGTAACTGGAAGCTTCAACCCTACATTAAACGCTGACAGGAGAAACGATGAAAATTTGCTTGTGATTCACAGCAAAAAAATCACAAATTTCTTTTTAAGAGAATTTGATATGTTGTGGCAGCAATCGGCTTAAGAGGTTTTTAGGTTATGTTTGTAATTAATTTCGGAATCTCTGTTTTAATCGAAAATTTTTTAAAGGAGTGTCCAAAGAGCCAATTTAGGGTAAAATGGCTCGCGAAGAAGATGAGGATTTTGACGCTTACAACGACAAAGACAAGGAGGATGATGACGACTACAATGACGAAACAGGTGATGATGAGGACTATGAGGGAGAGGACGACGAGGAAGGCAAAGATGAGGGAGAGGAAGAATAGGACTCAAGCGCCGCAATCCTCGGAATGACATAACAAAATTTAAAAAACTCGCAGATTTTATTTTTTCTATGAATGAAGTATTAATCATAGGCACTGTTGCCCTTGATACTATTGAAACACCATTCGGAAAAGTCTACAAAACTCTTGGAGGAAGCGCGACATACGCCTCATTTGCCGCGAGCTTTTTTTCCAAGCCTGCGCTTATATCTGTTGTGGGCAATGACTTTCCCAAAGGGCACATTAAATTGATGAAAAGAAGGGTAGACCTTGACGGGCTAAAGATTGTTGGCAAAACCTTTCAATGGGAAGGATTCTATGAATATGACATGAATGAAGCCAAAACTAGAAAAACAGAGCTTAATTCTCTGGAGAATTTTAAAGTGGAGGTGCCTAAGAAATACAAGAGCATCAAACATGTTTTTTTGGCCAATATAGATCCGGAGCAGCAGCTTGAAACATTAAGGCAGATGAATAAGCCGGAGTTTATTGTGCTTGATACAATGAACTTCTGGATAAACAACAAAAAAAATGCCTTGATGGATGTTATCAAAAAGGTGGATGTCCTGCTTCTTAATGACGGCGAAGCAAGGCAGCTGTTTAACACCCTAAACCTAGTAAATGCCGCAAGCCGAGCTCTAAAGCTTGGTCCAATGGCAGTTATAATAAAGAAAGGCGAGCATGGCGCTTTGCTTTTCACAAAAAACAGGCATTTTAATGCGCCTGGCTATCCTCTGGAAAAGATAGTGGATCCAACCGGCTGTGGTGATAGTTTTGGGGGCGCTTTCATCGGCTATATTGCAAAAACGAAAGATTTAAGCGAGAAAAATTTCAGGAAAGCAATTGTTTATGGCAGCGTCATCGCCTCTTACAATGCAGAAGGCTTCGGTTTAAACAGGTTAATGGGTATAAAACTAAAGGATATAGAGGGAAGGTATAAAGAATTCCATGACATAAGGGAGTTTTAAATTTTTATTTGTCAAGAATAAACCGAAAAAGTATATAAACACCCATAATTTATGGTTTTTAGGTGATTTTTATGGACAAGGGTTCAAACTATGAGGTTAAGGACTTAAAGCTGGCAGAGCAAGGCAAACTGAATGTAGAATGGGCTGAAATGCAAATGGGCGCTCTGCTCAAAGTCAGAGAGAGGTTTGTTAAAGATAAACCATTAAAAAATACAAGAATAGGGAGCTGTCTGCATATCACAAAAGAAACTGCTGTTTTAATAAAAACTTTAATTGCAGGCGGCGCAGATGTTGCTGCGTGTTCCTGCAACCCTTTAAGCACACAGGATGATGTTGCGGCAGCATTGGCTAAAGAGGGCATTAAGATTTATGCCTACAAAGGCGAAAACAAAGAAGATTATTACAGGTACTTAAACAAAGTCATCGAATTTAAGCCGCAGATAACAATTGACGATGGGTGTGATTTGGTATCTGAGATACATAAAAATCATCTAAACTTAATTCCGGATATTATAGGTGGTTGTGAAGAAACAACAACTGGGGTTATTAGGCTAAGAGCTATGGAGAGGGATAAGGCATTAAAATATCCCATCATAGCGGTAAATGAGTCTGCAACTAAGCATTTGATGGATAATGTTAAAGGAACTGGACAATCAACTATTGATGGTATTTTAAGAGCTACAAATGTGTTAATTGCAGGAAAAAATTTTGTTGTTTGCGGTTATGGTGATTGTGGCAAAGGAGTGGCAAAAAGGGCGCAAGGTATGGATGCAAATGTAATTGTTACAGAAGTTGATTCGCTCAGGGCATTACAAGCAGCAATGGATGGTTTTAGGGTTATGCCGCTGAAAGAAGCTTCTAAAATAGGAGATATATTTGTAACTGTCACTGGGAATAAGAATATTATTGATATAGAACATATCAAATTAATGAAAGAGGGCGTGATTTTGGCTAATTCTGGACATTTCGATGCTGAAATCAATATAAATGGCCTGAAGAAAATCGCTAAGAGCCAAAGAAAAATAAGGCAATTTATGGATGAATTTAAACTAGACAATGGCAAAAGTGTGTTTATTCTGGGTGAAGCAAGGCTTATTAATCTTGCAGCAGGCGAAGGGCATCCTTCATCAATAATGGCTATGTCATTCTGCAATCAAGCGTTTGCCTGCGAATTTTTAGTACAGAACAGAGGAAAACTTCAGCCAAAAGTGTATGTTTTGCCTCCTGAGAATGACGATGAAATAGCCAAGTTGCAGCTTAAGGCAATGGGCATTGAGATTGATAATTTAACCCCAGAGCAAAAAGAGTATCTAGAAAGCTGGAAAGAAGGGACTTGATTGAATAGTAAACTTACAACAAAAAAATAAATATCAGCCCTGTTTAAAACCGCTTTCCTCTTTCTCGACCAATGAAAAGGGAGTCTGGTCGTATAAAACCTTTAGCCCGTCATCGCCTATTGTGAGTGGGTAAACGTCCAAGCTGTGATTCTGCCCCCTTATCTTTGCAACTGTAATGACCCTCTCAAAATAAGAGCCTTTTCTTATTCTTGAAAGCACAATAAAACCCTCAAAGACAAAATCCATCATGTCATAGCTTAGCCTGTCAAAATCAGTGACAGACCTCTCAGAAACCGCCAGAAAAGTCACGCCTGCTTTCTTCATCTGATGCATAAACAGCAGGACCTGCCTCCTGAATTCTATCTTATTGCCGTTAAATCTAGGGTAGAGGTACTCAAAAAATATCAATGAATCAAGCGCAACTCTTTTTATGTTGTGCTTTTTTATCGCGTCAGTCATTCCTTTTATAGATGCGATGCCCCCTTTCATTGTTGTCAATGGCTTCTGAACAAAGAATATTCTTCCCTTGCTTTCCATTGAAGGGATGTCCATGCCAAGATTTTTCGCAAATTGCTTTATATCTTCCAGATTTTCTTCTGTTGTAATGAAAATGCCGTTCTCATTGCAATCTTTAGCGCCGTAGTATATAAACTGCAACGCAATTATTGTTTTGCCTGTTCCAGGGGCTCCTGTTATCAAAATAGTAGAATTCTTTCTTAAACCGCCCTTAAGCACTTGGTCTAAGCCTGGAATGCCTGTTCGTATAAGCTCAACCGGCAATTTGTCACCTTTTTTGTGATTTTAGCTTACTGTATACTAATATAAAAGGCTTGTGTTTCCAAAACCGAAAGATTTAAAAATGGATTTACATAACTAGATTACGATTAAAACGAGGAAGTAGGTGAAAAAATGAAAAAAAGCATGATGGGAACTATAGCAGTTTTTGCAGTCATTTTGGTAATGTCTATAACGATATTTAGTGCTGCGCTTGCAGCTTCGCAACAGGCACATGACAACTCAAAGGCATGCGACCACGCGTCAGACAGAGGCAAAGAAAAAGCTAATGAAAACTCCGTCCTGAGCGGATGCGATGCAGTGCCACCGCCAGTTGAATGCCCGCCAGATTGGATATTTATCCCACCAGACACATGCATTCCACCGGCATAAATTGCCAATTTTTATTTTATTTTTATTTCTGATTATTGATTTTTGGATGTGAATTCTTGCGCAATACGAAAAGTTTATATTGATGACTCCAGAATTGTTAGTCAAAAAAGGGGTATGCATGCTTGAACTTAAAGATACTTTTAAGAAAGAGGTAGTAAGCCAAAAAGAGTATATCCTTCTAGTAACTGTTGACGCTAAATCCTACAAAAAAGTTACAGTTGACTTGGTCAATTTTTTTGTTAACGAGCAGAATACGCCTGGAGTTTATGTTACGCTAAACAAGCCTTTTGACACTATGCAGAGGATGTTCTCAATCAGCAACATAGACACAAGGCTACTTATTTTTATAGATGCCACCTCAAGGACGAATGCAGGCAAGGTTGATAACTGCCTCTACATTGGGAGCCCTGAAAAATTAAGCGACATGTCTGTAGCAATGGACCAGGCAATCAAGGCTTTGCCAACAGCGGAAAAGTTCCTCATCTTTGACTCCCTAAACACATTAAATATCTTTAACAAGCCCGCTACTGTGGCCAGATTTGTCCATTTCATCACAGGCAAGATGAGGGAATGGAAGGTAAAAGGGGCAATAATAACGCTTGAAAAAGAAACTCAAGAAGACTTGCTAGATGAACTGACACAATTTTCCGATGCTAGAATAGATGTTGGCAGTGATGAATGATGGCCCATATTATCATTGTGAGCATAACAACTGTCATATTTGGAATTGCTTCTTTGCTTTTGATATCAAGGGCAAGAAGCAGGCTGACAGACGGCTCCATAAGGAAGTACCTAGACAATTTTGCCATATGCCTTGCTTTCATTGTGATATTTTCAGTTTGGCAAACTGCAAGAAGCATTATGGGGATAAATATAGATGTTGAAGGATTAGCAACATACCCTGAATATATATTCATAGTATTTGCCTATATCTCCTTTGTCATTGCTTCTTACAATGTGCTTAAGATAAGCCAAGAGTTTGGGTTTAAGGGAGAAGGGCAAAAAATAGAGCAGATAATAAAGGAAAAATCCAAGGCAAAGAAGAAGGTAAAATAAGATGCTTCTAAAATCGCAAGTCAGCATAGAATATATGCTTATCATGGGATTTGCAACGCTAATGACAATACCCCTGCTGCTGATTTACTATACTTATTCTAATGAAGCAAGTGAGTCTATAGCGGCAAATCAGGCTTTGCAGATTGCGCGTAAGATAGTTGATTCATCGGAAACAGTGTACTACCTCGGAAAGCCGTCACAAACAACCCTAAAGCTCAATTTTCCCGATAGGATTCAATCAACAAACCTTTCCAGCGGGGAGGTCATTTTCAAAATAGCAACAAAGAATGGCGTAGCAGAAATTGTCCAAGTTTCTTCTGTAAACATAAGCGGCACTTTGCCGACAGCGCCGGGCATACATATAATAACAGTAAAGGCTGAAGATGATTATGTTCAAGTGACGTCAAATTAAAAAGAGGTGTTAAAGGTCAGAGCACAGATAAGTGCTGAGTTTTTCGTATTTTTGGGGTTGGCTTTCTTAATAGCTTTAGCTTTCGAGATTGCCTCGCTTGGCCAGCTAAAGGATTTCAGAACAGAAAAAGAGAAAGAAGCTGTCAAGGACATTGCGCTGAAGCTGCAGAAAGAATTGCTCATAGCTGCTGCTGTTGAAGACGGTTACGCAAGAGCGTTTCAAATTCCTGAAACATTTGAAGGCATCAATTATTCTTTGACAACAAGAAACTCAACAATAACTGTTGAATCGAAGAATGGGCTTTATGTTGTTCCAATTCCCAGCGTTGTTGGAAATGTAAGCAAAGGCACCAACAAAATCAATAGGACAGGGGGTGTTATCTATATCAATTAAGGCTAACTGCCTGCGAGAGCGCTCGAGCTGCATGCGAGTTAGGCTGCTCGCAAAAAAATCAAGCTCACGTTCAGCTCAGGCATGGTATATGGACTTTGCAGCTGCATTGCTGGTTTTTACCTTCACTTTGGTAGTTTATTTCAGCTACACAAACAATTTTCAAAAACAGGAAAAAGGAGACTTGGATTCTGTTATCGCCGACTCTAAGGCAATGACATCATCTTTGGTCTTAAGCGGCTATCCTGCCGGCTGGGACAACAACACTGTGATAAGGATAGGGATAGCAGACGAACAAAAAGTCAATGCAACAAAGATAAAATATTTCAAGCAGCTTAATTACTCGCGCTCAAAAATGCACTTTGCAACCATTTATGATTATTTTGTATTTTTCGTCGACAAAGACGGCAACGTCTTAAACATAAACGGCATTTGCGGGGTTGGATCGCCGCTTATAAATGTAACCTACAAAATCAGAAGCGCTTACTATTATCAAGACCCTGCTGACTCATTTTTAAAGGATTTTATGAACAGCACGTTTGCTGCTGATGTCTATTTCAATGACGAAAGCAATGATATCCATGGCCTTTATGGATTCATAAGCAATTTAAGCAAATACGGGCTTGTAGTGATGGAGCATCCATTAATGCAGCCGTCTGATTACAGCTCATACAAAGATGAACTTGAAAATTACAGCTCAAGCGGAGGGCTTTTTATGATAAGTGGAGAGTTGGCAACTGCGCAAGGCAAGAATCTTGTTGGGGCTGATTTCTACAAAAAATCAGGCCAGTCAAATAGCAACAGGAACTCAACAGTCATAAACACAGATCAATATCTGAGCCTTGAAGTGGGGCAAAGCATAGTATTCACGCAGGCTTATTATATCGAAAACACCTCAGCTGCGATTAATTTTAAGCAAATCGCAACATTCAATGAAGATGAAAAAAATGCCTTATCAAGATGGGAGTATGGAAATGGCACAGTTTATTTTTTCTCTGATTTTGATGTATCCTATTTTGACGGGGATTTTGTTGGTCTGGTGAAGGATGCCACAAAAAGCTTTGTCCAGGGCACATGCACACAAATTAACACTACAAGCATCAATAAATTCAAGCTCACCAAGACCGAGCGTTACCTGAATTACAATTCAAAGGTTGTCAAGATGGTTGTTTATTTATGGCAATGAAAAAGGCGGTATTTTTTACAATAGACAGTTTGCTTGCATCAGGAATCGTAATAGTATCCATAGTCCTTATTGCAAACCTTTACTCTGTGGAGCAGCGAAGCGTGAATGTGAGTTATGCTTCGCAGGATTTAGTAAGGGTTTTTTCCGCGATGACTGTTTCAGAATCGAGCAATGACTATGTGCAGAGCCTTGTCCAATCCGGCGATATAACAAACACAAACAACACAATCCTTGAGCAGATTGGCAATTTTTGGGCTGAAGAGAAAAATGAGCTTGCAAGGAATTTCACAAAAAATTTGACGGAAGACATATTCCCGAGCAATTACGGATTCAGCATTGTTGTGAACGGCGAGGAAATTCACTCAAGAAATCTTCCTGTTAAAAGGACGCTTGTTTCTTCAAAGAAAATTATAACAGGCATAGCAAAAGCAAAGCCGACAGAAGGCTTCACATCAAGAGTCCTTCTAAGCGGCATCAAAAGCAAAAAAACCAGCGCTTACTCTTACTTCGGCGGCTATGAGGGAGATGGAAACTTAACCAAGATATTGATTCTGCCAAATGATGTCATTTCCCTTAACGGCTCTTATTTGGAGGTTGATGCTGGCGGCAATTTTGACTTTTACATTAACGGCGCATATTCCGGCAGTTATGCAAAAGGCACAGGCGGCGGAGGAGCTATGGCAGCTGACAAGTGGAACATCAGCGATGCATACCTATCAAACTTCGCTCCTGGCACAAATACAATGAGTATTGTTTTTACTTCAGGCAATCAATATATTGCAGGAGGATTTTTGAGGGTGACATACACAACATCCTCATACAATGACACACAAATGCATGGCACCGAAAAATACATGTTTCCGGGCATTAACGGTGTTATCAACTTGTATTCCTCAATTTACGTTCCCGGCGAGTTAAACGGCATGGCAATCTTCCTTAATTATTCAAGCGATTATACCACATTTTTAAGGCTTGGAAACATAACGGTCTATGAGGATAATCCAAATGGAACTATGAATGTAACATTAAGCAATTCCACATTAAGCGCTTTGCTTGATTTTAGCTCCTTTAATCAGAGAACAATGCCATTAAGGCTCGGATTAACAAACGGCACAACGCTAAGCGGAAATGCTGATGTTGTTTTGGTCAGCGACGTGAGTGGCAGTATGGACTGGTGCTCGAAGATAAACAATACTATCCCGAGCCCATTATTGAGTGTTCCAAGCACAAAAGGCTGTGTATTATCTGGAGGAGTTTGGAAATGGCTGTATTACAATTTTAGTCGGAATTTTGGATACCCAAACTACAATTATTCAGAATTTAATAAGACAATCTGGAACAATGGCACAAATGATTTGTGCGCCTGCAGATACAACACTGTATGCAAGGAGGACAGCAGAAAATTAGACATATACATAAATTCAAGCAAACAATTTGTTGATACTTTATTCAACATAGCAGATAACAAAGCAGGCTTAGTTGAATTTACAAGCAATTATGGAAGCGTTTACAAAGATGATTGCACTGGCAGCCCACAAACTACTATACCATTCCCAGAATCCATAGCTCGATTTACAAATATAACCGATAACGAGCAGTTGATGGTAAACAATATCAGCACTACAAAAAGTTGGTGGGGAACTTGCACATGCTGTGGGATAAACAAGGCTGTAGAACTTATTGAGTCCCAAAATGCCCCATTAAGAAAGAAGTTTATTGTGCTGATGAGTGACGGAGAAGCGACAGTGACATGCGCTCAGCAGCCAAATTCAACTGCAATAGCAGATGGTGTGCAGGCTGCCTGGGACGCTTGCAATAAGGGCATTAGCGTTTATGCTATAGCTTTTGGCAACGACGCAAATTTCACAACAATGCAGAGAATGAACTGCAGCGGAGGACAAGCATACAACGCAACAGACACAATAAAACTGCAAGCTGCATACCAAAAAATAGCAGGAGAAATCAACAAGCTAAGCTTTGCAGAGCAGACAGCCAACGCCACTGGAATTAAAACATCGTTATATCCAAATTCTTATATCATGTTCAACTACACGCCTCAAGAAACGGAGTTCAACAAAATTCCCTTAAGCTTTGAAACAGAAAGATTCGGAAATAATATCTCATCAGGCATTTTGACAATATATCCAAATACATCCGCACTTGACGCAAAAGTTACATCTTATTCAGGCACTAAATGGACAGACAAGTTGGTTGTCAATGGCAATACGGCATATTGGTTAAGCGACTACGGACAAGATTATCAGATTTTAGGCGACCCATTTGCAGTTAACATCCCAGTAGCCAATCTGAATGAAGGCAACAATGCCATTGCAATAAGCACAGGAACAAATTCAACAAACACTGCCAACGGCTCAAGCGACGACAGGGTGATTTACACATTATTGCTAAACGGATTCGCTGACTACAGCAGTGTTGTTGCCAAATCCGATGGATGCTCATGGAGTGTGGGGTTTGAAGATGGAACATCATCCACAATAAATATTCCAAGAACTTACAACGGAGCAGACGCATGCAGCTTCTCAAGCCAAACCTATGATGCAGATGATGCATTGGATAACGCTGTCTATAGGCTATTCAGCAATCTTGACATAGATAAAGACGGAAAATTAGATGTAAAAATAGATGAAAACAATCTTGATGTGAATACATTAACAATATCCAAAGTTCCTTCTCTGTGGGGGCCTTTAATAATAGAAATAAGGGTTTGGGAATAGAATGACAAAAATAATAAAAGCAAGGATAATAAAAAAAAAGGCTATTTTTTACACAACAGCAGCAATTGCCTTGACAATAGTAATAATTGCCACTTACAGCATTCACGGCAGTTACAAGTTTAGCGATAGAATGGAGGTTATCCAGACAAGAATTGAAACCATGAATTTTTTCATAAAGGATGTTGAAAAAGATATAGACAAAGGAATATTTATTGCAGGGTTTAGGAGCTTGCTGAGTTTCAACCAGTTTATTGCCACTAACGGCACATTTTTGGACAGTGTAAGCGAGAGATTCAAAGAGTCTTTTCTAAATGGCACAATAAGCCAAAAGCCGCTAAGCCTGATGAAAGACTCTACTTTTACAGACTGGGCAAATAAGATTTCTGCAGAAGCCGACAAAATTGACATAAAATTCAATTTTACAGTGAATGTTGTCAAATTGAACCAAACCGATCCATGGAGCGTGATTATAGGGGTCAACATAACTCTTGACATAAGGGATAAAAGAAATACAAGCTACTGGATAAGGGACAGGTACCTAGAAAACACAATAAGCATTATCGGATTCGAGGATCCGCTTTATGTTGTCAATAGCAAAGGAAGGGTAACCAATTCTATCAGGGAATCCAATATCACAAGCTTCGTTGTTAATGGGAAAGCCGATAATTTGCTGGTTCATGCGAATAATTCGTACTATATTGCACATAATGATAGTCCAAATTTTTTGATGAGGCTTGAAGGCAACCTTGGCAACTCCACTTTTGGAATAGAGAGCCTTGTCAATCTTGAGAAATTTCAGCAGCAAGGCTTGCAATTAAAAGACAGAAGCATAGTGGATTACATCTATTTTGGAACAAAAGCCACTACAAATTTTCGCGTAAATAATACCCCAGATTGGTTTAAGATTGATGGCGATCCGCCTGCCCCCGGACCTCCTCGTGGAGACCATCTAGATATTTACCAAGTCAGAAACATAACAATTTAAAAACATAACATTTTTAAAGAAAATAATTCAAAAAATACCAAAATGGGCATAGGAAGCAGTGTTATAGAAACTGGTGTTGACAAATTAGTTAATCTAATCAATGAAAGAGGAAGAATTGCATTGGTTGATGCTGCAAGAGAATTGGGGGTAAGCACAACCGTAATACAGGAATGGGTTGATTTTCTGGAAGAGGAGGGGATAATAAGCGTTGAATACAAGTTAACCAAGCCGTATCTTGTTGAAAGGAAGCTTACAAGAAAAGAGGTAGATACAAAAGCAAAAGAATTCTCCAGCAAGAAAGAAGTTTTTGTCAGAAAGGCGGAAGTCAACTTAAATTTCCTTGAAAAGCAGGCGGAAGATTTGAAAAAGGTAAAGGGGGAATTTGACAGGTTAAAGCAGGAACTGGGCATAGAGCTTGACACTGTCAGGGAGGACCTAAAAGAATTGGAGAAGTACCAGCAGCTGAGGAGGGACCTGCAAAAAAAAATTGAAGAGCAAAAGAACGACGCAAAACTCCAGCTCGAGGAGCTGACACAGCACATTTTAAGGGAGCAAAGAAAATATCAGGAGCTGGTTGCAGATATAAAAAAGGAAAAAGGGCAGTTGGAAAAAGAAAGAACTGAAGCAAAATCAATAGAAGAGAGCGAATATCTTCTCAACAAAAAATTAATGGAGCTTAAGAGCATGATTGGGCTGATAGAAAAAAAAGTCTCTGATGAGGATACTGCAATAAAAAACTCGGAAATACACATAGAAAAGCTTAATGCGCTTATAGATGAAGTGAGGCAAAGGGTAGAGGAAGAAAAAGCAGCTATAGAGCCGCTAATAGAAAAAAGCATGGAGCAAGAGAAAAAAGTTCTTGAGCTTCAGGATAAGATAATTCAGAAAATAGCTGAAAAGCAGAAAAGCGTGAATAATGTCAATGACGTAGCAAAAAAGGTTGAGGATTTTTTTAAAAAAAAATTGACTGTTGTCAATCTTGTTGACAAGATAAACAAAGACCGTGACGAGCTGGAGAAAAGCCTTGTAGAGCTGATAAGAAAGGCAAAGTCTTTTCAGTTAACTGCGAAGAGCGGGGATGTTGGAAAGCAGATGATTGAGCTTGAGAATAAATTTGACGAGGTTCAAAAAAAGAAAGCGCAATTTGAGTCGGAACTTAAGGAGTTTGGCTCATTTTTCAAAAATTGACATGCAATTGGTTTTTGTTAGACTTTAAGTTAAAAAGAGGTGTGTATGTTGAAAGATGAAGTAAAGGTAACTGGCTTGCCTGCAATTGCCCTGCATGACGGCAAAAAGAAAGAAGAAAAACATAAATTGGCCTCTCTTGATGCAAGCAAGGACGAAAAAAAGGTTATTTCAACCTATAATTTCCTTTCTGATAACATACCCATAACAATTAAAGTTTACAAAAAGAGGGGAGAATTTGTCCCTATTTACGAGGTCTCAATATCAAGCATAAGCAAGACCACAGAGCTTATTCTAGAAAAGATAAGGGAAGAACTGACAGCGCAGGTTAGTCTTGGCATGGTTGAGATTCTCACATCAAAAGATACAGGAATTATTGAGCAAAGGTTTATTGATGCAATAACAACCTTGGTAAGCAAGCACTTCCCTGATGCTGATGAAACCACGGCAAATTTTCTCAAATCATACCTTATACAAAGAAGCCTTGGCATGGGAAACATTGAAATCTTAATGGATGATGCGGAGCTTGAGGAGATATCAATAAACAGCGCGGACGAGCCTGTCTGGGTCTACCACAAAAAATTTGGATGGCTTAAGACTACAGTTATGCTTGCAAATGAAGACCAAATCAGGCATTACGCAACAATGATTGGAAGAAGAGTTGGAAGGCAGTTGACAATACTTGAGCCCTTGATGGACGCTCACTTAAAAGGAGGTGACAGAGTCAATGCAACTCTTGAGCCAATTTCTGAGAGGGGCAATACAATCACATTAAGGAAGTTTGCAACAAAGCCATGGACAATAACGGACTTCATAAGGGACAACACAATTTCCCCAGAGGCAGCTGCACTAATGTGGCTTGGTGTGCAGTATGAGCTGTCTACCCTAATAGCAGGGGGAACTGCAAGCGGGAAAACATCTATGCTTAATGTAGTTGCAAATTTCTTTCCTCCAAGTCAAAGGATTATAAGCATAGAAGACACAAGGGAAATACAGCTGCCAAAGTTCTTGCATTGGGTTCCGATGGTTACAAGGCTGCCAAATCCCGAAGGCAAGGGCGAGGTTTCAATGCTTGATTTGCTTGTTAACTCCTTAAGGATGAGGCCAGACAGGATTATTGTAGGTGAGATAAGAAGAAAGAGAGAGGCAGAGGTGCTTTTTGAGGCAATTCATACCGGCCATAGCGTATATGCCACAGTGCACGCAAATGACGCCCAAGAGACAATAACTAGGCTTACAAACCCCCCTATCGAAATTCCAAAAACAATGCTGCCTGCAATTTCAATGATAATTGTACAGTATAGAAACAGGCGCACAGGCGTGAGAAAGACATTTCAAATATCCGAAATATTGCCAAATGCCGAGCCAAATGTGATTATCCAGCTGGACATAAGAAAAAACGTTTTTAGAAAAATCGCAAATTCAAAGGCTTTGATAAGCACTATAGAGTTGTTTACCGGGTTTACAAGAAACGAGCTTAACAGGTCTTTAAGTGAAAAGGAGGCTATTTTAAAATGGCTTGCAAAGAACAAAGTAAACACTGTCGATGCTGTGGGAAGGGCAATGGCAGAGTATTACACCAATAAGGACAGTCTAATGGACTATGTGAGAAAAAACAAGGCTTTGGGTGATTAAGATAAAAACAAGGGCAATTAGCACTGTTTTTCAAAGAATTTCAAAAGCTTTCCCAAATCTTAAACTTAAGCTAAAGCAGGCGGGAATGGAGGAAAAGCCCGAAGAGTTTATCAAGAAAACATTCGTTTCTGCATTTTATATGACAACGGGTGTTGTTGTTTCCCTGTTCTTAGTGCTCGCTAAGCTAAACTTGCTCAAAGGTGTTTTGTTTTTCATTGTTCCAATCATATTTCTTGTCATGGTATTTTACATGATCAGGCTGCCTGATGTAAGGATAAGGAAAAAGGAGAAAGACATAAGCAAGGAGATTGTTTTTGCCGGCAGATTCCTAATCATCGAGCTTGAGTCCGGAGTGCCTCTTTACAATGCCATGATAAATATTTCAAGAAATTATGAGGTGATAGGGAATTACTTCAAGGAGCTTACTGACAAGGTTGATTTGGGGACCAGCATGGAAGATGCATTAAATGAGGCTGTTGAGTATGCGCCATCAAATGACTTTAGAAAAATTCTGTGGCAGATAATAAATTCCCTGAGAACGGGCTCAGACATCGCAAAATCCCTTTATTCAGTAATGGAGCAGATAACAAAGGACCAGATGAATGAGGTTAATAAGTACGGAAAGAAGCTGAACCCATTAGCCATGTTCTATATGATAGTTGCTGTTATCCTGCCTTCACTTGGGATGACCATGCTGATAATTTTGTCTTCTTTTATACAATTTGAGCTTAGCCTCACTGTTCTCATTTCTCTTGCGGGATTTCTGGGCTTTGTGCAGTTCATGTTCATTGCTATGGTAAAGTTCTCCAGACCTGCAATTGACTTTTAACCTAGTCTTCCATTTTGCTTACAATGTTTAAAATAAAAAGCATATTCAAGAAAGAAACCGAAGAGCTGCATCCGCAGAGAAATATAGAATTATTAAAAAAAAGATTTATAAAAAAACAGCAAAAGAAATTAGTTTCACAGGAAAGAAGGCAGAGGATAAGGGATTACATTGAAAGGGCAGGCTTTGATGTAAACCACCAAAAGCTTTCCAAGACTTTTTTTAACATCGCTATAGTTATTAACCTTGCGATATCTGCGTGGCTTATTTACTATTTTTCCGTAAATTATGGAATTTCATGGGGCACAATAGTATCATCCATGATTGTGCTCTGGGTGTTTATATTTGTCCTTTTGCTGTTCAGCATGTGGATTCTGTTTTACATTGCTGTTGACTTAAAGACTTTCAGGAGAAAAGTGGACATAGAAGAGGTTTTACCGGATTTTCTGCAATTAACAGCATCAAATATAAATGCAGGCATGACAATTGACAGGGCTTTATGGTTTGCAGTAAGGCCGAGATTTGGCGTTTTGGCAAAGGAGATTGAGATAGTAGCGAAGGAAACAATGGGAGGAGTTGACTTGAAAACAGCATTGGAAAAGTTTGCATCAAGGTACGACTCTGCGATTTTAAAAAGGTCGGTAAGCATGCTGAATGAAGGCATAGAAGCAGGGGGAAAAATTGGCGACTTGCTCAACAGGATTGCGGTAAACATACAAGAGCAAAAAGCGATTATCAATGAAATGTCGGCAAATGTCACAACTTATGTCATATTTATAACCTTTGCATCTATAGGCGCTGCTCCTGTGCTGTTTGCTTTGTCAGGAGCTTTAATAGAGGTAGTGCACAATCTTGGCTCTGCCTTCGGGCAAACCACAAATATAGCCACATCAGTAGGCATTCCATTAACTTTTTCAGGGACAGGCGTCACAAGATCTGATTTCAGGATATTTGCCACTGTGTCTTTAGTGATAACCTCATTTTTTTCTGCAATGATGATTTCAACTATAAAAAAAGGAAACGTAAAATCCGGCATTAGGTATATACCGATTTTTGTAGCTGTATCGCTGATAATCTATTTTGTTGCCCAAGGCGTGGCGGAAAAACTCCTTAAACTGGTTTTGTAAAAATTTTTATCTTCTATCAAAAGATTTATATAGTAGTTATTTAATTGATATTCAAAAGAAAAATGGCTCTAAAAATGAGGTGAAATTAATGAAGATTTCTGGTAATTCTAAAGCCCAAGCTGCAATGGAATTCTTGATGACTTATGGGTGGGCTATCCTTGTTGTTCTTGCTGCAATAGCAGCGCTTGCCTATTTTGGCGTTTTAAGCCCTGCAAAGTTTCTTCCAGAAAAATGTATTTTGGAACCTGGTTTTCTTTGCGAGGGCCATAAAGTAGAAACTAGCAAAATCACATTAGTTCTCGCTAACACTGTTGAAGGCAAAACTGTAACAGTCAATAGCATTACTGTTGGCAGCTGCAGCAGCGCATTTAGCACAGAATTAATTGGCGGAGGAGCTTCCACTAGTTTTGTAATAGGAGGCACTTGCAGCAATGGGGCTGTAAAAGACAGGTATAAAGGGGACATAACAATAGGCTATACTGAAAAAAATACAAACCTTACAAAAACAATGTATGGCAGTTTAAACTCGAAGGTTGAATAAATTATGATTATAAAAATAATGAGGTGAAATATATGATAAACAAAAAATCACAAGCAGCATTGGAATTTTTAATGACTTATGGATGGGCTATACTGGTGGTGCTTGTAGCAGTAGGCGCACTTGCCTATTTTGGTGTTTTAAGCCCTGACAGGTTTTTACCGGCAAAATGCACTTTGCAGGCTGGAATTGCATGCTTGGACCACAAAGCAACATCAACACAGTTGCAGGTCGTCATGCAGAATTCATTAGGCTATGAGATAACTGTCGATGATGTAAGAGCGCACCAATGCACCCCTGCAGGAAGCCAAGGCGCAGTTGCCAATGGCGCCCAAAAGACTGTAACATTGACATGCGTAAATACAGGCTCCTCAAAGTATAATGGAGAATTAAATGTTACATACACTACGTCAAGCGATTTCGGCGGAGTCCAGCATACAAACAGAGGGCAAGTAACAACAAGGATAGAAGGATAAATCAATTATTTTTTTTATTTGTTTTTTTATAGATTAGAACGAATTAAACAATTATTATAGATGTTTAATTCATCCTCTATAATTCTGTCAAAAATCACCAGTTATATTCAATTGTCGGCAGAAATATTATTAGGGAGTCGGCTCGCACGATAGCTTCAATTATAATAAAAGTTCTTCAGCAAATATAAATAGTAGTTGATTTAAAGTGTATATTATGGATTGGAAAGAGTTTCTAAAGCCGACAAAAGGTAAAATAATAATCTGCATATATTTGTTTGTATTAGGTTTTTTGTTTCTAATATTAACAATCTCATTTTCGACGCCAGAGCTTGTACACCAATTGATAGAACTCCTGATGGTAGATGCCCACAACCATTGTTAGTTAGGATTTTAGGAGGAACGTCTATGTTCTTACTGCTCCTATTAATGCTTAATTTAGATTTGGATATATTGAGAAACGAAGCTATAAGTTTATTGGCAAAATTGGTTTTTATTGTCTTGCAATTGGTTTACCTTTATTTTATCTCTGCAACTATAATGTTTCTAGTCACTATAATTAAGAAAAAATAACTCGCGCCGACCCCCACCTTTTTACGATTGTGCTGACAACTTTGAGTTTTTGCTCGCAACGTTGCATTAAAACTCAACCCTTTCAAGTTATACAGAAAAGAAAGGATTTTGAATACAAAACAAATTTTTATAAATTAAAGAAAGAATTTATTGGGCTTTCTTCTTCTGCCACAAAAAGTATCCTGCAGCTGCTACAATAACGATTAATGCAACAACTATCCATGCCATAGCTGTTCTGCTGATTTTCTCTTTCGCAGCCATAGCCTCTGGCGCTGCTGGTGCTTCTGGAGTTGGTGCTGGTGCTTCTTCTGGCGCTGCTGGTGCTTCTGGAGTTGGTGCTGGTGCTTCTTCTGGCGCTGCTGGTGCAGCAGCTGCCTCTTTTACACCGATAGCGAATACGCTTAACCCGGGTGTTACTGATTCGTAAATCGCATTGTTTGCATCAGCTCCTGTCTTTGTTGTTGGCAGAACATTCCATTTGCTGTCGCTGTATCTGTACAGCGCAACATTGTCTTCTGCAACTCCACTTGTTGAAAGCCATGATTTTGGCACTTTGAAGCTTACTGTAATCTTTGAAGTGTCAGAATCTGCAATGTTGTTTCTCTTTATATTGAGATATTGGTATATTTTTGATGCGGCAACTGATGATAATGGATTTGCTGAGAGGCTTTCCACATCTATTGATGGGCTTGTTACCTCGTTCTTAACTTCCACAACAACTCCTGTTACTGCTATGTTGGCGTTGTTTATTGCAAGCACTCCGCTTGAGCCAGCTGCCAGTTTGTCCCACTGCCTGCCTGCGGATGCGACTACATTGCTCACAACCGCTCCACCTCCTCCTCCTGATGAGGATGACGATGCTGCTGCGGCTGCTGCTGCGGCTGCTGTGGCACTTTGTGTAAAGTTAAATGAACCGTTTGTTAGGCAATTGCCTGCTTTATCACAGGATGTGACGTTATAACATATTACAGTATCGCTTGTAACTGTTGAAAGGCTGATTGCAATTGATTGGCTCTTTGAAAAGTCTGTTTCTGGGGTTGCAGTTGATGCCATTGTTGTGCATGCGCTTGAAACAGCAGCACCATATCTAAGCGACATATTAACTGATTCATTTGCTGTCAGGCTTACTGTAGTGCCAGTTGTCGAGCCGCTGCTGTCGCTTATGGCTGCTGTATGGAGTGTTAAATCACTGATTGTGAATAATAGTGAGGTTTCATTCTTGTTTCCTCTTGCATCATACGCTCTTACTGTAATGTTGTGCTCGGAGCCATTTGTTAGGCTCGTTATTGACGAACCTATACACTCAGTTCCAGTTTTAGTCATTGCAGTCTCTGACACATTCGTCACATCAATTAAGTATGAGCAGTTAATTGCATCTGTTGATACGGTTACATTTGGCGCGAATGATGAAACATATTGTGGTGATGCAGGGGTGTTTATTACTGCTGTTGGCGGTATGCTATCATTAACTGCAACAACTATGCTGAAGTGTGGCACTTGGATAATTGTTTTGCCATTAGCAGTATAGTTCCAGCACGGGGTTGTTGTTGCTCTTGTGAATGCGCTTGTGCACTGGCTTATGTTGGTCTTTGAATTCAATGTACCTTCGTTTTCAACCCACCAGAATTCTTGGGCTGTTGCCGTATTTCCGGAAATGTTTAATGAGAACACAACAACACCATAATATGAGTTATTAAGAGTTATAAATTCTTCAAGAGAATTGTTGAACCATACAGAGCTTAGGATTGTATTTGTAAAGTTATTCTGCAATCCTGGGACAAAGCTTGTTTGGTTTACATAAGGCGTAAAGTTAATCTTGTTCCAGTTGGCAGCAGAGCCATTTAGTTCTGTCAACGAGACATTTATGCTTCCATTTATCTGGAATAATAATTCAAATGTATTTCCTGCTGTTTCGTTTGTGGTGTTTAAATCAATATAACCTACATCAGTTAGTATCCTAGTACTAACATTTGTCATGTTGTTATTGAATACTGTTGCGATATAACTCTCTATGCTTCTGTTAACCTCGAGGAATACAACAGGACCAGTTACTGTAAACGTTATAACGCTGCTGTTAACTGTATTGCCAAGTGTGTCATTGGCTGTGAACTTTATTCTGTGAGTACCCGGAGTGAAATTAATTGAGCGATTATAGCTTGTATTAATTGCTGCATTGCCATGCCCTGCACCGCCTGCAGTGAAATTCAATTGGGTTACTCCAAAGTCATCAAGATAATATCCGACAAAAGATATTGACAATGAGCTATCTTGAACAGTTACATTAAGAGGGACATTATTTGCAACGCTGCTTCCCTGAGTTGGGAGCTGTACGGCAAGTGAAGGTGCCACATCGTCGACTAAAAATTGGAGTGTATTAGCGACTGTATTGCCAGCAAAGTCTGATGCAGTAACTGTAATAGTTCGATTTGCTGATGTTCCTACACATGAGTCCTGGAATGGCCTTATAGTGCTGTTAGCAGCAAACGTTCCCCCGGTTGAATTGCAGTTTGATGTAAAGCTTAAGTTCTTGAGCGTGGTTGTTGATGCAACAGTAGCGGAAAAGTTAATGCCCGTGCTGCTTGTTACATTAGTTGTATTTACAGCACTAAAATTAAGTGGATCAAGGGATAAACCAGTCAAAGATATAACAGGCGTGACTCCGCTTTGCATAGTAAAGCTATGTATGTATAATTCAGAATTGCTCCATGTATCCTCTGCTGTTAGTCTGACGGTATTTGTGCCATTTCCTAAGCCCGTACATCCACCTGTGTCAAGCAAAGTTAAAGTGTTATTTCTGTTTGATTCTACTGTTGTAGTGAAGTTTCTGAATCCATTACAGTTTGGATCTGTCAGGGAGTTAATTTGTACTGCTATGTACTTAAATTTGTTTGGTTCTGTGACATTCCAAACTACAGTGGGGGTTGCATCGGTTATATTTGAATTATTAACTGCACCTTGCCCGTCTACTATTGTAACTAGTAATGTTGGCTTTGTGGTATCGTTAATCAAAATTGTGAAATTCTTAACCTGATTGGATGTATTTACGTTTCCAACTGTATCGTTTGCCACAATCCTGAAGCTAACGTTCTTGCCTTCAAACTCATTGTGTCCTGTTGGTATTGGGAATGAAAAGTTCAGCCAATTTGAAGTGTTAAATGCAGGATAAGCTATATCTGACTGGTTTAAAGTTTGCCATCTTGAAGCAGTATCTGTAGGAGTCTCGTTGTAAAATTGCAGCAGGCCTCTGAATGGAGATGTCAGGTTATCAGTCCAGTTTGAAATTGCATATATAACTGATGAATTGGGTCCTTGGGCTCTTGATGCGCCTGCTGACGTTCCTAATTGTAATGCTGTTGATTCAGTCATATTAACAGATGATGCATTGGTAAAGTTATAATACGCAAATAGGGGGGGTATTTGGTCAATGGTTACGAATATTATATTAGTTGTCAAATTCATTGCATTGCTGTTGTTGCTTGTGTCCCTGCCACTTATGTTGATTAAGTAAGTGCCGTTTGAAGTCAATGCAATACTAGTATTACAGGTTATTCTTGTGGTATTTTGCAAGCTTAAAGTGTCAGTTGTTGTACATGTTAAATTAGTTGTTGTGCTGTTAAAGAAGCTTAAAAGCCCATATTGACTTCCTCCTATAAAGCTGCCATTAGCGTTTCTGTAACCTATTGTGATGGTTACATTAATTGAGTTGTTAGCTGGTAGATTGAGTCCTGTACTATCGGTATCATCAACATTAAAGGCGATAGATTGTGTTGTTGTTGTGGACCTGTTAGTGTATAAACTTGTATCTGCAGGTGTGGTAAAGGTTGCATTTGGAG
>JACPTC010000039.1 GCA_016192985.1 Candidatus Woesearchaeota archaeon | reverse complement strand
ATGGAAGCAAAAGAATTAGCTTTGTTGATGTTAATACCTCTTATTTTGATAGGCATTGTTCTTTATACTGACAAGAATCCAATAATAACAGGAGCTGCTGTGGCGCAGCAAAAAGATGAGCAGAGCAAAACTTTAGGAACTTATACCATTAACCCTTCTTTTAAAGTAAAAATAGACTATGATTTGAGCGATTATAATACAATAAAAGAATCGCTTGATAATATACTAAAATGTGCTGAACGAGGAAAAGATATAGAATCTTGCGTTAATGATGTCAATAGTAATGAGCAAACATTTTCATGGTCTTTGGGCTGTGACAAGGATGCAGAGAAGGTTCTTTATGACTTTGCGGAATTTTTGCAGGACTGCATAGATTCTGACGATAACAATTGCTTATGCAACAAAAAGTTTGAGCTGCCAATAGACAAGATAAAAGAGTTTGAAATATCTGGGAACTACGGAATTGAAATCAGCGAAGATTCTTCAGCGATGAAGCTAAAACTAGCACTTTTTAGCCCAAAAACAGACTTGACTTATGATGTTGACACCAATGGAGTTTCCGGAATTATACCAAAAAAATATTTTTTCAGCTACTCTGGAAATATACCCGTTATTAATCTAATCTTCACAGACATAAGCGGAATACAATCAAGCCTTGGCCCATTAAATGAAGTGGCAATTTACAAGAACGACAATAACAAAAACAAGATCAAATCAATAGATTTTGTAAAGCAAGAAAGAGATGCTCTGATTTATCCTGAGCCGGAAGCGGAAAGTGAATATTCAACATCAGTTCCAATAACTAAGCTCATAAAAAAGCCGTCTGATTTACACCCGTGCTATATAAAACCAAAAAATACACACAAATTCTGCGTTACTAAAAAAAATTATAAAATATTGGCTTACGACAAATTAGATGGCTATGTCAAAGAGAGACCGTTGACAATAAAATTCGCATCATATGTGCCTGATTTGCCGCCTGCGCCATTGGAAAATATTGAAATTTATGACAGGCCGAAAGCGGAAAAATCAGTTTTGGTAAAATGGGATAAAAGCGATGCAAATGATGTTGCCAAATACAGAATTTATTATGCAGACTCCAGCTTAAATCTTTTAGAGAAAACCCCTACCGAGAATTTAAAGAAAAATCCCAATGTTTTTATAAAAGAATTGGACACATCAAAAATCATTACAGAAGAGCTTGATAACGCATTTACTTCAACAGATTGCGAGTTTGATTACCCAAATAAAAAATGCATGTTTTCGGTTTCAACAGGAGTAAAAATACCAATAGAAAATGATAGGATTTATTATTTTAAAGACTTGGATTCATATATCTATAACTTTATTCTGCCTGAAGACAACAAAAAATACGATTTTGCAATTACGGCAGTTGACAAAAACAACAATGAGATAGATAATATAAACCCAAAGCAAAAACTCCCAGTTATTAATTCTGTAAAATCCATTGACGATTTGCCGCCTGACTCATCCAGTTTAGTGATTTTAAGGCTGCAGCAATTTTATGATCCGCAGTCAAATAAAGTTTCATTCATATTTTTGGAAAAGCCAGCAAAAAACATTGATGGAACAGAATTAAATGACTTAGGAGATTATGGGGTTTATTACATGAAATACGCCTTGCTGACCCTAGAAGACAAGGCAAAAGCAGTCAATTTATTGATGGATGCTAAAATAAGCAATAAAGATGAAGCTGGCAAGCCTAAATTAATAACTCGGGTTAAACATAGCCAAACTGGCAGTTCTTTTCCAGTTGATATAAGCTCCACAAACCCGCAAAAGGAAAATGTATATTTCTTCTTTATAATAGCAACGGACAACGCAGGAAACCCTCTCCCAAACCAATTTAAAATCAAGGAAGTCGGAGCAGTGCCATTGCAATTAACAATAACATAAGCCTTAATTGAATATCAATTGCTATTTCCCACCAAAGCAAACTGGCTTAGCAATGACTCCAGCTGCACAAACTCGTCAGAGCCTTCTGTCATCCTGAATTCTATATCGCCGCATTTATCTATAAGAATCATCTTTGATTTATTATCCAAATTTAATTCCAGAATCTCTTTTTGAATCTGCTTTATAACATCTATGCCTGCCAATCCGTAATTAAGCATCAAGTCCAGCAGCTTGTTCCTTGCCTCAATGAACCTGTTGCCTAAAGCAAGCTCTAAAACCTCCCTTACCTCTTTAGGCTTTGCAACTGAAGCTATTGAATGCACCACATCTTCCGCCAAGTGGCTTGTTATCGCTGCTGAGCTTTGTAGAATATTTTCAAGCCTTCTGCAATCCCCTTCAGAAATCTCATATAACGCTTCTTTTGCCTTTTCGTCTATCTTTAGCCTCTCCTCTTCTCCTATTTTATCTATTATGCCAAATATCTCCTTTTTTTCTAATGGCTTGAACCTGAAGACAACGCACCTGCTTTGAATAGGCTCTATAATCTTTGACGAGTAATTTGCTGAGAGAATAAAGCGGCAATTTTGAGTGTAGTTTTCCATTGTCCTTCTCAATGCCTGCTGTGCCTCTCTTGTAAGGGCATCACATTCATCTAAATAAATTATCTTAAAAGGGACATCTCCAATTGCCCTTGTTCTTGCAAAATCCTTGACTTTGTTTCGTATAACATCAATTCCCCTTTCATCTGAGGCATTCAGCTCTAAAAAATTCTGCCTCCATAAGTCCTTGAAGAGTTTTTTCGCTATAACCAATGCCAGACTTGTCTTTCCAACCCCTGCCGGGCCTGCAAAGAGCAAATGAGGCAGGTTTTGCTGCTCAACAAAAGCATGTACTCTCTTAACTATCTCTTTTTGACCTTTTATCTCAGAGAAATCAGTCGGCCTGTACTTTTCAGTCCATAGGGAATTATTGGGTTGCATGCTTCTTCAAAGAAATCAAATAATATATAAAAAGGTATTTATGCTTTCAAAACTCCAGAACATGCAAAAAATAACTAAATAATATCCTCTTCTGCGACAACCATGAAGTCGCCGATTGCAATGACGGCGCTAAAAGGAATTAGTATATGCCCTTCTTTATCTTTCTCCAGCTCAAGCTTTTCTGTATAGGAAGTAGGATTATTGAGCACCATATGTATAAGCTCCCCTGATCTTGTTTCAAAAATGATATCGCCAACCTCCCCAAATCTTTTGCCTGTCTTGCTTACAACTGTCTTGCCAATCAATTGCTTTGAGAACTTCTTGTCATCTTCCGGCATCTTTATTACCTCTTTAATCAGATGAACTAATTGGAAAGTAAGTTATATTTAAATGTTTCGTAATAAAACTCCTTTTTTTGTCATTTTGTAGTGAATTAATATTTAAGAATGATTGCGTAAATTTGTTCTAACCTTTATTAAATTTTTAATCTCTTCTTCATTGTAGCAAACTTGCCTTAAGCCGCATTTCCTGCATTTGTTCTCATTATTGCAAAATTCTGGCAAATCTTTGCTTTCAATCACTGCAATAACCTCATCAACTATGCGCATTACCTCCTCAACCATGAATTGGTTTATTGCAATATGCCTTCTCTCTTTTGTGTCAAGATAAAAAATATAACCTTCTTTTATTGGTGTATTAAAGTGCTCCTGTAAGAGCAGGGAGTAAGCTGCTATCTGGATGCGGTGGGATGGCCAGACTCCGTCTTGCGGAACTTTTCCAGTTTTAAGCTCAAAAGGCACGTACTCCTTATCATAAACATGAATCTGATCTACAATCCCCTTTAATTTTAGCACATCTGACTCAACCCTCAGCTCCGACATTATTTTTGGAGTAAGCCTTTGCCAGAGTTCCTCTCCAAATACTTCATTTGCCTCTATAAACTTAAAGATGTTAGTAGCCCTCAATGACGCCTCTTCTGTTATAAACTGAAAGCTCTTTTTGTAGGCATCGGGCATATTGATATTCACTTCATCAAGCATTCTCTTGTTGTTTGTTATTGCTTTCCATAATATCGCTAAGTATTCTTTCCTATATAGGGACTTTATGCTATCCAAAGGCACTTTTTTAGTTATTGAAGAAACTATTCCCTCTTCCTTCTTATTTATGCTGTCATAAAACTCATGCCTTATAGAGCCCATAACAACACTCTCCTTTGGCGGCTCCTCAAGAAGCAAAACCCGCTCAAGAAAAAGCTTTCTCGAGCAATATAGGTAAGTTGACAATAAAGATACGGGTATTTTCATGCCTATTCCTCAAAAATAAGGTTTTATAAAGCTTATGCCAAGAAATGTCCAGTGGTCAAACTTTGTTTTACTAGTAAAAAAAATCAACAACAAATTAAATAGAAAACTATTTTAATAAGAACTTAAATTAATCCTTTTATGAAAGAAGGAGCTATAACAGGCGCTTTGGTGGCATTGCTTGTATACTTTATGCTGCCGATTTATGGCGAAGGAGGAATGCCTGCCACAATAGTCCCAACTGGAAATGCAGTTTCCAGTGCCACGGGATTCAGCACTTATCTGACAAACTTGCCTTTTAGCATGATCATCTTTTTCGCGTTGGAAATTCTTGGTATCTCAATTGGAGTAGCTTCGCAGATGGTTCTAAAAAACCTAAATAATCAAAATTAATGAATGTTCTAAAAACCTTTAAATATTAATTAAGAAATGAATTATTTATGGACGCAGAAGAAAAATTTAATTTGATTAAGAGAAATACCCAAGAGATTATCACTGAGCAAGAATTGAAGCAGCTATTGGAGCAGAAAAAGTACCCTAAAGGATATATAGGATTGGCTACTACTGGCAAAATCCATATTGGTTATTTTGTGCCAATTATCAAAGTGGGCGACTTTCTTAGGTCAGGATTTAAATTTACCATACTTTTTGCCGATATTCATGCCCATTTGGATGACCAGAAATCCCCTTTTGAATTACTGGATTATAGGGTTGAATATTACAAGCAGATTATTTCGGCTATGATAAGTGCCTTGGGCATTGATACAAAAAATCTTGAATTTAAGAGGGGAAGCGATTTTGAGCTTGATAAAAACTACACTTTAGATATGTACAGGCTAGCAGCTTTAAACACATTAGACAGGTGCAAAAGAGCAGCTGCAGGCGTTGTAAGGTTTGGAGAAAACCCAAAACTGAGCGGATTTATCTACCCAATACTGCAGACTCTTGACGAGCAGTACATGGATATGGATGTGCAATACGGCGGCATAGACCAAAGAAAGATATTGGCTTTTGCAAGGGAAAATCTGCCAAGGCTTGGCTATAGGGCAAGAGTGGAAGTCATGACTCCAATGTTGCCAGGATTGCAGGGCTTGAAGATGTCAGCTTCTGAGGAAAAATCTAAAATAGATTTGCTCGACTCAGCTGAAACAGTAAAACAAAAAATTCAAAGTGCCCATTGCCCTATTGCTGTAGAAGATAACGGAGTACTGGCTTTTTTGAAATATGTGGTTTTTGTGCATAAAAAAGACAATAACATGAAACTTACGGTAAAAAGAGCGGAAAAATTTGGCGGAAACGTAACTTATGACAGCTATGAAAAACTAGAAAAGGATTACTTAGATAAAAGATTACATCCAATGGATATCAAAAACACGGTTTCTGAAGAAGTAAATCTCTTGCTTGAGCCCATCAGACAAAAGATGAAAAGCAAAGAAGATTTGAT
>JACPTC010000038.1 GCA_016192985.1 Candidatus Woesearchaeota archaeon | reverse complement strand
ATAATAAAAGGCTAAAAGCTTGTGGGGTATTAAAGTGAAAATAAGGGCAGAAGCTACAAATATAGAAATTCAGGAAGAAGAATGGGAAAATAAATACTCCGTAGAGGATTACTTTAGAGAAGGTTATTCATCTTTGGCAGAATTAGTAGAAAAGATAATAAAAGAATTAATAGGTAAAAGAATTTTAGAATTGGGTTGTGGACAGGGACAAGATGCAATTTATTTTGGAAAAAAAGGCGCAGTTATTACAGCATTAGATTTTTCGCAAAGAGCAACCAATTCTACTAAAACAAAAATAAAGAAATTTGGTTTAGAAAAAACTGTCTCGGTAATGAAAGCCGATATTTCCTCAGACATATCATCTGATCCAGTATTGCCTAAAGAATCATTTGATATTGTATTTGCAAATCTTAGACTTCATTATTTTGATAATAAAACAACAAAAAGAATCTTTAGTGACATATATAGGTTGTTAGTGCCAGGGGGATACCTCTTTTTTGAGGTTAAATCTACAGCAGATTTAGATTATAGGAAGGGAGAAGAGATTGAGAAAGACTTTTTTAATCATAATGGAAAGAAAAGACACTTTTTTAGCGAAGCATACTTGTTAGAATGTACAGAGCGATATAATATTATTTGTGTACAACCAAAACAATATATGTCGGAAGGTAAATTGTCTTCTTTTTTATCAGCATGCGTTAAAAAACCGTATTTAACAAAATGAAAGATTAAAATGAAAAGAAAAAAAATCTTCTGGAATAAGAAAGGATTTATCTGCTGTATTCCAGTAGTAGCTATTATAATCGTTCTCGTCCTTTTGGCAGTTGGTGTGATAACTTTTAGAGATATAGTTTCTTATTTAATTTGGCTTGGAATTATTGCTATAGGCTGGTATATTTGGAAGTTATGGAAGGATATTAAATTTGATGAAAAAAACCATAGACCTCCAAACTACTATAAACGAAATTACCGTCTACCTTAAAATAAGTATGGAGGCGTACTAAAATGAAAAAATATGATTTAATTATTATGGGCGGAGGAGCTGCAGCTTTCGCAGCTGCAAATAGGGCAAATAAATTGGAAAAGAAAACTCTTATGATTAATGATTCTAAAAAGCTGCCTTTAGGAGGAACATGCGTTAATGTTGGATGCATTCCTTCTAAGATTATGCTTCATCAAGGACAAGAATACTATTACCCAACACACAGCAAATTCAAAGGCATAAAAGTTAAAGGAAAAGCTAATTTTGTTGAGGCATTAAAAGAAACAAGAAAAATGATTGAAGGCTTTAGGGCAAAAAACTACATTAACGTAATTAAAAAACAAAAATATGTTGATTTTAAAGAAGGAATAGCCAGCTTTATTGATGAGCATACTGTTTCTGTAGGCAATAGTAAGTATAAAGCAGATTACATCCTTATTGTCACAGGAGCATCTGCATTTGTTCCTCCTATAAAAGGAATAGAAAATATTGATTACCTAACAAATGCAAATATATTTGATTTAAAAAAGCAGCCGAAATCAGTTATTATCTTTGGCGGAGGCCCTGAAGGCATGGAATTTTCTCAGATATTTCGCCATTTTGGAACAAAGGTTACTGTTTTGCAGCGTTCAGACAGAATTCTCACAAAGCATGACCCTTTGATTGCAGAAGAATTGAGAAAGCATTTAGAGGAAGAGGGCATTGCTATTTATACTGGTGTTCAAGCACACGAGATTAAAAAAACAAAAAAAGGGTTAGAAATAGAAGTGACTATAAAAGATAAAGGCTTAAAGAAAGTAACTGCTGAGAAATTATTTTTAGGCGCAGGATTAAGTCCGCATACAAAAGAAATTAACGCTGATAAAGCAGGTATTCAAATCGATGAAAAAGGTTTTGTTAAGGTTAATGAATATATGCAGACTTCTAAGAAGCACATTTATGCTGCAGGAGATGTAACTGGAATAATGCCACTTGAAACTGTTGCAGCTAAACAAGGGAATATAGCTGTAATGAATATGTTTGAAAATACAAACAAGACTATAAACTATAATGAGATTCCTCATGCAGTCTTTACTTCTCCAGAAGTAGCTGCTGTAGGCATAACGGAAGAAGACTACATGAAAAAATACAATACATGCATGTGCTCAACTGTTAGGCTTGATCATGTTGAAAAAGCACTTGCAATTAAGGATGCGAGAGGTTTGATTAGAATGGTTCTGGACCACAAAACAAAGCAGGTTTTAGGGGTGCAAATTGTCGGGCCAATGGCTGCTGACATTATTACAATAGCAACTTATATCATAAAAAACAAAATGACAATAGATGATATTAGAGATACAGTGCATGTGTTTCCAACATTAAGCGAAATGATTAAGAAGGTTGCGCAAAGCTTTGAGCAGAATCTGGATAATATGGCTTGTTGTGTGGAATAAGAAAAATAGTTATTGAAATAAATCAATAGTAAGGAGGTACCAAAATGGGAAGAGGAAAAGGCTGTTGTTAAATGCGTATAATTGATTAAATTTTATTTTAGATGCATAGGAAATGAAATATTTGCGCCATCAGTATAATTAGAATGTCAAAAGCGGATAGTATCGGGTTCAAGAAAGTTTTGGTAATAACAGCATTCACACTTTTCTCAATTATAGTAATTGGCTTGTTTTCATTCTTCACCAACCCTGCTCAATCGGTTAGTTACACGCTGTCATTCATAGCTGGACTATCTATGATATTTCTTCCTTGCACATTGCCGCTAGCATTTATCATTGTGCCAATAGCTATGAACCAAAGTGCCAAAAAGGGTTTGGTAATGGCTTTGTTGTTTGGATTAGGAATGATAATGACATTTAGCATTTATGGGTTGATTTTCCCTCAGATTGGAAGAATAACTGGTTTGTTAACCGCAAATGTAATTGCTGGAATAATAGGCGGAGGTTTGGCCTTTGTTTTTGGTCTATCCGAGCTTGGGCTAATAAAAATGAAAATACCAGGATATGAAGGTCCACTTCCGTCATTTATCAACAAACAAGGAGATTATCTTAAAGTATTTTCAATGGGTTTGATACTTGCAAATGTAGGCGTCGGCTGCCCAAATCCAGTTTTTTATGTTCTGCTAACATATGCAATAAGTTCGGCTAGCATATTGACAGGTTGGTCATTGCTTGCCATACATGGCATAGGAAGGGCTATTCCCTTGATTTTCTTGGCAGTTTTAGGCATACTAGGAATAAATGCCACACAAGCAATAGCAAAAAGAGCTGGAAGCGTAAGAAAATGGACAGCTTGGGGATTAATAATTATCGGTGCGATTCTTTTTGTCATAACAGGGCTTTTCAGGGGATGGTTTGAAGAAAGTCCTATGCATGAAGGATGGAATAGCCTGATAAGCACGCTTACAGGAGGCAAATTGCAAGAGGCTGAGAAGCTTAGCACAGAAACAAGTATAATTCTTCAGACAGTTCCGCAGTGGCTTGGTCCTTATGTTCTTGCAGCAATGATAATCATTCCAATAGTCTGGTATAACATCAAAAAGCCGAAATAGGAGGTTGGCTAAATGGCAAAAGACCCAGTTTGTGGGATGGAAGCTAAGGAAGGAAAGATTACATCAAAATACAAATGCAAAACCTACAGCTTTTGCAGCTCTACTTGCAAGTGGGCATTTGACAGCAATCCTAAGCAATTTGTGAAGTGATAAAATGGTTGAAGTGCAAATATTAACAACACCTGGATGCTCTGGGTGTGCAACAGTAGAGAAAATGTTAGACAAAATTAAAGTTAAGTATGCAGTGATAGATGTGACAAAGAATCCAAAAATTTTAGAGAAATATCCTATAATGTCTGCCCCTGGCATTGTGATCAAGGAAAGCTTGAATTTGTTGGCGTACCTAAAGAAGATGCTCTAAGAAAAAAGGCAGGGAAAAATGAAGGTTAATTTAAGAATAGATAAGAATTGCAAAGGAAATGTTTGTCCTATTCCCGCCAATCTTTTGCCGAATGTAAAAAAGGAAATCAAAAATGTGAAAACAAAAGACAATTCTGGCAGAGTTGAAATAGAATACGATGAAAATAAAATCAGTAAGAGAGATCTAATTGGCATGTTAAAGAAGATTGGGTATAATGTAAAAGAGGGTTAATGCTTTTAAGCAAGTTTAGTATGTAAACTCACTGATGTGGTTAAAAATGATGGAGAGAAAACAGGTACTTTATGACTTGAGAACAACTTACAATGGCCCTTTTATAGTTGAAGATTTCTATAAAGAAATGGATAATTGGGTAAGAGAAAAAGGCTACGAAAAAGAGTCAAAGAAAAAGATGGAGCATGTTACAAAAAATGGCAAAAAAATAGAATGGCTGATAGAAGCACATATGCATATGGACATGGAGCATACAATGGGCATTATTTCTTTGAGAGCTTTAATGTACAACGTCAAAGAAGTTCTGATTAAAAATAATGGAAAAAAGATAAGAATTAACTATGGCAACGTCTTTATCAACATAGATGGGTGGAGATATGCAATGGTTCATATGAGCTTTTGGGGCATGAAGCCGATTTATTATTTCATAAGAGCTTTAATTGATAGGTATATTTATAACTTCTTGGACAAACACGATAGCATGATAGTTAATGATTGCCATGACTTATTCAAGAGAATAAGAGCCTTTTTTGGTCTAGAAAGATATAAGTATATGACATTATAAGATATAAAGATGGTAAAACAAATAACTAAAGGCAACAAAACTTATTACATATGCCCAGAATGCAATTTTGCATACAAGGACAAAGAAACAGCAGAAAAATGCGAGGAATGGTGCAGAAAATATCATAGCTGCAATATTGAGATAACAAAGAATGCAATAAATATTCCTTTATAATAAGCTACGCTTTTCTGCGCCTTTGCAGCACTTTTTTGTAGATAAATTCGACAATGGAGTGAATGTAATAGAATTCTGCTAGTGGAATCAGTATTCCATAAACTTCCGGGATTAAGCTTCCAACCAGTTTCTTGAGAAAAACCTTGACAATAAAAATTAGGTTTTCAAGCACAAATGCAGGCAAAAATAATATGAGATTAGTTATAAATCCAAATTTCAGGAAAAAAACATTGTAATAATTGTACAGCAGGAGAGCAGTAATAATTATAGAAACAGTCAATGGCCATTTATTTGACCTTAGGTAAGACTTCATCCATATTCCGGCAGCAGTTGCTTTTCCGGCACGGAGGGCTTTGAAATATTTGTAGGTGTTGTGCAATATAATAGAAGCAATCAGAATGTAGAAATAAGGGAAAAACCCTGGTTTAAAGCCAAAGATTATTTCCTTCAGTGATGAAGCAATCACAAGCAAGCTAAGCGTAAAGAATAGAATGAAAATAAGCCAGGATACCAAAAAAATAGCCTTGCCCAAAACTTTATTTTGCATTCTTGATATTGACCATATCATCATTTCCTATTGGGCAGATAAATTCATTTTCGTTGACATAAGTGTAAGCGGAATAAACGGCTGAAACTCCCTCAGCAACACCAGTTATTGCCTGCTTAAATACTGTGTCACATACATCCCCTGCTGCAAAAAAGCCCGGAATATTTGTTTTTGATTCTCTGTTGATTATTATTTCGCCTTTGTCATTTACTTTAACATCAACATCTTTTGCGAGCTGTGATAATGCATTATGTCCGATAGCAACAAACACAGCATCAAGCTTAAGCTCATTGCTTCCATTCAATTCTCTGTCAAGCTGCACAGATTTAACAACTTTGTCACCTTTAATCTGCTTTAGATTGATGTTTGTAATGACTTGGATTTTTTTATTGTTATCAGCTCTTTGGTTATTTATCGGCTCACCCCTTAATTTTTCGCGCCTTACGAGAATATAGACCTTGCTGGCAAACTGCGAGAGAAGCAGTGCTTCCTTGACAGAACTATCACCACCACCTACAACAGCGACTATTCTGTTTTGGTATACTGCTCCATCGCAAAGGGCGCAGTAATGCACTCCTTTGTTGGCAAATTCCTTCTCGCCTGGAACATTGAGCTTCCTCCATTCAGTTCCGGTTGCAAAGATGATAGTCCTGCTTTGGTGAGTTTTACTTTCATTTGTCTCAACAATGAAGCAATTATGCTCTCTTTTTATTTTCGTGACTTTTGCTTCTGATTTCTCAATATTATAAGCTTCAGCATGATTTCTAAGATTATCAGCAAGCTCCTGTCCTGTTAACTTGATAAAACCAGGATAGTTTTCAACAACGTCAGTTAAGGTAATTGTGCCGCCTATGTTGTCGCCAATTAATAATGTTTTCATATTCAGCCTGCCTGCATACATTGCTGCAGCAAGTCCAGCGCATCCAGCACCAATTATAATTGTGTCATACATGTTTTTAAATGCCAAGCGCCTTTTTCAAGGCATCTTTGTCGAAGCCAACTATGATGGTTCCATTTGCATCTACAACAGGCACTCCAAGCTGTCCTGATTTCTGGAACATCTCGTTTCTGGCATCTTCACTTGTGCCAACATTGACTTCCTCATACTTAACATTATTTTCCTTGAAGAACTCCTTGGTCTTCATGCACCATGGGCACGTGCTGGTTGTATATATCTTGACTTTTTTCCCATCATTTTTCATTGTTTCCTTTACCTGTTTTGCACTTTTTTCCATTCTAATCAACTCCATTTTAATTGCCAATTGAGCCTGCAGCAAGGTTAAAAATCTACCTTAATAGATATACTGCAGCAACTATTATTACTATAACAACTACTGCCATCATCATTATTTTATGCTTGCACATTCCTGTGCTGTGGCAGCCTTCTATTGGGCACGTCATTGCCATTTTTTACATCCTCCTTGTATTTTTAACTGACCTTTAAAAAGATAATAAAAGGCTGCAATTAGCAGCCGCAGCCTTTTCCTTTTGCCTTTGTCATTTTCTCGCCTCCTGCATTTATTCCAGCCCTTATTTATTAACTTTTCGACATGAAGAAGGAAAGAAAAGAGGTGGAAAAACTTTCCTTCTAATGAATAAATATATCAGTATAATATAACTAACTACCCTTTAAGGGTTAAAGTTTAGTTTTAACAAAACTAAAAGAAGGAAAATAATAACTTATTCATCACACACGGCTCAAATCATTTTTCTAATTTTGTCATCACTAAAAAATAACAATAATGCGGAAAACAGGCTCACAATATGATAGCTCAATGCGTAAGCAGTTTTTACTATTAAACCACGGTTTCGCATACCATTGTTGAATTAGGCAATTTCTGGTGTATGCTTTGCAGAATTATTGGGTTCTTTTCAACAATCTTATTTATTACCTTTAAGTATATTTCAGCTGGCTTATCGATTTTTTAGCCATTCTTTTAGGTTGCCAAGTTCATACTTTTTGCCCCTATCTTTTCTATGCGTTTTGTTTAATGAGTGATTCTTATTCATATCTTCAAAACCTATTTGCGATTGTCCGTTTTTTATTTCCACTATCCCCCTTTTTGGTGATTTGACGATAAGCTTTTGCCTTCTTCGTAAATCTAAGAATGTAAGAAGTGAAAACAGACCAAATAATACGAATAAAATCCAGGCTAACCTATTGATCGATTCTTGATTTATTGTAAGTTTTTGCGCTTTTAGCTGTAGGGGAGTTACCGTTAAAAGGCTGCTGCTTACTGCCGTTTGATTGTTGTAAATCAATCTACTGTAAAATAGGTAATCACCTGGTTGTATGTCACTTGGCAATCTTAATTTTCTATTAATTTGTTTTTTACTCTCAACTGCAAAGGTTTCTTCGTCATAAGTTAAATCATTGCCGTTAAAGTCCCTTATTGAGTAAAATAATGTAACATCCACAGGTTTTAAATTACCAAGGTTATGTAACAGGATATCAGCTTCGGCAAAATCCCCTTGGCTTATTATAGCGTCTTTAATGAAAACTTTGATGTCAAATAGCGCTTGTCTTCTTTTGATGTCTATAATGACATTAATTGTTTTTTTAACTAAGCCTGCATCAAAAATTAGCCTGCCGGCATAAGTCTCTCCTGCAAATTTCTCCGGTGCAAATAAATCTATTCTAATTTCTTTTTTCTCTTTTGGCTTTAGTTTGAATACCGGTTCATTTATTATCAGCAAATTGTCCAATTTATCCGCAAGGACATTAAAATTTAATTCCATATTACCTGTATTTTCCACTGCAATTATTTCTCCCTTGAATTCTTCTGCCAATAAAGTGATTTTCAATGCGCCCTTGTCTATACTAAAGCCCGGATTTGGAAAAAAAGCAGTCGCAGGAGCCCCTCCGCCTGAAGACGAATTTGCAGATTGGTCTCCTGAAGATTGGAGATTTGATGTAATAGGAGTTTCCTCACTTGAGTATACACTGAAGCTTGTAACATTGAACGTCAAATTT
>JACPTC010000042.1 GCA_016192985.1 Candidatus Woesearchaeota archaeon | reverse complement strand
ATATTTTAAAGCATCTCGTACAAATCCATAGAAAAGAGGCGATGGGTTTCCTAGACGTGACTTAAACTCCGGATGCCCTTGGGTTCCTCGAAAACTTTGTCCAGGAAGTTCAACATACTCCATTAATTTCGTCTTATCAAACCTTTCATAGTACCCTGAAAACACCATTCCATTTTTTTCAAGTAAATCAACAAACTTCGGATTTACTTCATAGCGATGCCTGTGCCTTTCCAAAACAGTCTTCTTGTTTTTTTCCAGAATCCCAATTCTAAATGTTTGGCTTTTGTCCTTCATTAATTCTTCGATTCTTTTTTCATCTTCCTTCAATCTCCCGGTTTCCTCGTACAATTTCAAGATTTGGCTTTTGTCTTTTAAAATCGCAGCATAGGCTCCCAATCTCATTGTGCCTCCGTACAAATGCTTTTCGAGGATTTCCTTTTGAGCTGGCTGCACATCAATAACCGGCGCAGATGTTTTTGGATTTACCTCTGTTGTATGCGCATCCTTTAATCCACATTCTTTTCTTGCAAATTCAACAACTGCCAATTGCAAGCCATAGCACAAGCCAAGATACGGGATTTTATTTGTTCTTGCGTAATTGATTGAGTTTATCTTGCCCTCCACTCCTGATGCGCCGAAGCCGCCCGGCACTATAATTCCGTCATAGCCCTTTAACACGCTTAAATATTTTCTGCTGGTTTCAAACATCTTTGAGTCAAGCCAGTTGATCTCGACGCCGATGTTTAAGGAAGCGCCCGCATGAAGCAAGGACTGGTTAATTGAGATATAAGAATCGGCCAAGTTGTAATCTCCGATGTCGATATACTTGCCGACAATGGCTATTTTGACAGTTTTCTTTGGTTTCAGAATATTGCCAACAAGCTTATGCCACGAAACCCAGTTCGGCAGCTTTTTCGATTTCATGCCAAACTCCTTCAATATTTTCTCTCCCAACTTTTCCTTTTCCAAATCCAAAGGAATCTGATAGACTGTATCAATATCAGGCTCAGAAATTACATGCTCCGATATTATATTGGCGTAAGTTTCAATTTTCTTTTTTCTTACAGTGTCCAATGGATTTTTTGCCCTACAGATTATGAAATCTGGGAAAATGCCGGATTCGCTGAGCAGCCTTATTGCCTGTTGAGTGGGCTTTGTTTTCATTTCCTCAATATGACTTGGAATCGGCAGATAAGTGACAAGAACATAGCTCAGGTTTTGTTTTCCGACTTCCCTTTCAAGGCTTTTGACCGCAAACAAAAAAGGAATGTTCTCATAGTCTCCAATTGTGCCTCCAACCTCAATCAAAACAAAATCATAGTCATTGCTTGCTTCTTTAAGCCTTCTCTTTATTTCATCTGGAATATGTGGAATGAACTGAACTGTTTGTCCAAGATACATGCCTTGCCTTTCCTTGTCAATGACCGTTTTGTAGATTTGCCCTGTTGTAATATTGTTCTTTTTCGGGATGTCTGTATTCAGAAATCTTTCATAGGTGCCAAGGTCCTGGTCAATCTCACCGCCGTCATCTGTGACCCACACTTCACCATGCTCTGTTGGTCTTAAAGTGCCTGCATCATAGTTAAGGTACGGGTCGATTTTTATTGCAGTTACTTTATAGCCATGCTCCTGCAGAATCTTGCCAATAGAGGCAGTTGTTACGCCTTTTCCAACACCGCTCATAACTCCGCCAGCTACTATGATATATTTAGAATTAGAAAAAAATTTCACATCCGATGTGAAGTTTTTTTTAATACTATGTCGTTGCATTACTTGGAAATGAAACAAGTCTTATTTATAATTTATGGTTTAATGAATAAGCTAAAATTATTTTCAATATGGAAAATATAGATAGATAAGTTTATAATTTTGTCATTTTTAATCCGCAAAAATTACAAATAAACAGCGAAACAAATAATTTTAAATATTTTGACAAATTCAAAAATATTATGGAACTGTCAAACAAGAAATGCGTTCCTTGCGAGGCTGGAACTCCGCCATTGGGAGAATCAGAAATAAACGAATTGTTTAAAGAAATCCCAACATGGACTTTAAAAGACGGACATTTATACAAAAAGTTCAAATTTAAGAATTTTCTTGAGGCGATGAAGTTTGTCAATGCTGTTGCCGGGATTGCTGAGCAGGAGCATCATCATCCTGATTTTTGCGTGCATTATAACAAGGTCGAGATTGAGCTTTGGACACATGCGATAAATGGCTTGTCAGAAAATGATTTTATTGTCGCTGCCAAGATTGAGAAATTAGGCAAATAAACTAATGATTCCAAATAGAATAAACAAAACAGAGGCTGCAGCCTTTATTGCTTTTGCTGGCAATTTTTTTGCTATTTTTGCGCCTACAAAAACATTCAGGCCAATGGCTAAGATAAGTGCCAAAATTACGCCAATCAAAATATGCCAAGGCAGCAAATACTTTGCAGCCAGCAGCCCGGAACTTATCTGGGTTTTGTCGCCAAACTCGCTTGCCAAAACAGTCAGAAATGCAACTGCAAACGGCATTTTGCCTTCAATTTTCCTTTTTTCTTTCTTTGCTCCTTGCATATAATGCTTCATCAAGCCGTAAATCCCCAAAAATATGAATGAAACACCAATTATTATTTTTAGCAGAGCAGTGTTAAATTGAAAGCCAAAAAAATAGCCTAGCAGAATTGCAATTCCGTCCATAAATGAGTGTGCAATAAGAGCTCCTAGGAAAACCTGCAAAGCTGCTTTGTATTTGAGTGCAAGCCCAAGAATAACAAGCTGTGTTTTGTCTGCTATCTCTGAAATAAATGTGAAGAACAATGCAATGAAAAATGCTTCTGGCATTTTACTTTAATTATTTTTAAAGTATAAAAACTTAACCGATAAATGCCCTTATCAGTCCTGTGAAAACCTTGTAGCCGTCAAAGCCAGGAATAGGCAGCATGTTGAATATGAACAGGAACATATTAATCCTTTGCGTTAAAATCAATAAAAGATGATGTTTCTTCCTGTATTTTTTGTATTTAAGCAAATGCCAGGCTCCCAGCCATAAGCATAAGTTAACCAGAGGTCCTGCAAGCGCCGCAAGAGCAAACTGAAGGTTTGTGCCAGTGCCGCTTATTGCAACAAACCCCGGCACAAAGAACATAAATCCAAATCCCGTTAATTTTGAGATAATGGTGAATATCCCAAGAATTAGGGTAAATGAGTTCCTGTAAAAGGCGAAGAATATTGCGTCCAAGCCAAAACCAAGAGCAACAAACTTATGGGCAAGCTCATGAAGAATAATTGCAGGGGCTGTTGCCATAACTGCAAATTTCAAACTTTCAAAATCAAATCTCTTGCTGTAATGAAGCAAGGGATCATAAGATTCTCTTCTGACTGGAATCATATCAGAAAATATGTAACCCACGAAAAAGGTCATAAGGACAAGGTCAATGATTTCCGAAAGAGTAATCAAAGGCATTTTGTTATTTTTTATTTTTGTTGTTTTGGTGTATACATTGTTTATTATTAAATATATTGATTTTAATTTAAACCAAAGACTAGCAGCTTTTCAAACAACAAAGAATAGCGCTGCAATGGCGCAAGAAGCGGCAATTGCCGCACAGTCATTTGGGGAGAATATAGCTGCAAAGCAGGCATCTGCAGCTTTAAATATGAATTTGGTTACAAACACTGCTTACTTGTGGTTTTTAGGTGGGGCATTATCAATAGCTTTGTTGTATTTGCTAACAGAGTACCTTACTTTTAAAAAAGGGGATTAAATAAAGAATCAAGGAGGTCAAAAATGGAACAAAAAAATTATTTGACGTCAATTCTTGCTGTGGGGTTAGGAGTCAACTTGCTGAAGCCTGTAAGCATTTCCGAATGAAGCTTTTACTATCAGCCTTTTGATATCTACACACGAGGCGCTTTGCTCGAAAAAGCAGATGCATCAGCGCCTTCAACTGCCATTAACCCGCAAAAGCTTGATGTGTCAGCATCTGTCAGCCTAGTTTATGAGATACGGTGATTCTTTGATATAGATTATCGCAATAAAAACATTAATATATCTAGGTGACTCCAATAATCTATGACTGATTTAGTTGCTTGCCTTTCATCTGGCGAGAAAAGCTGGGCTCATGTAGCAAGATTAATTAATGAGGGTGATTGGAAAAATATATTTTTGATCACAAATGAATTCGGCAAAAAAAATTTTAAATCGGAGAAAAATATTAATTTCACAGTTGTTGATTTCCAAAAGCCTGCTTTTGAACTTATTGATGAAATACAAAAAAGCCTCAGAGGGAAGTTTACGGATTTGGAAATTGCTTTGAATCTTGTTTCTGGAAATGGAAAGGAGCATATGGCTGTTTTATCCGCTTTGCTAAAGCTAGGAGTTGGGATAAGGCTGATGGCTGTGACAAAGGAAGGAGTTAAAGAATTGTAAGTCAAAAACTATTTAAACTACAAAAATAATCTAATTTTGAGGTGGTTTTTGTGATAAACAGCAAAGTAAGAGAAGTAGATATAACAAGGGCAATTCTTGAAAATTTTATGAAAGATTTTTCTGAATACGCTGAAACTGATGTTGCGATTGTTGGAGGCGGCCCTGCAGGGGCAACAGCAGCTTTACTGCTCGCAAGGGAAGGTATTAAGACTTTGATTATAGAGAAAGACATCAAAGCAGGAGGAGGAATGTGGCAAGGCGGCATGCTGTTTCCAAAGATAGTTGTTGAGGAGCCTGCAAACAAGTTTTTGGAAGCTTTTGGAATAAAGATGCAGAAACAAGGCAGTTTGTACATTGCGGACAGCTATTATGTAACGGCAAAGCTTCTTGCACAAGCATTTGAGCATGGAGCAAAGATGCTTAACTCTGTTAAAGTGCAGGATGTTATTTACAGAAATGACGGGCTGCACGGTGTTGTTATCAACTGGACGCAAGTGGCTCACTTGACTGCTGAATGCATTGATCCTTTATCGGTAGAAAGCAAGCTTGTGATCGACGCAACAGGCCACAATGCAGAAGTCTGCAAGATTGTAAATGAGAAAATAAAGCCTATTAAAGGAGGCTTTGTCGGGCATGAAGGCTCTATGTGGGTTGAGAAGGCTGAAATTGCAACAGTGCAAAACACAAGGGAAGTTTTTCCAAACTTGATCGTTGCAGGGATGGCAGCCAATTCAGTTGCCGGGTTGCCAAGAATGGGGCCAATATTTGGGGGAATGTTCCTGAGCGGGATAAAGGCTGCAAAGCTTTCATTGGAAAAGCTGCAAGACGGCAGATTTAAGAAAAACAACATTGCGAAGGATGTTATGACTGCGATCAATGCCTGAGTTTTTGTTTTTCGTTTATTTTCTTTATTTAAAAGGCTGAAAATCAATAAATATTTATATTTTAATTTTTAAGGATATCTTTAACTACTCTACCCTTTTTAACAGTACCGTGTTATCCATTTTATTCCTTCACACTCACATAAACCCAATAACCTGATTTCTTTGCAATGACTTTTACGTTTCCAAAAACCTCTTCCATCTTCTTGCTCAATGATTTTCCGCCTTTGTTATGTCTTGCAATCAATTGGATGTTCCCATTAGTTTTTAGATGCTCTTTTGACTGCTCTATCAACTTAAAGCAAGTACCCTTTCCGGCTGTCTGCGGAGGATTTGATAAAATCACATCAAAATTCTTGTCTTTTATTTTTTCGTATAAGTTGCCTTGATAAATTTCAGCTTTTGCTTTATTTAGTTTAATGTTCATTTTAGCTAACATAATAGCCCTTTTATTAATATCACTCATCGCAATATTGGCATTAAAAATCTTTGCAGCAACAATTCCAAGAACGCCGATGCCGCAGCCTATATCAAGAACATTGGAATTTTGCTGAACAACCATGCTCTCTGCCAATAATAAAGTTCCCTTGTCAACTCCTTCTTTTGAAAAAACTCCTGATCCAGTATAAAACTCAAATTTTTTACCATTTATTTTTTGTTTTATTTTTTTTAAATTCATAAAAGATTTTTGTTGCTCAGAATAATAATGTTCCATATTTATACTTCTTCCTGCTCCATTATATTATAAAGGTTGTATAAAACCCTATCAACTCCTTTTACCAAATCAAAATTATTTCCCTCTACAACAATGCAGTTATCATTATAATAAACCCTGAACCTTGGGGATTCTTTCACATAAAGCACCAGCTTATCATTGTCCTCGCAAGTTACGATTGGTATTGTTTTGCAGGGCTCTGTCTCATTTCTGTCGCATGCGGCAATAGGCATTTTTTCGAATACCCTTGCCATATGTGTACTGAAATCCGCTACTGCCAATGTGACGAATGATAATTCTTTTCCAATTGGGTTAAAGGTATAATAAAATTCGCTTTTATTATCAAAAAGTTTTGAATCGAGTTGACCTTCTATTACTATGTCTTTTAAATCATTGGGAGAGTAACGCAAAGCCAGGCTGTATGTCTTAGTCCCTTTTGGGGATGTAAGTTGGGTATACCATTGATTATCGAGAGATACAAAGCTGTAAACTCCTTTGTAGACATATCCTTGAGAAGGATTCAGCTTGCCTTTCAAGTTCAGAACATGCAACTCCTCCAAGGTTTTTGGCTGTTGCTTGTTAATAAAGCTGAACGCCAGTATGGCAGCAAGCAAAGATATAATAACGCCAATGCTTATAATCAAAGTTTTTTCGGAATACTTTTTTGGGCTTTCGTGCTCATCTGCATTTTTGGTTTCCTCCAGATTTTCATTGAACTGTTTAACTTGGGGTTCTAGTTTTTCTTTCAATTTATCATACTCTTCTTTCCCTATAGTTCCAGACTCGAAGCTGCCTTTCAGAATCTCTAACCTTCTTCTTTGGTCCATTATTTCGCAACTCCCAATAGTGCATAAAGCAACTTGTCCTTCACCTTGATAAAATCATTATTTATCGAGGCTGCTGCGATAATGCAGTTATTTTCAAGACTAACTCCTGTTACATTGCCATGCCTAAAATACACAACAGGCACAGCTGCAGTTGAATCGCTACAGGTTATAATTGGCAAATTGAAAGTGTTATTTGAGGTAAATCCCCTCCTAACATAAATATTGTACTGTGACAAAGTCAATCCCATTTGATGCTGGGCAACCGCTATTGCTTCTTTATAGGTACTGTTTGAATCAGATGTAACATCTATCTCCAATCGGTTTTGCAGCCTTGATGCAATGTCGCCTGATGCAGGAATATCCTCCACTTCATTAGGCAAAAAGCTGAAGGCAGCATTCCTGTCTTTTATTTTCGCTTCCCACCTATCTGGGTGCTTTACAAACTTTAAGTCATTATACCTCACAACATCTTTCTGAGGCTGGAATCCAACAAGCACAAAGCTAAAGCTGGTGCCTATCATTATAATAATTATTAGGACTATAAGGCCCCATTTCTTCTTTTCTTTTTTCTCTTTCATAGGTATTGCAAATAAAGGTTTATTTAAAAATTTTTGTTGCATTTAATGATAAACCAAAAATCCAAAATATTTAAATAGTAATATATCGTTACCAATATATCGAAAGCGATATATCTAGATTAGGTATTTGCAAATAAAATGATGGTTGGTTATCTAAGAATGATAGTTATGAAGACTTTGGTAGACAGGAAATTGTCAGGGTATGATCTAACAAAGCAAATAGAAAAGGATACAGGCACATGGAAGCCCAGTTTTGGCTCAATCTACCCTCTACTTGAAAGGCTGCTGAAAGAAAACCTTGTTGAAGTTGAAGCGCAAGGCAGGAGAAAAGTTTATTTCTTGACAAACGATGGTAAAAAATACTTGAAAAGTATAGATAAATCGAATAATGCATTGGTTGATAAGCTAATAGCAACATGGAAGGTATTTGGAAAAATAACTGACAGAAGGGATATGAGCTTTATGCTGGAAGTGTTCAACAGCCTAAAAAAAGGGCAGCTTCCTTTCAAGGAGCTTAATCCAGAACTAAATGAGCTCAGAGCAACTATGTTTGAAATTTACTCAGCAGGAAAGGACAGTAATAAAATCAAGCATGTGTTGAAGGAAACAGTCAGAAAATTAAAGACAATAAGATGAGGAAAAGCATCATTAAATTAGAAAATGTTTGGAAAACCTACACAATGGGAAATGTGGAGGTTAATGCCCTTCAAGGGCTGAATCTTGAGGTCAAGGAAGGCGAATTCTTGGCCATAATGGGCCCTTCTGGAAGCGGCAAATCCACTGCTGTCAATATGATTGGCTGTTTGGACGTGCCTACAAAGGGCAGAATACTGCTTGATGCCCATGATATATCGAAACTTGGAGAATCAGAGCTAGCGCAAATCAGGGGAAGAAAAATAGGCTTCATATTCCAGCAATTCAACTTGATTCCAACATTAACGGCATTGGAAAATGTCGCTTTGCCTATAGTGTTCCAATCAGTTGACAGGGAAACAAGAAGAAAAAGGTCAACTGAGTTGTTGGAGATTGTTGAATTGGGCGACAGGATGGAGCACAAGCCTACTGAATTATCAGGAGGACAGCAACAAAGAGTTGCAATTGCAAGGGCTTTGGCTAATAACCCAGAAGTTATTCTGGCAGATGAGCCAACTGGAAACCTTGACTCAAGCACAGGCGAAACAGTTATGAGCTTTTTGCAAAAGCTAAATAGAAAAGAAGGCAAGACAATAATTTTGGTTACTCATGACAAGAATGTGGCAACCCATGCCGACAGGATTGAATTCCTGAAAGATGGCAAGATTATAAAATCTTTAAACAGAAAAGGTGGTTAAAATGAAAAAGGCAATATTAGTTATTGTATTTATCATGTGCACATCTTTTGCATTAGCTGCTGTAAATACAGTTTATTATGGAGAGAGTCCAAGAATTGCTGTAAGTCTTGCTAGCCAGGACCCGGACCCTGTAGAGCCAGGCAAAATTGTAGAGGTTAGCTTCAAGCTTGACAACCAAGGGGCTTTGGCTAAGGAGGTGGTATTCGAAATAATGCCGGAATATCCTTTTTCAATTTTGCCAGGAGAAAGTTCTGCCAAAGATGTTGGCACTTTAGGGACATCCCAAGACACTGCCACTAGTGTTTTTGTAAAATACAAGCTCAAAGTTGACCAAACTGCTGTTGACGGCAACCATGAAATGAAGGTAAGGTATAAGATTAGCGGCTTTGACAGCTGGACCACGGTGGAAGACCTTACAGTAAAAGTGCAGTCAAAAGATGCTATCCTTTCTATAGAAAAGGTGAGCACTATTCCTGAGATAGTGGCTCCTGGTTCAAAAGCAAGACTTGTCATTGACCTTAAGAATCATGCAACTTCCCTGCTCAAAGATATAAAAGTCACGCTTGATCTGGGAAAAAGCGGAGACAAGGTAACTCCATTTGCGCCTATAGGCTCTACAAATGAGAAAGTCATCCCATTGATTAATGCACAATCATCTGTGCCTTTGGATTTTAATCTTGTAGTTGATCCAAACGCAGGCTCAAATGTGTATAAAGTGCCTTTGGATTTGCAGTATTCAGATATTCTCAACAAGAATCATTCTAAAACATTGACTTTAGCATTGATTGTTGGAGTCGAGCCAGACGTATCTGTCTATATAGACAGCACAAAGGTTTATACAGCTGGCAATACTGGAGATGTGACTGTTAAAATTGTAAACAAAGGACTAACAGATATCAAATTCCTGAATGTCAAGCTTGATAAGTCTGAAAATTATAAAGTCCTTTCTCCTTATGAAATGTATATAGGAAACATAGATTCTGATGACTACGAGACAGCTGATTTCAGGCTAAGCGTTGAAAAGACAAGCAAAGATAAAGCAGTGCTGCCATTGATAATTGAGTACAAGGACGCAAACAACAAAGACTACACAAAAAAAGTAAATCTTGAGCTTCCGCTTTATAGCAATTCAGAGGCAAAAAAATTAGGATTGGTTGAAAGCAGCAATTACAGCTTAATATTTGTTGTAGTAATTGTGCTTGCAGCAGCATTTTTTACTTACGGGATTTGGAAGAAGCGCAGGAAATAGCCAGCAATATGTTAAAGGACTATTTCATTTATTCTGTCAGGAATCTAAAGAATAGGGGATTGCGTTCATGGCTCACCATGATAGGAATATTTATAGGAATAGCTGCGGTGGTTTCTTTGATAGGCCTTGGAGAAGGGTTAAGAATTACAGTAATGTCGCAGTTTGGATTTCTTGGGCCTGATGTGCTGGGTGTACAAGCATCAGGATTGGCTTTTGCAGGTCCTCCAGGCACAGGAGTTGTAGAGCCATTGAGCGATGAAATAGCAGACAAGATAAGGAAGGTGAATGGGGTAGAAGCGTCCTTTAACAGGTACATTGAGTCAGTTACTGTAGAATTCAACGACAGGCAAGAGATAGGTATTTCAGGCTCAGTTCCAGAAGGTAAAAACAGGAAAATTTTTGAGGCTATGGTAAACCTAAAAGCTGAGGAAGGCAGATTACTAAAAGACAGCGATACAAAGAAGGTAGTTTTGGGGAATAATTTTAAGGACAATGATGACTTTGGAAAAGGTATAAGAGTAGGCGACAAAGTTCAGATTAATGGAATTGATTTTGAAGCTGTTGGGATTCTTGAAAAAAAAGGCAGCTTTATTTTTGATAATGTAGTGTTAATGAACGAGCGCACTATGTTCGATGTTATTGGAGTCAAAAAGGAAGAGGTTGATGTAGTAGCTGTTAAAGTAGATAACATAAACAATGTAAATCAAGTCAAAAAGAATATAGATAAACTGCTTAGAAAGGAAAGAGACGTTAAGGAAGGCGAGGAGAATTTTCAAGTGCAGAGCCCGCAGCAGACGCTTGAGGCATTAAATTCGACATTGTTTGCTGTGCAGCTGTTTGTTTACATAATTGCTGCAATATCCCTTGCTGTGGGGGGCATTGGGATAATGAATAATATGTACACTTCAGTTCTTGAAAGGACAAAAGAAATTGGAGTGATGAAGTCTATTGGAGCGAAAAACTCCGCAATATTCACTATATTTTTTGTTGAATCGGGGCTTTTGGGCATGGTGGGCGGAATAATAGGGATAATTCTCGGGATGATATTTGCATTTGGGCTTTCTGCAGCAGGACGCGTATTCTTAGGCTCTGAACTTATACAGGCAAGCGTAAGCCTATTCCTTATCTTTGGAGCCTTATTATTCTCATTCACATTAGGCACTGCTTTTGGTCTGTTGCCTGCTTATCAGGCATCAAAACTCAATCCAGTGGATTCGCTCAGGAGTGTAAAATGAGAAGAGACGAAATCATTTACTCAATCCAAAATTTAAGAAAAAGAAAACTAAGAAGCTGGCTCACAGTCCTTTCCATACTTATTGGAATTGCAGCTATATTCGCTCTTTTGAGCTTTGGCGTTGGCATCCAAAATTATGTGAACACTCTTGCTGATGAATCTGGCAGAGACAAGCTTTTTATACAGGCAAGAGGAATTGGAGCGCCTGGAACTGACGATAATTTTTTCCTTACAGATGAAGACGTCAATTTTCTCAGCAAATTAAAAGGCGTTGACGAGATTATTGGAATGTATTTTTCAGGTGGCGAAATTGAGTTTGATAATGTAAGGAAATACTATTTTGTTTCTGGGATTGACCCTGACAAAATTGATTTTGTTGAAGAAACTTTTGCTGTCTCAATAATAAAAGGAAGACATATTAAAGAAGGTGACTTAAATAAAGCTGTATTGGGGTACAACTATCAACTTGATGGCAAAATATTCAAAAAGGGTATAAAGCTCGGCGACAAAATAAGCATTAATGGCAATCCTTATGAAGCTATTGGATTTTATGATGAGGTTGGAAATCCCCAAGATGATGCAAATCTTTACATAACTAAAGAGGCCTTTGAGCAGCTTTACCCAAACAAAAAAAACAAGTTTGGATTCATAATGCTCAGCTCCCAGAATGGAGTAATCCCAAGCGAACTTGCTGAAAGGATAAAAGAAAGGCTGAGGAAATTCAAGAACCAGGATGAAGGCAAGGAAGATTTCTTTGTCCAGACTTTTGAGGATGCGCTTGCCACATTCACAACAATTATAAATGTGATAAATGGTGTGCTGGTTTTAATCGCCTTGATATCACTAGTAGTAGCTTTTGTCAACATTATGAATACCATGTACACTGCGATTATAGAAAGGACAAAAGAGATTGGAGTTATGAAAGCAGTAGGCGCAAGAAACTCCGACATTCTGTTCATTTTTATGTTTGAGTCTGGGCTTCTTGGGTTAATAGGGGGATTGGCAGGGGTTATCATCGGCTACGTAGTTGCAAGCATAGGAGGCAGAATTGCGGCTGCAAATGGGTTTGCATTGCTTAAGCCTGAATTTCCAATTATGCTGATTTTTGGCTGTTTGCTTTTTTCATTTCTTGTCGGGGCTGCAGCAGGTTATTTTCCAGCAAGAAGGGCATCAAGATTAAAGCCGGTGGATGCTTTGAGGTATGAATAGGTTTAATAAGAGGATTAGATTTGTTATTTTTGGGATATAAAATGTGTAATATAAAAAAGTATTTACCCACAGAAAGACAAGCAATGGACATAACTCTGGGAGTAGTAAGTTCTATTTTAACTGGAGTAGCAATAATAATCGTATATGAAAAACCACCTAAACAAGAAATCCAAAATACTGCTTTAATTATGGTAATTCTTGGTGTAATTGTAATGATTTTATTATTTGTAGCTGTTACATTTATAAAATTTTTGAATAAATCTTTTAAACAGAAAAAATGAATTTCATTTCCCTTTATGCATCTTCCTTAGCTCTTCCTTCAGTATCTTGCCCATTGTGTTTTTTGGCAGCGCGTCCAAGAATTCAACAAACTTCGGCTTTTTGAAAGACGCCAGTTTTTCTTTGCAATAATCAACAACATCGTCTTCTGCCAACGTTTCCCCGGGGCTTAAAACAACATAAGCCTTAACGGATTCGCCAAATTCCTTGTCAGGCACTCCAACAACTGCGCATTCCTTGACTTGAGGCATTGATTCAACTATATCTTCAATTTCTCGCGGATATATATTGATGCCTCCAGAAATAATGACGTCCTTTGACCTTCCAATGATATAGACATAGCCTTTTTCATCAACTTTGCCAACATCGCCTGTCACAAACCAGCCGTCCTTAAATACCTCTTTATTGTATTTCAGCTTGCTCCAGTAGCCATTAAAGACATTTGGTCCCTTAATCAAAATCTCCCCTTCAGTTCCAGCAGGAATATCGTTAAAGTTTTTGTCTGTTATCCTAACTTTTACGCCGGGCAAACAAGGGCCAACAGAGCCTGGAATTCTCTCGCCATCATAAGGATTGGAAAAATTCATCATTGACTCTGACATGCCTGCCCTTTCGAGGATTTCATGACCAAATGCCTTTTTCAGCTTGTAGAAAAGGTCTTTTGATAATGGAGCTGAGCCAGAAACAAAAAGCCTAATTGAAGAAAGATCATATTTTTCAAGCCCCTCAACTTCAAGCAACTTGAAGTACATTGTAGGCACGCCCATAAACAAGGTGACTTTCCTTTTTTGTATTGTTTCAAGCGCTTCTTCAGCGACAAATTTTTTCCTTAATATTGTGAAATTGCCGATGTATAATGAGCCGCACAAAGCAACTCCAATGCCATGTATATGATATAGGGGAAGTGTCAAAAGAAAAACATCATCTTCTGTCCATTTCCATGCCTGAGCTAGAGCCTTGACATTTGAGGTTATGTTTATCTGGTTTAATGCAGCCCCTTTCGGCTTGCCGGTTGTTCCAGATGTATAGAAGATTATTGAATGGTCTTCGTCCTTAATTAAGACATTCGACTCTTTGTCAGATGCATTTTTTACCAGTTCATTAAAACTGTAAGTGCCTTGTTCTTTGCCATCAACAAGGATTATGTGCTTCAGGTCTTTTAGTTTTCCAGCAATATTCCTAACAATAGGCAGTCTTTCCATGTCTGTTATTACTACTTTTGCGCCTGAATCACTTAAAATATGGTGTATTTCTTGCTCCTTAAAGCCGATATTCATAGGCACAACAATCGAGCCATTTTTAAAATTGCCAACTAAAGAATAAACCAGCTCCAAGCTGTTTGGAATGTATTGGGCAACTCTGTCTCCTTTTATTATGTCAATGCCGTGAAATGCATTAGCAGCTTTATTTGCCTGCAAATCAATTTCCCTGAAAGTAACCCTTTGGTCTTCAAATTCAATTGCAACTTTGTCAGGCAACCTTAAAGCTGTTTGCTTGAATAATGATGAGATACCCATATTTATATAGCCAGCAAAGATGTCTCTTTTTAAAATTTATTCAAAAATGTATTGTTGATTATATATTTTCAGTATAGAAAGAAAAGTGATAAGCCTCCGAGGAGATTTGAACTCCCGACCTACTGCTAACTCGTTTTGCTTACGAGGCAGTCATTCTAACCGGGCTGAACTACGGAGGCATAGAATAAGTTTTATTTAATAGCTTTTAAAATCTCCTCTTTTGAATTGAATTTCTTCTGGCATTCAAAGCAGACAGAATGCAGTTTGCCGTTTCCGTCTTTTATATGTGTCCCGAGAATCTTGTTCAGGAAGGTTGTATCAATTGATTTTTTGCAGATTGAGCATTTCATTTTCATATGTTATATTCATTTGTTTTTATAACTGTTTCCCTAATTTTAAAACAGAATATTCCGACATATTTAAAAACTTGGGTTATTTTTATTGGAATTATGATTTGTATTTTGAATAAAAACGAAACAAAGCAATTTTTCTAGTGACTTCTATCTAGATTTAAGCCCAAAATGACACGAATAGCTATTGTGGACAATGAAAAGCTCAAAGATGCGCAGCTGAAAGGGTATATTAGAGGATTATGCCCTGTGAACAGGACAGGCAAGGAATGCATTAAGATAGAGCAAGATGGCAAGCTCACAATAGATGAGCATCTCTGCACAGGATGCGGCATATGCCCGAAGGCTGCCCCGCATGCAATCAAAATAATTAATCTTCCAGAAGAATTAAAGCAAGAGCCGATTCACCGCTATGGCGAAAACAAGTTTGTGCTTTATTCCCTGCCAACGCCATCCTTTGGCAAGGTTACCGGAATTCTTGGCGTAAATGGAATCGGCAAGTCAACTGCAATCAAGATACTTGCATCTGTGCTAAAGCCAAACTTGGGCGACTGGGAAAGGCATGATGCAGATTATGAGGAATTGATATCATTTTTCAAGGGCACTGAGGCGCAAGGATTTTTTGAAAAGATAAGAGAAGGAAGGATAAAAGTTGCTTACAAACCGCAGCAAGTTGACTTAATTCCAAAAACAACAAAAGGCATGGTAATTGAGTTGCTAAAAAGGGTTGATGAAAGAAATGAATTAAAAAAAATTGCAAATGAGCTTCAATTGAATGAAATTTTGAACAACGACATAGCAGAAATTTCAGGAGGAGAGCTACAAAGAGTTGCAATAGCTGCGACTGTGCTTAAAGAAGCAAATTTGTATATTTTTGACGAGCCGACTAGTTACTTGGACATAAGGCAGAGGATAAACATCAGCAAATTCCTCAAGTCATTGATAAATGAAAACAATGCTGTTTTGGTTGTAGAGCATGACCTGATAATTCTTGACTACATAGCTGACTTGGTTCATCTGATGTACGGCAATGAAAATGCATACGGGACTGTAAGCGGGGTAAAGCCAGTAAGAAACGGCATCAATGTTTATCTTTCCGGCTACATAAAGGAAGAGAATGTAAGGTTCAGGGACTCAAAGATTAAGTTCGATGTAAAGCCTGCAGTCAAGAAGAAACACACTAAAGAAGCGATTACATCCTGGCATAATGTTGAGAAAAAGCTTGGAAACTTTAAATTATCAGCAAAAGAAGGCACAATCCACAAAAATGAAATTATCGGCATTCTGGGAGAAAACGGAATAGGAAAAACAACTTTTGTCAGGATATTGGCTGGAGTTTTGAAGCAGGACAAAGGTGAAATAGCTAAAAAAATTACAGTAAGCTACAAGCCGCAATACCTTGAAGTATCTGACGAGCTTGTTGTTGATGTCTTGAAAGCGGGATTCAACAAATATGAAAATCAGGTTATACATCCATTAGACATTGCCCCTTTTTCATTGAACAAGTTAAGCGAATTATCCGGAGGAGAGCTGCAAAGAGTTGCAATTGCGCACTGCCTGCAGCAGGATGCTGATTTATACCTATTGGACGAGCCATCAGCGTACCTTGACTCTGAGCAGAGGCTTATTTTATCAAAAGTTATAAGGGATTTTGTTGAGCAAAAGAATGTGTCTGCATTGATTGTCGACCATGACTTGCTGTTCATTGACTACATTAGCGACAAGCTGATTGTTTTTGAAGGCAAGCCTGCAATTGAAGGAAGCATTACAGGTCCTTTTGAAATGGAAGATGGCATGAATAAGTTTTTGAAAGAGCTTCAAATTACATTAAGAAGGGACCCTGAAACAAATAGGCCTAGAGTTAATAAACTTGATTCAAGACTGGATAGGGAGCAGAAAGATAGTGGAAAGTATTATTATGCTTAAATTTTGATTTTTGAAAGAGGGAACAGCCAAATTTGATCACTTTAAAACAGATGCAATGGTCTGCCCTAATTGCAGTTTTACGACCTTAACAAAAGAGCAAGCGGAGAGATATGTCAAGCTAAAGCAGATGCACCAAATCATTGATGCTGAAAGAAAAATAATCAAGAGAGGCAACTCCATGGGCCTCACTCTGCCAGACAGGCTTCAAAATTTTGGAGCAAAAATCGGGAAGAAAGTCAAAATTGAGGCGTTGGATTCTAAGTATTTTAAAGTTGAATTAATAACTTAAACTTACATCTAAATGTTTTCGACAAAAGGAGGGATTAAGAAATTTTTGAAAAAAAGATCTCGAAACAAACAGGTAAAGAAATTATTTCAAAACAATTAAGCTGCCATTTGTAATTTTCTTAATGGAATAATTCATAATGGGATCTCCATTTTCATCAATGGTTAATTTGCCTACAGCTCCATCATAGTCTTTTACTGCATAAAGATAGTCTTTTATTTTGTCACTATCATACCCATTCTTGCTTATGGCATCAGCAAGCAGATAGACTATGTCATACGCTCCAGCCATGTATGAGGGTAATGAAGCCTCTTGGCCTGTTTGCTTTTTATATTGGGCAAGCATTATAGCGGCCTTTGGGTTATTTTCATCGAACTTTTGCATTATTCCTATAATATTATCATACAAAGCAGCATTTTTCTTTATCGCGTCAGCTTGCGAAACAATAACTTCAGCGGTAAGTAGCTGTTGTTTTAGCCCCTGCTCCCTAATCTGTTTGACAAGCAGTTCTGCTTTTGGAATTGTCTGTGGAACCAAGTAAATTATATCAGGATTTGCTGCTTTTACCTTTGTAATCTGCGTCCTAAAATCTGTGTCGTCAGGATTATAAATTTCATCTGCAACTATAGTGCCTGATTTCTTGAAGTTTGTTTTGAATACTTCCCGCAATCCCTGTGCGTAGTCAGTGGCCTCGGTAATTAGAGCTGCTTTTTTTGCATGAAGATCCGTACTTGCATAATTTGACGCAACAACACCTGCATAGGAGTCGCTGGGCGCAACCCTAAACACATAATCTCCCGCTGAAGTTATTGCCGGCGATGTTGCGCCTGGTGAAATCAAAATCACTTTTGCTGCTTGGGTTATTGGAACTGCCCCTAAGGTCTCGCCAGAGCATACACCACCAATAATCATCTTTACCTTATCTATATTTATCAATTTTTGCGCTGCAGAATTTCCATCACCTGGATTGCACTTGCTATCCTCAAATATAAGCCTTAGTTGATTTCCGTTAATACCACCTTTTGCATTGATTTCGTCCGCTGCAATAATTGTAGCTTTTTGTATTGGGATTCCATACGCTGCGCCATCTCCTGTCAACGGGTACATAACTCCTATTTTGTAGGTTGGTTTTTCGGGATTTTGCTCTGCATTCTGTGTACATGATGCTAGCAGAAGCAACGCAAAAATAAAGCATCCCGAAATTGATAGTTTTCTCATTTTCTTATTGTGGCAATTTTATTTTCTTCTTAAAGTCCATTCAGGACATAGTCTTACAATATCATCCAAATGTTTTTGATTTATTCCAAATTCATAGACTCTATAATCTGGATTAAATCTTATAAAATTGATAGAATGATTATCATCATCAACTTCAAAATCACCCATACCAACCACACTATACCTCTCCCCATTTGGAGTAGGCATTGGTATCCTTAAATCACTCCCAACTATCGTGTCATAAACTATTTTTAATTGACCTAAAAACTCTTTTAAAATAGCTCCATGGTTATATTCACCCCTGCGCATTCCATATTTAAACGGTCTAAATCTTAAGTAGGGTTTATCATCTACATATACTTGAACTACCAGACCCATTCCCCTATCTGGTGGCCAATTTGCGATTGGAATCTCTTTAGTCATTTTATTCTCCAATATTTTATCTTTAATTAGTGGTAAAAAGTATAAGTTTATAGAATTTTCTTCAAGAAAAAGGAATAAAATAACAAAAAATCCATTATTTTTATTAAAAAGTTAACTAAGATAGAATTTTAGTAGTAAAATACTTAAATAATTGACTCATTTTGTAATAAAATGGTTAAAAATAGCACCGAAAAAAGCCTAGAACAACCAAAAGAACCCATAATTATTGACAAAACAGACAGAAAAATCCTTTACGAATTGGATTTGAACGGAAGGGCAACTTACTCTGAAATCGGGAAAAAAGTAAGGCTTTCAAAGCAGGCAGTCAAAGAAAGGATGAGCAATCTGGAAAAAATCGGGATAATTAGGCAATATTTTGCTTTAATCGACGTTCACAGAATGGGGTATACTTTTTATCGGATTGATTTAAAGCTCCAAAATGTTACAGAACTAAAAGAAAAATATATAATAAATTATATCCTAAAGCTTCCGAAAGTCATATCAGTATTGGAGCTGCATGGAAAATACGACTTGGCTGTCTTATTCTTAACAAAAGATATAATTGAAACAGACAATAATATAAAAAATATTAAGTGGAAATTTAATAAATACATAAAAGATATGAGTTTTTCTGTGATTACTACTCACACGAGATATAAATATGGATTTTTGATTGACAAAAAACAAGAAGATAAGGAAATATTTATGGGACGGGAATTAGCAGACATTAAACTATCGCTGGTTGAAAATAAGGTTCTTTCTGCACTTGGATGGGATGGCAGAATGCCGTTAACAAAAATAGCCAAGCAGCTGGAAAAATCAATAAGTTCAATTAAAAATGCAATAAAAAATCTGAAAAATAAAAAAATACTGCTAGGGTTCACTACGCTAATCGCCTCGCAGATGCTAGGTTACTTGCATTACAAAGTGTTTATCAATTTCCAAAATCCATCCCAGGAAAAAGAGCGTAAGCTTGAATATTATTTTCGCATGAATCCGAATATCATTTATATGACAAAGTCTCTTGGAAGATCAGACATTGAGTGCGAGATTATCGTTAGGAGCATAGCCGAATTCAAAAAAATAGTTCGGGAAATGCAATATGAATTTTCCGACCTTATCAAGGATATTGACACTTATTTGGTGCTGAATCAACTTGATACAAGTTACTATCCAGTTTAAAGTTCATGCCCTTCCTCTGCTCTCTCCCAAAACAACGCCAGAGGAAATAATATGCGCTAATCTCAGCGGCTCTGGTATCAGGCTTCTTGTGCATACTATTTTCAGGATTTTTCTTGTTTGCTCCAAATCAATCCCTGTCAATTGCACAAAAATATCGTCAATTTGATAGATATGTCCAGCGTTTTCAATTAATTTTATTTTTTGCTTTTTGTTGATTTTAATCAGTGTTTTTTTTATATTTTCAATATCAGGCTTTCTTCTTATCACAATTATCACAGGCAACCCAGTTTTTTTGTTCAAGTCTTTAACATCAACAACATTAAAACCAGCAACAGCAATTCCATCAAGAAAAATGCACTGCAACTGCGGCTTAAATTTGCATTTATTAATCATCTTGATTATTTTTTTTGTCGAATCATTGCCGTCGACATTAACTTTTGTTGAGAGAATCCCATCAACCCAAGAGCCGCCTCTCATGACAACACCAACAATAAGAATTTGATTATCCTTGAACTTATAAAAAGGCGAATCGTCAACTCCGATGACTCGGATTTCTTTCTTCATCGTTATACCTTTTTGTATCTAAAACAACCAATTAAATGGTCATTAACCATCCCAACCGCCTGCATGAAGGCATAGCATATTGTTGAGCCAACGAACTTGAATCCTCTTTTTTTAAGTTCATCGCTCATTGCATCAGACTCTTTTGTAGAAGATGGCACTTCTTTTAGCGATTTAAATTTGTTCTTTATCTGTTTGTAGTTGACAAATTGCCAGATATATTTTTCAAATGTACCAAAGTCTTGTTTTATTTCCAGAAATTTTTTGGCATTTATTATAGTTGATTCAATCTTTAGCCTGTTCCTTATGATTCCTGAATTATTCAATAGCCTTTTTATATCTTGCTCGCCGTATTTAGCTATTTTGCCTGGATTAAAATTGTGGAATGCCCTCCTATAGTTTTCTCTTTTGTTGAGGATAATTTGCCACGTCAAGCCAGCCTGCGCCCCTTCTAAAATTAAAAATTCAAATAGCTTTATATCATCATGCAAAGGAACTCCCCATTCTTTGTCATGATAGCTTCTCATTATTTCATTATCCCCAACCCAGTAGCACCTGCGCATTTTTCATTCCCTAAACTCTATATCATCAATTATCCCGTCAGAGTCCAAGTCAACGCCTTCAACAACTTTCGCTTTGATGCTTGGATTGTGCACATTTCCATCTGTTATTTTATTGAAATCCTTCAAAAATGCAATTATTGCTGCTCTTGTTCCGCTGAATCTTTTGCCAGCGGCAACCAAAACATATTTATCCCTATTAAAGGGATTTTTTGTTTTGACAATCAATCCGCATTCATCTTGTGGGTATATTTCATTGGATATTGTTGATTTTATGTTGCCTTCCTCAAACCTGATGGGAAGTTTTGGATTCGCTTTCTCCACCACCTTGTTTACAACAGGGCCCCCAATAAGAATCAGGTTATTTTCCAAGTCCCCGTCTCTGACTTCTGTATCAAGCTTTACATTAAACTTTGGGACGTAATTAAGGAATGTCCCTAAAAACAAAGCAAGGTCCATTCCATAGTAGCCATCCCTGCTTCTTGCCTTGTCAGGTCCATGCGGATCCGGGCTTCCAACAATAATCAAAGCATTTAGCTGGCCATCCTTGATGAATGGCTCAAGAAAATCTGACTCATTTCTTATTTGGCCTATCTTGCTTGTCGCTTCAAATTCCTTGAATCTTACTACAAAAGCAGGCTCTGTTATGACATAAAAATTTGCTGTAGCTCCTTGCCTTGTTTCTTTTTTGACGATTTTTATTATTCCTGCTTTTTCCAGATTCCTTATATGGTAATATATCTTTTGCTCATGAACTTTCAAAGTTTTTGCTATATCTATTGGGTACATTGCTTCCTTTGCCAGCAAATTAAGGATTTTTTGGGCTAATTCGGAGCTTATTGAGCCGGCATGCTCTGCGCTAATCTCTTTTGCAGGCAGAGAATATACTTCATTTTTTTGCTTGTCAATGACGAACATTGTAAAGAAGAGAGCAGAACTACTATAAAAAGTTTTTTAATGGTGATATAAATTTAGTGTTTATAACAATATTGAAGAAACTCTTAAACAATCAAGAAATTAGAATGAATGTTATAAATTTTTTTATAATATTTCTAAAAATTTTTTAATAAAATATATAAATAAGCTGCCTCACTTAAGTTTATGAAACCTCATCTAAACTCCAAGTGCATCCATTTTTCTCTTTTTTGGGTGCACTTATTTTCAAACAAATCCGAAGCTCGAGGTGGACTTATTAAATGTGTGGAATAGTTGGAGTTGTGTCAGGCAAGGATGTCAGCCAAAAATTATTTTCCGGCTTATTGAATCTAGAATATAGGGGTTATGATTCTGTGGGCATGTGCGTGATTAAGGATAAAAATTTTAAAATCAAAAAAGATGTTGGAAAGATAGAGCAAGTCAACAATAAGGTGAATTTTCTAAGTCTCCATGGCAATATTGGAATTGCGCATTGTAGATGGAGCACACATGGGGGCGTAACAAAAAATAATGCACACCCCCATACAGGAAGCAGGAACAAAATCAGCATAGTCCATAATGGGATAATAGAAAACTATTCTGAGATTAAAGGTGAATTACAAAAAAAAAAGCATGTTTTCAGTTCTGAAACAGATACAGAGGTGATTGCCCATCTGATTGAGAGTTATCTGGATATTTATACTTTTGAAAAAGCAGTCAGAGAAGCGCTTAAGAAAATTGAAGGAAGTTATGCTCTGGGAATTTTATGCGCTGATGAGCCTGAAAAGCTCATTGGAGCAAGAAATGAAAGCCCATTGATAATTGGCGTAGGAAATAATGAAAATTTTATTTCATCAGATATACCCTCAATCTTAACTCAAACAAATAAAATTGTGTATCTGGAAGATAAGGAGATGGCTGTATTGACAAAAGACAATGTAATGGTATTTGATTTAGAAGGGAAGGAAAAGAAGAAAAAAATACACATTATAAACTGGAATGCAGAGGCAGCGCAGAAGAGCGGCTACAAGCACTTCATGCTCAAGGAGATTTACGAGCAGCCGAGGGCAATTGCCGATACGCTAAATGAAAGGGTGCAAAATGGCAGCATTGTTTTTGGGAAAGAATTTGGCTTCAGCAACAACTACCTTAGCAAAGTCAATAGGATTGTTATAATAGGGTGCGGCACTTCATGGCACGCCGGACTGGTTGGGAAATTCATGCTTGAGGAGCTTGCAAAGATTCCGACAGAGGTGGAATACGCTTCAGAATTCCGATACAGGCATCCATTGCTGGACAAGAGCACTCTAATCATTGCAATATCGCAGTCAGGCGAAACAGCTGATACAATTGCGGCATTAAAAGAGGCAAAAAAGCACGGAGTAAAGACATTGGCAATATGCAATGTTATGGGCTCTTCCATTACTAGGATTTCTGACGGAGTCATTTACACAAGAGCTGGCCCTGAGATCGGGGTTGCATCAACAAAGGCTTTTACAACTCAGCTTGCTGTTTTGTACTTGCTCACTATCCTTTTTTCAAAATTGAGGAAAACATTGAATAAAACTCAAATCAAAGACATGATTGAGAGCATAAGAAAAATTCCCCTGCAACTGCAGTCGGTGCTTGATGAATATGATGAAATTCTGAAATGCGCGGAGCTTTACCACAACAAGCAAAACTCGCTTTATCTTGGAAGGGGTGTAAATTTTCCTATTGCCTTGGAGGGGGCCCTAAAGCTGAAAGAGGTCAGCTACATGCATGCAGAAGGATATCCTGCAGCAGAGATGAAGCACGGGCCTATTGCATTGATTGACAAGAGCATGCCGGTTGTTTTTATTGCGCCTCATGATGTTTACACTTACAAAAAAGTACTTGGGAATATAGAGGAGGTAAAGGCAAGAGGCGGCATCATAATAGCGATTGCAACAGAAGGCGACAAGGAAATTCCACAAAAATCGAAGCATACAATATTCATTCCAAAAACATTATATACATTAAGCTCCATACTATCTGTTGTGCCTTTGCAATTGCTTGCTTACCATATTGCTGATAAATTGGGAAGGGATGTTGACAAGCCAAGAAATTTAGCAAAAAGTGTCGTAGTGGAATAGTTTAGAGTTTGTGAAAAAAATGAATAAACCTTTAAAGATAAAGCCACCGTATATAGCCTTTTCACTCCTGTTTTTATCATGGCTTGCTGATTATCTGCTTCAGCAGTTCAGATTTATTTATTCTCCCTACAATAAAGCAGGCATTGTAATAATAATTTTAGGTCTTTCATTGACTTTCTCTGCATTTTATTTTTTCAAGAAAAACAAAACTCCAATTATTCCCGGGCAAAAGCCCACTTTCGTTGTTGCAGAAGGGCCTTACAAATTCACAAGAAACCCCATGTATCTTGGAGTGACAATCGCGCTTCTTGGGGCTGCAATTTTTTTCGGCAATGCGCTTTCATTTTTGTCACCTTTGATATTTTTCTTGATAATGAACTATTACTTTGTCCCTTTTGAAGAGAACTTGATGAAAAATCTTTTTGGTAAAAAATATCTTAACTACAAGAAAAGAGTCGGAAGATGGATTTGAATTCTAAGATGAAAATAAGAAAAGCTACTTTAATGGATGCAAAAGGAATTGGAAATGTACTTGCCCAAAGCTACAATATAAAAGATATCAAAGAAGGGATTAAAGTGTTTGAAAACGAGACTAAAAAATTCCATCATTATATAATTGCAGAAGATAATAAAAAAATTGCTGGCATTGTGACTTGGATTATGCACGGCTTGCCAAAGCACCAGTTGTGCGAATTGGACAGGATTGCAGTGCTGCCTGAATATAGAGGAAAAGGCGTTGCAAAAAAGCTGTTTGATGCTCTAATCAAAGATGCAAAAAAATTTTATAAGGCAAATAAATCAAAATTGAGAAAATTATACTTGCTTACTCATGCTGACAATACAAGGGCACACAAATTCTATAAAAAATTAGGATTTAAGCACGAAACAATTCTTAAATCTCATTATTACAAGAATAAAGATGAGTATGTTTATAGTATGTTTTTTGAAAGGGATTGATAGTTTTGATTGTTTTTTATTTAATTGATTAATATCGATATCTAGGCTTTCTTCTTTTTTGTTTTGCTATATCATTCTTATTTCTCACTAAAAAAGCGGCTGCAAAACCAACAAGAGTGCCTAGTAAGAACATGCTAACTAACTTTTTATCAATATTGATATTTTTCTTTTTTCCATTGGTTTCCTTAAAGTATATGTCAAGGTTTCCTAATTCCATGGCGTATTCCGAATAAAGCAGTGCAGAAAAGAGGTCATTCTGCTTTAAGGAATTTGCATACTCGTAATAGCTATAGCCAAGTATGGGAAAAATTCCTTTTGAGGCTTCTCTTGCAATATTGTTTTTAACAACTTCAAGTTTTCTATCTACAATGTTTTTGTATTGCGTGCTGTCAACGCCAAAAATGCTCAGTATAATATCAACATCCGCTTTCGCCTTGCTTGCAATTGACAGGCAAAGCTCATAGTTGCCTTTTTCAAGCTCTGAAGCTGCTCTTTCGGTTTCTTTTTTTACGTTGTTCAGCGTATCTGGAAAATACAGCTCAACATATTGCTTTCTTTCATCAGCTTCACTTATCTTGCTCTGGCAAGATTTTTTCAGAACATCTTTATTCAGGTTGAATGTCCTTCCTTTCTTGCCAAGAAAAGTAGCCCAGGAATAAGCGGAGTTTATTCTTTCAGCTGCATATGCCAATGTTCGTGCAGCTTTTTCAGTCCTGTTTGTCCTATTAATCATTTCCAGAGCCTGATTGGCTGTGTCTTCTGCTTCAGTAAGCCTTTCATTTACAACAATGTAAGCTTCTAGATCCGTTATTGTCTTTTTCTCATACTTGTCAACTTTATTCCTAAAACTGATTATTACTGTTTTGAGCCTCTCTGCCTCGTTTGTTGCATCTTCCTTTGACAAATTCTTTGAGAGCAGCAACAGAGTTGAGTATTCAACATTTGCGCCGAAGCAGTAGCTTGCTGCTGAATAGAAAATTTTCTTTTCAAAGGACTCTTTCCCTTTCGTTGTTAGATTCTGGGCATTGTCTTTTAATGCAGAAGCGTTGATAGAGTAATTCAAACCAATTGCTTCGGACTTCAGCTTATTGCTTCTATCGCACAAGTCCTTGGCCAAATTCTTCATAGTTTCAGTATACTCATTTGTGATGTCAATCTTCTTGAAATTCTCTTTTATCTCCTTGCCCGTAAATTGCATGATTGCTTCGCTTAAAGTGGAAACTTCAATAACTTCTATTCCCAGCTCTTTTGAAAGATTTTTCAAGTCTGTTGTGCTGTTGCCTACCTTGACTAGAATTTCGCCTGCAGGTATGAAAACTTTTTTCAAGCCGGCTTTTTTTGCAGCCTCCACTTTTGCTTTCAGGCCGCCGACAGGCCCTATTATGCCGCCAGAATTGATAGTTCCAGTTATTGCATAGCTTTCATCCAAACCAAAATTTTCTAGCATTGCAACTGTCAGAACAGAAATTGAAGCGCCTGCACTCGGTCCCGCTATTATTGCAGAATCTGCGGTGATTGTGTAGAAAAAATCAACATCATCGCAATCCCTTTGAATAGCATCGCAGGCAATTGCCTTTGCAAACCTTGTTGACATCTGGGTATCTGTTCTTGTCAGTGGAAATGTCTCAAGAAAAACCCTGCCTGAGCCAGGCTTTATTTCAAGATACAAATCAGCTATCCCGCCTTCATAGCCGCTTTCTGCCTCTTTTACAGCCAGTAGTTTCATATGCCCTTGCTTGGCAAAGGCAGAAGGCAGTAATATGACATTAAGTATCACAAACAAAAACAATAGTCTTTTCATAAACAAGGAAAACTGAGCAATATTTAATAATTTTTGGTTTAACGGGTCATTTGAATTCTTCGCTATTTTGCAGTTTTTCTGTGTGCCTGCACTTAGGGTATAAGCTACAACCATAAAATTTGCCATATATGCTGCTTCTCAATACAATATCCCCTTGATTGCACTTAGGGCACTTTCTCTTGACCTCGCCTTTTGCTATTGCTTTTGCCTGCTTTCCAGCTTCTCCCTCAACAAGCTTTGTCGGACATTTTGGATTTAGGCAAAATTCCATTGGCTGCCTTGCTTTTTTTATTGCAAGAACCTTTGGGTATGAACAGACTTCGCAATCTTTTTTTGCCGGCTTTATCAGCGCATTTTTTGGTATAGAAAATATGGTTTTGCAGTCAGGATACCTGTTGCATGCTGCAAAACTTCCAAATTTGCCTCTTCTTAGCGCTATGTTCCCTTCTTTGCAGACTGGGCATATTCCAAGAAATGACATTTCATCTTGTGTCTCTCTATTTGCCTTTTGCAGCTCTGCCCCTATCTCTTTTTCATTTTTCTTGAAATCAATGATAATTTTTGATATTGCAGCTTTGGCCTCTTCCAGCAGCTCTTCCTTTTTCATCTGCCTGTCCCTGATTTTGTCCATTTCTATCTCGAAATGCCTTGTCAGTTCCTCGTCAATTATCTTAGGGCAATATTTTTCCAGGGTTTCTATTGTTGAGAAGCCAAGATTGGTTGCCTCTATTGCCTTGCCTTGTATGTAGCCGCGCTGGAGCAATGTCTCAATTATTTCTGATCTGGTTGCCTTTGTTCCCAGATTCCTTTTTTCAAGCTCCTTTATAATTGAAGCAGGAGTGAACCTTTTTGGCGCTTGGGTTTCTTTACTTAGCAATTCTATTTTCTTAACCTTAATCTCATCCTTTTCCTTAAAGTCAGGCAGCTCGACTTCCTCTAACTTTACATATGGGGCATAGAAATTGTGCCATCCTTTTTCTATAGTTCTTGTTCCTTTTGTGATAAAAATCTCGTTGTTGCAGTTAATATCAACAAATACTGTTTCCCTTACAGCAGGCTCTGCAAAAGTAGCAAAAAATCTTTTTACGATAAGATCGTAAACATTAGCTTCTTTGTCTTTTAACCCTTTAGGAGCAATTCCTGTCGGGAATATCGCAGGGTGAGCAGGATCTGTTTTTTTCCCGTTGTTTGGAGAAGGCATTGGATTGCCAAGCAGCTTCTTGCTTAAACCCAAGTAATTTTTTTGCTTTGCCAAATCGTTAAATATTTTTTTGTAGCCTATTGTCGGCGGCAATTGCTGGCTTGAGGTTCTTGGATAAGATATCAGCCCTGATGTGTAAAGCTCTTGCGCAATATCCATTGTTTCTTTGGGCGCAATGTTAAAGCATCTGTAAGCCTCAACTTGCAAAGATGTCAAGTCAAAGGGAAAAGGCGCTGCTTGGCTGAATTCTTTTTTCTCGATTTTACATATTGTCGCATCTTTCTCGGTTTTTGTCTTTTCGATTATCTCATCAGCCTTGCTTTTTTCCCAGAATTTGTCTCCTTTATGGAATGCAATCACTTCCCGCACGCCATGCTCGCCTATTAGTTGCACCTGCCAGAAAGGTTTTGGGACAAATGCCTTAATTTCCTTTTCCCTATCTACAATAATTTTTAGTGCAGGCCCTTGAACTCTTCCAGTTGACATTATCTTGAAAGTGCCTGTGCTTTTTATTGCCGCTGTAAGGGCACGGCTATAGTTAATCCCGTTGAAAAAGTCTAAAAAGTGCCTGGCTTCGCCCGATTCTATTTGTCCCAAATCTAAATGACGCATTTTATTTTTGTAAGAATCCCTTATCTCGTCTTTAGTCAATGTAGAGAATTTCATCCTATAGGCATCCTTCTGATTGCAAGCAAATTTTATGATGTTGCTTCCTATGACAGAACCCTCTTGGTCGTAGTCTGTGGCTACAGTGAATTCATTTGCGTTTTTGCATAATTTTTTGATTGCGTTTAGGTATTTTTTAGAGAAAGCTGCACTTTTGTTAGTCTCATGAACAGGTTTCCACTCTATATCAAACACTGGAAACCTCCATCCTTTCTTCTCTTTTTCAGCTAAACCATACAAATGCCCGACAGCGCACGCTACTACTATATCTTTATTTCCGTGAGTAAGTTTATAGTAAGGAACCCCATTGATAGTTTCTTTTATTGATTTGCCATCTGCTAGAGATTCTGCTATTCTTTTTGCTGCATTTGGTTTCTCTGTGATGATAAGCTCATACATAAATACTAGAATTTGATAAATCATTTAAAAAAGTTATGAAAAAATATTATGATTTATTCTGCCCTGCATACAATTTCTTTACATAACCCAAAGTGCTAGCCTGTTCAGGTCCTTTATCCATAGTGCGCAAGGAGACTACTCTTGGAAATCTGAGTGCATAACCTGAACTGTATGAAGGGCTGTTTTGTATTTCCTCATAGCCGACTTCAATAACAATCTTTGGATGAACATTCACTTCCTTTCCCTTATCGCTGATTATCAATGGCTTGAGCAATTTTGTCATCTCCATAAAACTCAATCCCTCTTCCTCCTTTTCCTTCAAACCTGTGCTGACTTTCCCAATTTCAAGAAATTTGCCGTTCTCATCAATGCACGCAATTGTGTAGCTGCTCAGCCATTTTGCGCGCTTGCCCTCGCCCCATTCTGCGCCAACAACAACTAAATCCAAAGTTTCCATAATGTGCTTGAATTTTACCATATAGCCGACTCTTGCGCCAGGCTTATAAGGTGATTTAAGGGACTTAAACATAAGTCCTTCATTTCCTGCATCAACTGCTTCCTTAAAGAATATCTCAACGTCTTTTTTATCTGAGATTATCCTGCTTTTTGACAGCACAATTTTTTTTGGCTGCTGCTTTACTATGCTCTCCAATAATTTTCTTCTTTTCTCAAATGGCTCGTTAATCAGACTTTTACCCTCGTAGTATATTATATCAAAAACATTAAGCTCTACTGGGAAGTCCTTAGACATTTTGTCAATCTCATATTTTCTCTTAATTCTTTGGGAAACATTCTGGAATGGCAGATATTTCTCTGTTTTTTTATCATAACCTACTGCTTCGGAATCAATAATAAAACTTTTTCCCTTAACATTTTTTTTAATAAACTCAACAACATCTGGAAATTGCCTTGTGACATCCTCCAGCCTTCTTGTGAATAATTTTATATTTCCTCTTTCTTCTTTGTGTCCCTGAATTCTAAAGCCGTCATACTTAAATTCTATTGCGGCAGGCTTGCCGACTGTTTCAAATGCCTCTTCAATTGTATCAGCTTTCAATGCAAGCATAACCTGAATCGGCACTCCAATCCTCATGGATATTCCCTTAAGTCCTACCAATCCCCTCAATTTCGCAGCTTCTGCAACTTCAGCAAATTCATTTGTTACATCATAAGCGCTTTGGACAGCATCAAGATATTTGTTGTAAACCCCCCTGTCCTCAACTTCTATGTTGTTGCCTTCTTTTGTGTATTTTATTCCTATCTTATTGCCAAAAAAAGCCCAGACAATAGCATCCCTCATAGCGCCTTCTCCAACTCCAATCCTCATTTCTCCAAGAATTGTCTTTACAATGTATTTTGACTCAATCGGTTTTGATGAGGTAAGAAGCTCTGCTATTAACTGTATTTTTCTTTCCACAGTGCCTTCTCCTTCAAGCTCTGCGAGTTTTCTTATATTGTCAAAAACTTTTTTTGTAGTCAATTTTGTTGAATGTAATGTAGCCTGCTTTTTTGTTTTGACTATTGATTCGGCAACTAAGCCAAGATCACCTTCTTTTTTCCACTCGTTTTCTATTTTCTCAATGCTAATGCCTGTTGCTGCGCTTAATGATTTTAGCATCAGCCTTGAAGCAATGCCGATTTCGCGAGCGTCATAATTTGGGAACACTCTCCCTTCAAGAAGAAGCATGACATACTCCATGTCATCAATGCCTATTTCCTTCAGGAACTCTGAAATAATGTGGGTTTTTTCAAGTCTTTTTGTAGTCTTATTCAACTGCTCATAAACTTCAACCAGCTTTGAGTATTCCATAAGGAATTGTTGTATTTCATTTGTTTATTAATTTATTTGATAATTTCAGTTAACTATTTAAACTTCCTGATTAAAGGGTGGGTTATGGAAGAGGAGCATCATCGGCATTTAAAGCGTGAAATGACAATCTTTGACTGCATAAGGACTCGCCGTTCAATAAGAAAATACAAAGACAAGCCTGTGCCATGGGAGGATGTTGTTGAGGTTCTGCAGGCTGGCAAATATGCCCCTTTTGCTGGCAACATTTTTAATGCCAAGTTTATTGTTATAAAAAGCGAGGCAAAAAGAAAGGCAATTGCGGAAGCAAGCGTGCAGCAGTACTGGATGCAGGATGCTCCGGTATACATAGTAGTTGTAGGTGAGCCAGAAAAGGCGGAAAGGTATTATGGCACAAGAGGCGTTAGGCTTTACACAATACAAGGCTCTGCTGCCGCGATTGAAAACATGTTGCTTACAGCCCATTCTCTTGGATTAGGCAGCTGCTGGGTTGGCGCATTTGATGAGGAAGAAATAAGAAGGATTTGCAATCTGCCGGAGCATGTAAATGTTCAAGGAATTATAACAATTGGCTATGCTGATGAATCTCCAACTCCCCCGCCAAAATACAGGATAGAGCATGCAATGTTCTTCGAAAAATGGTGGGGAAGAATTGAAGGTCCCAAAACCGGATTGGGATGGTGGGGACCTTACATAAAAAGCGCAGTCACAAGAACACATGAGCATGTCAAAAAGCACGCAAATAGGGTAGTTGCGAAAGTTAGGGAAAAGTTGAAGAGGAAATGATTTTAATTCTGATTTTAGAAATCTTTATAATAAGATTAATTCTTTGTTAGATTTATGAAGAATCAAGTGCTGTATAAAGAATTAGCAAAGCACTATGATTTAGTATATCACTGGAAGGACTATAAAAAAGAAGCTGATAAAATCAAGAAATTAATCTCAAGATACAAAAAATCTGACGGAAAAGAGCTTCTTGATGTCGCTTGTGGAACAGGGCACCATCTAAGCTTTTTCAAGAATAGTTTTTCCTGTACTGGTATCGATATTAATAATAAAATGTTAAAAATTGCCAAGAAAAATGCTAAGAAAGTTGTTTTCAGGAGAGCGAATATGATAAATTTTAGTCTTAACAAGAAATTTGATGTAATACTATGTCTCTTCAGTTCTATTGGATACGTTAAAACTTATTTAAATTTAAAGAGAACAATAAATAATTTTGCCAGACACTTGAAACAAGGTGGGATTGTAATAATTGAGCCATGGTTTAGCAAGCCTAAATTCAAGGCAGGAATGCCTGGGATGACTACTTATGATAGCAAATATATCAAAATTGCAAGGCTTAACGATTCAAAAGTTAAGAATAATATTTCAATTTTGGATATGCATTATTTAATTGCAGAGAAAAACAAAGGTATAAAACATTTTGCAGACAGACATGAACTAGGGCTTTTCGATATTAAAAAAACATTCAATATAATGGAAAATTTTGGCTTCGAAACTAAATTCTTGAGAGGTGGTCTTATGAAGGATAGAGGAATTTTCATAGGAATCAAATCATATCTTTTGTCTTAAAAACAACATCTTCTTTGTCAATATGTTCCGTTATTTTCTTTTATTCATTCCAATTCTTCTCTATTTCTTCTGTTGGTACTAATTCTATGTACTTAAACAAAGTTACCATTAACTTATCATATTCTTCCTCTGAAAGTCCAGATTTTTCTAGAATATAGCTTTTGTATTTTCTAATACAAAAAAGTTCATCTAATAAAATTTCAAAAATAAAAATAAAATGTGGCCCATTTCTGAGCCACCGCTTGCCTTCATCTTAAAAACGTTGGGGGTGGTTTTTTAATGAAGGCAAAGAAACAATCTCACCACAAAGACTAAAGGGGTGATTATGAGTCAACTAATTCTATGCCAAGCTCCTGACTGACTGCAACCGCTTCTTGCGACGGCTTGCTGTAATCTACCTTGCCAAGCACCCATGGGCTTTTGACGCCCGTTATGATAGTCATAACACTAAGCTTGCCTTTCATGTCATCAACAACTCTAGCGCCCCAGATAACGTTTGCATCGTCATCAAGACTTTCTGTCACTAGTTCGCCTACTTTGTTGATATCATCAAGAGTCATGTCAGGGCCGCCAATAACATGTATCAAAGCTCCAGTTGCGCCTCTGTAATCAACTTCCAATAGTGGATTTGCCAAAGCGCCTTTTACAGCTTCTTCTACCCTGCTGTTAGTGTCAGAAGAGCCCACTCCAATAACCGCTACTCCGCCATTTTGCATTATTGCCTTTACATCTGCATAGTCCAAGTTAACCAATGAAGGGACAGCAATTGTTTCAACAATTCCTTTAATCATTGTTGAAACCAGCTCATTTGCAACCGCAAAAGCCTGCTGTATTGGCAGATTGCCTGCAATTTGCACCAAGCGGTTATTGTCAATCACAATTGCAGTGTCAGAAACTTGCCTTAGCTGGTGCAACCCAAATTCAGCTTTGTCTACTCGCGCCCTTTCAATTTTGAATGGCATTGTAACAGTTCCTATTACAATAGCTCCTGTATCTTTTGCAATACTTGCTACAACAGGAGCAGCTCCTGTGCCTGTGCCGCCACCCATGCCAGCGCATACAAACACCATGTCGGCCCCTTTCAAGGATTCTTTGAGCTCTTGCAAAGACTCTTTTGCTGCTTCAGCTCCTTTTTCTGGAAAGCCGCCGCAGCCTAATCCCCTAGTTACGCCTTTTCCAATCAGAAACTTGCGATCTGCATCTATTATGCCAAGATGCTGTTTGTCAGTATTGCAGGCTATGATTTCAGCACCCTTAATTCCTTTTTTGTAGAGCCAGCCGACCATGTTGTTGCCAGCTCCTCCAACCCCAATAACTTTTATGTTTGCCTGTCCGACTTCAAAGCTCAAGCTTGTATCTGCAGCTTGTTTTAATGCTCCTTCAACTAAAAAATCCATTTTTACCATCCCCCTCTTACCTCAGCCTCGTGGTTTTCATAATATAGTTTTCAATATAAACTTCTCATTACCGAAATGTTTATATTGCTCTTCTTCACTTACCCATTTAGAATTAGTTTGTGCCAACAAACTGATTTAATTGTGTTTTATAGTTTTTCCCGTACTAAAAAACTAGAATTCATCAAACAAGACGATTTTAAGCTGCTTTTCGCCAAAAAAGCTGCTTTAGTTGAGTTTTTCGCCAAAAAAACTCATATTTAATCTTTTCTTAATTTTACTTTAATGATTAAATTAATTTATAAAGATTTCTAAGGTTAAATGTATAGGTTTAAAGATATATCTTTAGTGATTTTCTGCAATAATTTAAAAATTATCTTGAAATTCTATTAAAATATGCCACTTTTTTTTATCGGTCTTGGTTTAAACAACGAAAAAGACATCACAATCAACGGACTCGAAGCTATAAAAAAATGCGATGTTGTTTACCTTGAGAATTATACTTCCATTCTGAACTGCAAAAAAGAGGATTTGGAAAAATTCTATAATAAAAAAATAATTTTTGCAAGAAGGATAGTTGTTGAAGCTGATGACAATGGGATTATAGAGAATGCAAAAACAAAAAATGTTGCTTTTCTTGTTGCTGGCGATCCATTAGTAGCAACAACACACATAGATTTGTTTTTGAGAGCCAAAAAAGAAGGGATAAAATGTAAGGTAATTCATAGTTCTTCAATAATCACAGCAATCAGTATAACTGGACTACAGATTTACAAGTTTGGTAAAACAACGAGCATTCCATTGCAAAATGAGAGTATTGAAACACCCTATGATGTTTTGAAAGATAACCTAACCTTGGGATTGCACACATTATTTTTGCTCGACTTGAATCCCGAAGAAGACAAATTTTTGACAATAAATGACGCAATAAGGTATTTATTGAAAATTGAACTTAAAAGAAACGGAAAGATTTTTTCTGAAAAAGCATTTTGTGTTGGATGCGCAAGAATTGGAAGCGAAAGCCAAGCTATTAAAGCAGGAACTGCAAAAGAAATCTTAAAAACTGATTTCGGCAAGCCTGTTCATTGCCTGATAGTGCCTGGAAAGCTGCACTTTATGGAAGAAGAGTGTTTGAAAATTTACTCAGCATGATCGAGCATTTCTTCCACATCACTGATCTTATGCATAGGAAAGTTTGCTATCCTTATCTGGCTGTTTTTGTAGTCGCCATATCCAGAGCCGACAACAAATCCATTTTCTGATAATTTTTTTATTAGTTCTTGTGGATTTGAAGCGTTTATTGCAATAATTGTCTTTGACCTTACTGATTTGTCATTAACAAAAGGCTTGTATAGGTTATGGGCGTCAAAAAACTTATACAAAATTTCAGCTTTTTTATCCGTTTCTCTTCTTATCCTATCGATGCCTTTTTGATGCAATTCATTGCATATTTTTCCAAGAAGATATATCCCCAAAACATTAGGTGTTTCAGGAGTTTGATTTTTTTCTGCAGATTTTAGTAAGTTTATGAAGTTGTGATAGCTCCCAACAGTGTAGCCTTTGCCTGCAAGCAATCTTGATTTTTCAATAAGTTTGTTATTAAGAATCAATACCCCCAAGCCAGCAGGCAGTCCAAATCCTTTTTGAACAGAAAAGAATGTGCAATCTATTAGAGAGTAATCTATATTAACATAAGGAACAGATGACACGATGTCAACGGCGATAATCTTGTCAGGATAGTTTTCTTTTATCAAATTAAGGTCATTAACATCAACAGCTGTGCCTGTGCTTGTCTCGTTTTGTGTGAAGCATATTATCTCTGCTTCATCTGGAATCTCTGTCCTGCCAAAGTCAAAGCCTCTGCCTAAATCGGCTTCAAGCTTTTGCGGAACTTTCCCAAGCTCCTGCGCTATTGTAAAAAACCTTTTTGAGAAAGAGCCATTTACAAAATGGTAGCTACACTTGGCAACGCAATTTTCTATTATTCTTTCCATGGCTTCTGTTGCTGAACCCAAAAAGAATACATGAAATTCATCTGGAACATTAAGAAATTTTTTCAAAGATGAAACGGCATCCTGAAAGATTTGCTGGAATTCCCTGCCGCGATGGGATATTGAGCATATATCTTTATTTATTGCATCATTAATGTAATGTGGAACACTGTCATAAACCTGTGTTGGCCCTGGTGTAAAGAATATCTTTCCCATATTAGTAAAGAATCCTGAATTTTATGGTGTTCGATGTTTTTTTAAGCTCATTAACCACTTGATTAGGGCATTCTTTGCTTACGTCGGTAATTGAATAGCCAATTTCCTCATTTGTCTTTAAGTATTGCCCCAAAATGTTGATGTTGTTTTTAGCCAATATGCCGTTAATCTGTGACAGCACTCCTGGAACATTTTTGTGGATATGTATCAAGCGGTGGGCATTTCTAAGCATTGGCAGCTGTATGTTCGGGAAATTCACGCTTGAAAAAGAGTTCCCTGTATTTATAAAATCAATAATTTTATTGGCAACAAACTGGCCTATGTTTTGCTGCGCCTCTTCTGTGCTGCCTGCTACGTGTGGGGTTAAAATGACATTTGGCAGATTGCGAAGCTCAGAAACAAATTCCTCAGAGTTGCTTCTTGGCTCGGTAGGAAAAACATCTATGCCAGCGCCCCTTATTTTTCCATTTTTTATGTATTTTTCAAGTGCCTGCATATCAACCACGAATCCCCTGCTCATATTTAGGAATATTGCCCCATCTTTCATCACTCTAAATTCCTTTTTCCCGATGAGATTTCTGTTGCGGGGGTTGCCGTCAACATGCACCGACACTATATCTGCCTTTTTCAGCAATTCCTGCATTGAGCCGCATTTCTTTGCATTGCCGAGCGCAAGCTTTTCCACAATATCATAATAATACACATTCATTCCAAAATCCTCTGCAAGAACGGATAATTGAGAGCCAATATTGCCATAGCCGATTATGCCTAAGTTTTTGCCTCTTACTTCATAGCTTCTATGTGATGACTTGTCCCAAACTCCTTTATGCGCATTGTTGCTCTTATCGAAGATGTTTCTCATAAGCATGATTATCTCTCCCATTGCAAGCTCAACTACACTTCTTGTGTTGCTGTAGGGCGCATTAAAAACAGCAATTCCTTTTCTTGAGCATCCTATAAGGTCTATTTGGTTTGTGCCAATGCAAAAAGCGCCTATAGCCATTAGCCTGTGTGCATTCTCCAACATTCTGGCCGTTATTTCTGTTTTTGACCTAATGCCCAGTATCGACACATCTTTTATCCTTTCAACCAGCTCTTCCTCGGTGAGACTTTTTGGAATGCCCTCAACAGTGTAACCTTCCCTCTTTAACAAAGAGATTGATTCATGGTGTATATTCTCAAGCAAAAGCATCTTGATTCTATTTTTTGGATAAGAAATTGACATAGGCAGTTTGCTCATGTAAAGGAATTCGTCAAATGTAGGCGCAACGTGATCAGCTTTTTTAACCACCACCTCCCTTGCAACATTCTCTGTAAAGGCAAAAAACTTTGCAACTAAACCTGACTCCTTGAGCTGATAGTCCGTATAGCCATCTCCCACAACATATATCTCCCCTTCAAGTTTTAGAGACTTAAGCAGCTCTACTTTGCCATTTTCTTTTGCAAGAGTGTTTCTTTCGTCAAATCCTATTATGTTCTTGTCTTTATCAAAAACAAATTCATTGCAAAAGATGTTTTTTTCTGGAATATTGAATTGCTTGACAACTGGAGTTATGTAGTCTTTGAATCCGCTAGAGATTATGAATATGTTTTTGGAGTGCAATCTGAAGAATTGCTTGTTGCGAACAAAAGAAGGAGTAACTTTCCTTCTTAATAGCTTAACCAGCATCTCAAGATGCTTTTTGTTTGCATTCAGCAGTTTGATGCGCTGTTTTAACGATTCAGCGATTGATAGCTTGCCTTCCATTCCTAAACTGGTAATGTGCTTTATAGCGCTGAGAATATTTAATTTTTTAGGACTGTTTTTAAGAGAGATAGCTGCCAGCTCGTCCAAAGCCTCAACTTGAGTGAAAGTGCTGTCAAAATCTATAATGAAAAATTTGCTCTCTACCATAATCCCCCTGCCTTGAATTTTATGAGTATTATATAAATTTTTGCCATTAAATTTAAATATTAAGGTATAGTCTTTTAATATGTCTCGGCAGATTCGTTTTATAGCCCCGTGGAAGAATAATCCATGTTATTCTGCGGAATGTAGCGGTCAAGCATAGGGCCCTTTGGTTGCAGGCAACTGGAGTCCGAAAGATTCCCCACAAGCAACTGCAATGGAAAGGCTCTGACGGCAGTTCGAATCTGCCCGGGGCTATTTTTGATTATTAATACAATGACTAAGACATTAAATGCTAAAGAATTTATTCAAAAAAAGAAAAACCAATTTGAAAGAGAGAAGACTAGAGATTTCAGAGTAAAGGATATTTCTCGTAAAGGTTACCATATATGGAGAAAAGAAGCTATTACTTTAATGCGTCAAAGTAATTATAAGGAAAAAGTTTTTGTTGTCGAAAGAGTTAAATTTATCAAAACTGAAGGGGATATTCTCTCTAATCATCGTGAAAATGACTATTACGAATATCGTATAGGTTACTTTATTGTTGGTAAAATTGGAAAAAGAAATGGGCATTGGACTTGGGGGCAATATTGTCCATTTATACCAGTAAAAGATTTTGATAAATTAATAGAACAAGCAAAAGTAGAAGGAACAATTTTAAGTTAATATGGACAAAAAATTCTTTAAAATATTGTTGAATACTTTAGATATTATGATTGCTGCTTTTTTTGGTGCTATGATTGGGGCGGCATTCAACCCAGCCAAAAGTTTAATTTCTCCGTCAACAGCTGCATTTATCCTACTCTTTTATTTTCCTTTTAGTATTGTAATAAAAGATACCTTTCTCGAAAATTAATACAAACAACAACATTTATAAACCATTAACCATATCCATTTATTGAAAATTGAAAGATAGCTCGGTAAAATTAATTTGCTTGGCTATGCTGGATGAAAGAATTATTTTTCTCCAGAAGATTTAACTAAAACCAGACGACAACGGAAAAAGGTTATTCGTGCCATTAATGGTACAATTTTTATCAAACTTTTTCGAAAAGTTTGTCGTCGTCAAGGGGCGAAACCGTTGGCACGCATGTATTCAAGGAAGAGGGGGAAGCATGGCTCAAAAAAGCCTGCAAAGAAGACAGTCCCTTCATGGACAAGGTACAAGGCAAAGGAAGTCGAGCTCCTGATAGCGAAGCTTGCAAAGGACGGGAAGGCCCCTTCGCAGATAGGACTGCTTTTAAGAGACACCTACGGCATTCCAAGCGTATCTGCATTGTGCGGAAAAACAGTAACAGCAATTCTAGATGAAAAGAAACAGACTCCAGAAGTGCCTGAGGATTTGACTGCATTATTCAAGAGATACGCTGCTATTGCAAAGCATATTGACACAAACAAGCATGACGAGACAGCAAAGAGGGGCATTTTGATAACAGGATCTAAAATCGGCAGGCTGACAAAATACTACAAAAGGGTTGGCAGGATTCCAGAGACTTGGAAGTTTGACTCTGAAAGGGCTGGTTTCTTTGCAGAATAAAATTTTTTTATTATTCATTAATTTTAGCTGACAAACTCCTTGACTTTCTTTGCTACATCATTTATTAGATAATCGGGTGTGGATGCGCCTGCTGTTATTCCAATCTTTTTCTTTCCGTCAAACCATTCTTTCTGCAGTTGCTCCGAAGATTGTATAAAATGGCTTTCAACTCCTAATTCCCTGCATTTTGCATAAAGCTCTTTTGAATTGCTTGAGTTTTTGCCCCCAATCACTATAAAAACGTCGCATTCTTTTGCAAGCTCTTCGGTATCGCTCTGCCTTTGTTTTGTCGGATTGCATATTGTGTCCACATAACCATATCTTTTTGTCAAATCTTTCATGCTTAAAGGGATTTCCTCAAAATTGGCATCTTTTGATTT